>JAGATB010000004.1 GCA_017621495.1 Clostridia bacterium
CTATTCCCACCAAGAAGAGCCAGGTATTCTCTACAGCTGCAGATAACCAGACCAGCGTTGAGATCAACGTTCTCCAGGGTGAAAGAGAGATGGCTGCATACAACAAGAGCCTTGGCAGATTCTCTCTTACAGGCATAGCTCCTGCTCCCAGAGGTGTTCCTCAGATTGAAGTAAGCTTTGATATAGATGCCAACGGTATAGTACATGTTTCTGCCAAGGATATGGCTACAGGCAATGAGCAGGACATTACAATTACTGCAAGCTCCAACCTTTCCGAAGAGGATATCGACAAGGCAGTTAAGGAAGCAGAGAAATTTGCAGAAGAAGACAAAAAGCGCAAGGAAGAGATTGAAGTAAGAAACAACGCAGATTCCCTGGTATATCAGTGCGAAAAGGCTATCACAGACCTTGGCGATAAGCTCGACGGCACAGACAAGAGTGATATAGAAGCTAAAATAGCTGACGTAAAGTCTGCTCTCCAGGGTACAGATACAGAAGCTATCAAATCGGCAACAGATGCACTTCAGCAGAAATTCTATGAAGTTTCTACCAAGATGTATCAGGCTGCTAATCCCCAGGGTGCAGGCCCCGATATGGGTGCTGATCCCAATATGGGCGGTGCACAGGGCGGCACATATGACGGTGACTACACAGTAGTTGATGACGACAATAAATAAATACTATAAATCACGGCTTCCCCTTACGGGGAAGCTGTTACCTACATAAATTAATAGCACAAGGCGGTGCATTATGGCAGATAAAAGAGATTATTATGAAGTCCTGGGTATCCAAAAGGGCGCCGGGGACGATGAAATAAAAAAAGCTTACCGTAAGGTAGCAAAAAAATATCACCCCGACCTTCACCCCGGTGATGCTGAAGCAGAGGCAAAATTCAAGGAAGCCGGCGAAGCATACGAGGTATTGAGCGATGCGCAGAAAAGACAAAGGTATGATCAGTACGGTCATGCAGGTGTTGACCCCAACTTCGGTGCCGGTGGCGGCTTTGGAGGAGGCTTTGGTGGCGGTTTTGATGATTTGGGAGATATATTCGGCTCTTTCTTCGGTGGCGGTTTCGGCGGCTCTCAGCAGAGACGACGCAACGGTCCCCGCAGGGGCAGTGACGTCAATGAAAGCATATTATTAAGCTTTGAAGAAGCTGCATTCGGCATTAAAAAGACACTTAAGATTTATAAAGTGGAAGAGTGCGACGAATGTGGCGGCAAAGGCTGTAAGAGTGAAACAGACAAGGTTACATGTCCCACATGTAAGGGTACCGGTGAGATTAAGAGTGTTACCAACTCGCTGTTTGGTCAGATGGTAAATGTGACTACTTGTAACCATTGCTCGGGTACAGGTCAGATTATCAAAAACCCTTGTACCAAGTGTAAAGGCAAGGGCATGATCAAGCGTGCAAGGAATGTGGATGTTGATATTCCTGCAGGTATAGACAACGGAGAGACAGTACGTTACAGAGGTCTGGGCAATGCCGGAATTAAGGGCGGTCCTGCAGGTGACTTGCTTGTTACGATTCAGATTAAACGTCACGAGGTGTTTACCCGCAGGGGTAATGATGTTTACTGCACAATTCCCATCACATTTGTACAGGCAGCTTTGGGTGCGGATGTAAACATTCCAATCCTTGACGAAGACAAAAAATATACCTTGGGTAAGATGACCTATACCATACCCGAGGGCACACAGCCCGGAAGTGAATTCCGCCTCCGAGGCAAGGGTATACCCGGTGTCAGAAGCGGCATCAGGGGAGATATGGTCCTCACGGTAAATGTGGAAGTACCCAAAAACTTAAGCAAGGACCAAAAGGAAGCCCTTGAGGCATTTGCCAAGGTTTCCAATGACAACAACTATAAACAGCACAAGAACTTCTTTGAAAAAATGAAGGATTCACTTGGATTATAGAGAATAAAATAATGACCATCTCTTGAATAAGAGATGGTCATTATTTTAACTTATATTATCTGTTAAGAATAAGCTTTGTAAGCTCTACAGGCTCTACAATCTTGCCGTCCTTATATACTCTCATGTTACCGGAAGCAATTTCGTCAATGAGTATAACCTCATCGTTATTGTAGCCAAATTCAAACTTAATATCCCATAGGTCGAGTCCTATAGACTTTAGGTCGTCTGCCACAATTTTTGTGATTTTAAGTGTCTGCTCCTTCATGCTTTCAAACATTGCAGGAGTCATTACACCCAGTGCTGCCAGACCTTCACCCGTTACGAGGGGGTCGCCCTTTTCGTCATTTTTGAATGTGCACTCTACATATCCGCCTTCAAGCACGGTACCATCTTCGATGTACTCGCCGTATCTGCGTATGAAGCTTCCTGTAGCAACCAAACGACATATAACTTCAAGACCATGACCGAATACAGTAGCAGGCAGTACTTCCATTGTAGCTTCCTCTACATTGGCGTCTACATAGTGAGTTTTAATTCCGGCATCCTTAAGCAGTTCAAAATAGTGAATTGATGTCTTGAGGTTTTCTTTACCGATACCTTCAATAGTAAGACCAACACTGTTTTCACCGGGATCAAATACACCGTCTTTGCCTGTACAGTCGTCCTTGAACTTGAGCATAACGTTGCCGTTGTCAAGTTTATAAACGTCTTTTGTCTTTCCTTCGTAAATCTTTTTCATGTTTTTGCACACTCCTTTATAAATCTTGTCTGAATTTATATTAATAAAAATTCATTTGTGATAATGACGAGTAGGGGATTATTTTCTCTCTACACCCAGGTTTACCTTTTCGCCGTTAATATTCCATTCCTTGGAGTTTGCGGCATCAGAACCTATAATTATTGCTTCTGCAAGTACTTCTTCCTTTATGAAATCGGAATTTTTGTTTATGATATCCGCTATCTTATCATTTCCGTTTACATATATATCTATGTGGTCCATAACCTCAAAGTCAGAATCCTTACGCATTGACTGGATTTTGCTTATTATTTCACGTACGAAGCCTTCTTCTATGAGCTCATCGGAAAGGTTAGTGTCCAGTACTACAGTGATTCCGTAGTCGGATTCCGAGGCATATCCCTCGGTCTTTGCAGCTTCTATGAGCAGGTCTTCTTTCTCTAACCTAATCTCATTACCATCTATATCAAGTGTTATATATCCGTTGGCTTCAAGCTCTTTTATTGCATTATTGCCGTCCATAGCAGGAAGCATGGTTCTTATCTGACCCAGGAACTTGCCGTATTTGGGGCCAACTGTCTTAAGCTGGGGCTTTAAGGTATAGCTTGTGAAGCTCTCCACATCATCTGTAAACTCTACTTCCTTCACGTTGAGCTCTTCTGCGATTATGTCTGTAAAGAACTTATCCAGTTCTACGTTATCAGCTTTCACATACATCTTGCCTATAGGCTGTCTGTTCTTTATAGCAGATGCGTTTCTTGCCGCACGTCCGAGCACAACTATGTCAAGCACTTCTTCCATATGAGATTCCAACTCACTGTCAATAAAGCTTTCGTCACAAACAGGGAAGTCACACAGGTGTATGCTTTCAGGAGCATTCTTGTCTATGGAGCGAACCATATTCTGATATATATCTTCAGTCATGAATGGTATCATGGGGGCTGCAACCTTACACAGTGTCACAAGTGCAGTGTAGAGTGTCATGTATGCATTTATCTTGTCCTGAGGCATACCCTTAACCCAGAATCTTTCTCTGCTTCTTCTTACATACCAGTTACTGAGCTCGTCGGTAAAGTCCTGCAGAACTCTTGCAGTCTCGGTAATCTTGTAGTTTGTAAGGTTATCGTCTACTTCCTTTACCAAGGAGTTAAGCTTTGAGAGAAGCCATTTATCCATTACGGAGAGGCTGTCTTTGTCAAGTGTATACTTTGTAGCATCAAATTCATCTATGTTCGCATAGAGTATGAAGAATGCATATGTGTTCCACAGTGTACCCAAGAACTTCCTCTGACCTTCTGTTACAGCAGCACTGTGAAATCTGTTTGGCAGCCAGGGTGCAGAGTTTGAGTAGAAATACCATCTGATTGCATCTGCACCAAACTGCTCCAATGCTTCAAACGGGTCTACAGCGTTGCCCTTGGATTTGGACATTTTTTGTCCGTTTTCGTCCTGTACGTGACCAAGCACTATTACATTCTTGTAGGGTGCTTTGTTAAAGAGCAGTGTGGACTCTGCCAAGAGTGAGTAGAACCATCCTCTTGTCTGGTCAACCGCTTCACTTATGAAGTCCGCAGGGAATGTAGCTTCAAACAGCTCCTTGTTTTCAAAAGGATAGTGCCACTGTGCAAAGGGCATAGCTCCTGAATCAAACCAGCAGTCTATAACTTCGCTTACTCTGTGCATCTCGCCGCCGCATTCCGGACATTTTATAGTTACAGCATCTATCCATGGTCTGTGCAGCTCCACTTCGTCGGGGCAATTAGAGCTCATCTCTTTGAGCTCTGCTATTGAACCTATGGCATGACGGTGTCCGCATTCACATTCCCAGATGTTAAGGGGAGTACCCCAATATCTGTTGCGGCTTACGCCCCAGTCCTGTACATTCTTGAGCCAGTCTCCGAAGCGGCCTTTACCTATGCTTTCGGGAATCCAGTTGATTGTATCGTTATTTCTTATGAGGTCCTCCTTAACGGCTGTCATTTTTATAAACCAGGAGTCTCTTGCATAATATATAAGGGGAGTGTCACATCTCCAGCAGAAGGGGTAGTCATGCTCAAACTTAGGTGCATCAAACAGAAGACCTGCTGCATCCAAATCCTTAAGCACTACCGGGTCTGCATCCTTTACAAACATACCTGCATATGGTGTCTCGCTTGTGAGGTTACCGCTGCCGTCTACAAACTGTACAAAGGGTAGGTCATATTTTCTGCCTACATTAGCATCGTCCTCACCGAATGCAGGTGCAATGTGTACTATACCCGTACCGTCAGACATGGTAACATAGCTGTCACATGTTATATAGTGACCTTTCTTTTTCTGCTTTTCACATACAGGCTTTACAAAGTCAAATAACGGTTCGTATTCCTTGTGTTCTAAGTCTATGCCCTTGTATCTTTCCAGGATTTCGTATGCGGGTGTATCCTCATTGCCCAGCTTTCCGAGCACCTTATCAAGCAGATCGTTTGCCATGTAATATGTGTATCCGTCAGCTGCCTTTACCTTGCAGTAATCGTCATCAGGATTTACGCAGAGCGCTACGTTGGAGGGCAGCGTCCAGGGGGTGGTTGTCCATGCCAGGAAGTATGCATCTTCTCCCACGACCTTAAATCTAACTACAGCGGAACGTTCCTTTACATTCTTGTAGCCCTGAGCCACTTCGTGAGAGGAGAGCGGAGTTCCGCATCTGGGGCAGTATGGTACAATTTTGAAGCCCTTATAAAGCAGACCTTTATCCCAAATCTGTTTAAGTGCCCACCACTCGGATTCTATAAAGTCATTGTGGTATGTTACATAAGGGTCGTCCATGTCAGCCCAGAAGCCTACGGTAGAGGAAAAGTCCTCCCACATGCCCTTGTACTTCCACACGCTTTCTTTACAGTGCTTTATAAACGGTTCAAGCCCGTATTCTTCAATCTGTTCTTTGCCGTCAAGACCCAGAAGCTTTTCTACTTCTAACTCTACAGGCAAACCATGAGTATCCCAGCCGGCTTTTCTGGGCACTTTGTAGCCCTTCATGGTGCGGTATCTGGGTATCATATCCTTGATTACTCTGGTAAGCACGTGACCTATGTGGGGCTTACCGTTGGCAGTCGGTGGTCCGTCATAAAACATATATGTTTCTGCGTCCTTACGGCTGTCAATTGATTTTTGGAAGATTTCATTATCCTTCCAGAATTTTTCAACAATCTTCTCTCTTTGAACAAAGTTTAAATTGTTGTCAACTTTGTTATACATATATATATCCTCCGTTCACATGGAAATACTATACTTATTTTAACTAAATTATTATACAACTAAATTGCGCTATTGTCAATATTTTAGAATTCATATTTGGCGAATTTCGGCAAATATGCAATAATTTTATAATAAATAAACATCTCTGTTGACGAATAAGCAGTCAGGTGATAAAATTAATGTATATAATTTATGCAAAAGGATTGATTGTATGAAGTTTATTCACCTGTCAGACCTTCACCTTGGTAAAAAGCTCAATGATTTTTCGCTTATAGAAGACCAGAAATATATTTTGAAAATTATTATAAATATCATTGACTCACAGAAGCTCGATGCAGTTTTGATTTCCGGTGACGTGTATGATAAATCCGTACCCGTTACCGAAGCGGTGGAGCTCTTTGATGAATTCATAACTGCTGTTGCTTCTCGCGGTATCAAATGCTTTATAATAAGCGGCAACCACGACTCTGCCGAACGCATAGCCTTTGGCGGCAGGATTATGAGCGGCGGCGGTATCTATCTGTCGCCTGTGTATTCGGGAATGGTGGAGCCAATATATATTGATGATGACTACGGCACCGTGGGTGTATATATGCTGCCGTTTATAAAGCCTGCAAGCGTTCGCAGGTTCTTCCCGGATGCACAAATTACAAGCTATGATGACGCAGTTCGCACTGCAGTAAATGCCATTAATGTAAGCGGAGACAATCGCAATATAATCCTCAGTCATCAGTTTGTCACAGGTGCACTTCGGTCAGACTCGGAGGAGATATCGGTAGGAGGCACGGACAACATCTCCGCAGATATATTTGATAAATTTGATTATGTGGCTCTGGGACACATCCACAGACCTCAGAAGGTCGGTCGCGATGCAGTTCGCTACAGCGGTACACCCCTTAAGTACTCTTTTTCCGAGGTATCCCATACCAAAACACTTACCATAGTGGAGCTTTGCGAAAAGGGAAGTGTAAATATAAGTGAAATTCCCTTGAAGCCAATGAGAGAGATGGCAGAGCTTAAGGGCAAATTTGAGGAGATAATGTCTCCTAAAACCTATGAAGGTACCACTCTTAGGGAGGATTTTCTTCATATTACATTAACTGATGATGAGGAAATCATAGATGCAGTAGGTAAACTGCGAACTGTATACAAAAATATACTTCGACTTGATTATGACAACAAACGTACAAGGTCATACTCACTTATAACTTCTTCTGCGGAGGCGGAGCACAAATCACCTCTGGACTTTTTCTCGGAGCTCTACGAATTGCAGAATAACACACCTATGAACGAAGAAGAAATCAATTTTGTGAGAACTCTTATAGAAAACATATCCGATGGGGAGGTGCTTGCCTGATGAGACCTGTTAAAATAACCATGACAGCTTTTGGACCTTACGCAGGTACACAGGTTTTGGACATGTCAGTGCTTGGAACTAGCGGTATATATCTTATCACCGGAGATACAGGCGCGGGTAAGACTACTATTTTTGATGCAGTTACATTTGCGCTGTACGGCAGAACCAGTGGAGACAGACGCAATTCCGATATGATGCACTCCAAGTATGCCTCTCCGGGAGTTAAACCGGAGGTAGAGCTTGTGTTTGAATACGGCGGTAAATGCTTTACGGTCTCTCGTACACTGGCATACGAGAGACCTTTAAAGAGAGGAACCGGTACTAAAATTGAAGAAGGCGATGCCGAGCTTACCTATCCCGACGGTAAGGTGATTACGGGTGTTAACAGGGTTAATGCTGCTATAGAAGATATTCTTGGCATCAACTACAATCAGTTTTCAAGGATAGCTATGATAGCCCAGGGAGATTTTATGAAGCTTCTCCTGGCAGGTACCGAGGAACGCAAGGAGATATTTCGTAAGATATTTAAGACAGACTTATACAGATATCTGCAGGATGCACTTAAAAATGAGTCCGGCAAGCTTCATGCTGAGGTTGAAATACATGCAGCAAAAAAAGAAAAATCAGCCTCTCTTTTAAAGTGTGCAGACGATGACACTCTGTCAATTCAAATTGACAGAGCAAAGAAAAGCGACCTTGATACCAACAGCCTCATTGCCCTTGCCAACACACTGATAGATATGGACGAGTCTGCTATGCAAGCGGATGAAATCCTTCTTGCAGATGTAGAAAAAGCTTTAAATGATATAAATGAGTCACTTACCAAAGCAGAACAAATTGAAAAAATCCGTTTATCACTAAACCGAGATTTAAAGGAGCTGGATATTGCCCGGGAAAAATCGGCAGTTGTTTCAGAAAATTACAATACTCAAAAGGAGCTTAAACCTCAAGATGAATGTGTGGCACAGCAGATATCATTGTTAAAACAAAAGCTCACCGTCTATGACGAGCTTGAAAGCAATAAAACCGCACTTGAAAATACGCAGAAGCAGCTTGAAGAAAATCAAAATTCTATAAGCCGGATATTAATTGATATTGAAAGTAAATCTGCTCTTGCAGCGGAATGTAAATCTAAGTTCAACTCAATGACAGACGCACATATTGTGAAAGAAAGGCTTATTGCCAAAAGCAACGAGCTTTCTCAAAGAGCACAGCAGCTTAAAGACACTGTGCAAGCATACAATGCGCTCAAAACTCTCAAAAACGAGTACGCCGTCAAGCGTGAAGCGGTCTCTGAACTCATGAAGCAAACAGAGGAAGCCAAGAATATATACAATTCCGGTAATATGGCATTTTTGGATAGTCAGGCAGGCTTTCTGGCACTTATGCTTGAGGATAATACTCCATGCCCCGTGTGCGGTTCTCTCAACCATCCTCACAAGGCTGCGATGAGTGACAATGCTCCTACTAAAGAGGAGGTTGAGAATCTTAAGCACCAATACGAGTCTCTCAGCAAAAAAGCAGACTCACAGGCATTGGAGCTTGCTGCGTTATCCGGTACCTGCGAAAGTACAGAAACAGAATTCAAAACAAAATTCAAGGCGGTTTTCACTGATGAAGACATTGAAGCAGCTGCCGAGATATTGAAAACAGCTGTTCCGGACTTAAACGAGAAAATTAAAGCAAACAAAAAAGCTCTCTCGGATGCGGATGAACAGATTATTAAAAGAGATGAGCTTGATAAAAAAATTGCTTTCATTGAAGCAGAGATATCCGAGCTCAAAGAGAAATCAGAAAATGCCAAGAGAAACACAGCTGTTCTTGAGGAACGTATCAAGTCTATTTCCGAGACTACTGCAAAGCTAAAAGACAGCCTGGAGTATGAATCTAAAGACGAAGCACTTCAAAAGATAGAAGAGCTTACCGGCAAACGCATGGAATTTGAAAAGGCTTTTACTGCTGCAGAGCGAGCATATAACGATATTAAAAATACAATCAGCGAATTAGAGGGCTCTGTAAAAGCTAATTCAGCCCAGCTTGAGGGTGCACCTCAAATAGATACAGAGGCTCTGATTCAAAAACGCAATGTAAACTTAGAGACATCAAAGCTTCTCAAAGATAGTATTACATCGTATCTGGCAAGGATACAGATGAATTCGAGTGCACTTGCCAATATAGAAGCAGACAGCAAAAAGCTTGCCGAGCTTGAAGTAAGGTGGTCATGGGTTAAAAATCTCTCAAATACAGCCAATGGCAACCTTGGCAACAAAAAAGAAAAAATCATGCTGGAAACCTATGTCCAGATGGCGTACTTTGACAGGATAATCCATCGTGCCAACAAACGTCTTATGGTTATGACCAATGGTCAGTATGAGTTGAAACGTTCATCAACCGGAGCCAACCTCAAAAGTCAGACAGGACTTGAATTGGATGTCGTAGATTATTACAACGGTACCACACGCAGTGTTAAGACTTTGTCGGGAGGAGAATCCTTCAAGGCATCTCTTTCTCTGGCACTTGGCTTGTCGGATGAATTGCAGTCGCTCAGCGGCGGCATAGAGCTTGACTGTATGTTTGTAGACGAAGGCTTTGGTTCACTTGATGCCGAATCTCTCAATCAGGCAATGAATGCGTTAAGCTCCCTTGGTGACAGCAATCGCATAGTTGGTGTCATATCCCACGTAGGTGAACTCAAAGAACGTATAGATAAACAAATCATAGTAAAGAAGCAAAAATCCGGCGGAAGCAAGGCAGAAATAGTGATATAAAAATTCATTCTTCTTTTTTATACTTTCCCGGTGCAACTCCCACAGTACGTTTAAATGCTCTTATAAAGCTTGTATAATCAGCAAATCCGCAGCTTTCAGATGTTTGAAGGACGGTGAAACCGCCTTTGAGCATCTTTTTTGCTTCGCTTATGCGTTTACCCATTATATATTTGCTTACCGTAGTACCCAGATATTTCCTAAAAAGTCTGCATATTTCATTTACAGATACATAAGAATTCTTCGCCACAAGCTCCAGGTTAAGTGTTGAGCTGTAATTTGCGTTAATGTATTCAATCGCTATGTCCACAGTCTTGTTTTCCATAGGTGAGTGGTATGTATATTCTTTATTTTGTTTTTTAAAGCACTCATTGGTCAGAGTTATTATCTCTGTTGCGGACAGATTTTTCAGTATATCGTCTCCGAAATCCGCTTGAGAAGCAAGCTTTTCAAACAGCAGCTTCAGACGTTCAAATTTATCTTTGGTAGGTGTGCTTTTATGAGATACACTTGCATTTCTTATCTTAAAGCAGCGTGCCAGGTCAGTTTTTTCCGTAGATACGTTGTACAGATAAGAGGGGTGTATATGCAGTGCATATCTTTCAAATTCGGTGTTTGCATCGGGTGATATCTGATGCGCTTCAAACTGGTTCATCACCACAAGGTCACCTGCATTGAGCTTGTATACCTTTTCGTCAATAAACATATTTCCGCTTCCTTTTACGCAAAAGAATATCTCACAGCAGTCATGCACATGTATTGTGTCATTGCCGTTGTTTACATCCGAGTGAAACACGCCGTAGGTTTTGCTCTCATTAGCGTATGCTATTGCGTCGGTACACTTTGCAAATATCACTTTCATACGATTCCCTCCATACCATATATTCTTACCCAAAGCAAGTATAACACAAAAAAATGTTTTAACACAATCAGTATATCATTAAAAATTAGAAAATGCAACATTTTCATTATAATTTGCATATACTTTGCGTTTCTCATATAGTATAATTGAGCTAACATATTATATGTAAAAAAGTTTTGGAGGTGGTTATAATTGATTAAATGTACCATAACAGATGTCAACAAAGACATCAGAGCTTCATATGAAGGTGAGGCAATTGATGTAATCTTTGAAGACCGCTATAAGGACGGCGACGTTATTACAATTAAATGCGACAGCTCATTTATCAGTGTCACATTTGATGAGTCGCAAAAAGAGTCAATTGTATATTTGCCGGAGGGGGAATTCAAATATCCCATACCTTTTGGAAGGTCGCTTGAAGCATATGACTCCGATTCCTGGGGCAGCTCTGCACATCGTATCAAAGCGGTTCCTGTGGATGATGAGACTGCTTATTGCGTGAGAAATATTGCCTTGAATGCAGTTGACTATACTGACAACAAGAAGTTTTTCCCACATGCATATGCAGACTTCGTTACCAGAGGAGAGCCGGTATTTGAAGCCAAAAATGCCATAGACGGCGTGTGCGATAACTCAAAACACGGTTCATATCCGTATCAGTCATGGGCGGCAGGTGCCAGAGAAGATATGACCTACAGTCTTGATTTCGGATGTGAAGTAGAGATAGAGAAGATAGTATTCTATCTCAGGGCGGATTTCCCTCATGATACATACTGGAAATCCCTGGATGTCCGTTTCTCGGACGGCAGTATATCTCATGCCGAATTTGAGATGACATCGGAAGGACAGGCACTTGTTCTTGATGAACCCAAGGTTACCGATACAATCGCTCTTATTAATTTTAAACAAGCAGTTAATCCGCTTTCATGGGCGGCACTTACAGAAATCGAAGTATATGGAAAATATATTAAAAAGGAGAATGAAACTATGGAAATCAGAAATGCATCAAACCCCAGAGACGTTAAGCACTATACCACAGAACGTTTAAGAGAGGAATTCCACATTGCAAACCTCTTTACCAAGGACAACGTGCGCATGGTATACAGCCACATTGACCGTATCATTACAGCAGGCTTCATGCCCGTGTTACACACTCTTAAACTGGAAGCCGGCAAGGAGCTTGCAGCCGACTACTTCCTCCAGAGAAGAGAAATGGGTTGTATCAATATCGGTGGTAAAGGTACTATAACAATAGACGGTGTTGATTATGAGATGAATCCCCGTGACGGTATCTATATCGGTATGGGCAACAAGGAGATTACATTCAAGAGTGCAGACATTGAAAATCCTGCAAAATTCTATGTAAGCTCATGTCCTGCTCATAAGGAATATCCTATAGTTAAGATTGACATTACCAAGGCAAAGAAGGTACCCTGCGGCAGTACCGCAGATGCCAACAAGAGAGTTATCAATCAGTATATTCACCCCGAGGTTATCAAGAGCTGTCAGCTTGCTATGGGTCTTACCGAGCTTGAAGAGGGCTCCGTATGGAACACCATGCCCAGCCATACTCATGACAGAAGAATGGAAGTTTATCTCTATCTTGACATGGAAGAGAATGATGCTGTATTCCATATGATGGGCGAACCCAACGAAACACGTCATATCATCATGCACAATGAAGAAGCTGTAATCAGCCCCAGCTGGTCTATACATTCCGGCGTAGGTACCAGAGCGTATTCCTTCATCTGGGCTATGTGCGGCGAAAACCAGGAATTCACCGATATGGACCATATCGAAACAAAGGATTTGAGATAAAAACATTGTAAGAAAAGGAGACTAACTATGGTAAACTTTAACTTAGATAATAAAATCGCCCTCGTTACAGGTGCTTCCTATGGTATAGGCTTTGCTATTGCTAAGGGATTGGCTGATGCAGGTGCTAAAATCGTGTTTAATGACATCAATTTAGAACTTGTAGAAAAGGGTATAGCAGCATACAAAGAAGCCGGTATAGAAGCTCATGGATATGTATGCGATGTTACCGACGAAACTGCTGTAAATGAGCTTGTTGCTAAAATCGAAGCCGAAGTCGGTGTTATAGATATCTTGGTAAATAACGCAGGTATCATCAGAAGAATTCCCATGCATGAAATGTCTGCAGATGAATTCAGAAAGGTAATCGACGTTGACTTGAATGCCCCCTTTATAGTATCAAAGGCAGTTATTCCTTCTATGATTAAGAAGGGTCACGGTAAGATTATAAATATCTGCTCCATGATGAGTGAACTGGGCAGAGAGACCGTTTCTGCTTACGCAGCTGCCAAGGGCGGACTCAAGATGCTCACAAAGAATATCGCTTCCGAATACGGCGAATTCAATATTCAGTGCAACGGCATAGGTCCCGGCTATATTGCCACACCTCAGACCGCTCCATTAAGAGAAACACAGCCGGACGGTTCACGTCATCCCTTTGATAGCTTCATCATTGCCAAGACTCCCGCTGCCCGTTGGGGAGACCCGGAAGACCTTGCAGGTCCTGCAGTGTTCTTAGCTTCCGATGCATCCAACTTTATTAACGGTCACATTCTGTACGTTGACGGCGGTATACTGGCATACATCGGTAAACAGCCTAAATAATCAATAAAATAACCCCAAGTGATGTAAATTTTACGGTTTACATCACTTTTTTTATTTCTGTAGGCGAAATATGTAGTTAAAACGAGGTATAATAAAAGTAGGGGTCGGCACCCAAAATCCCCTAGCTCCCTCTGATGAGGGAGCTGTCAGCAAAGCTGACTGAGGGAGAGATAACCACCAAACTCCAAGAGAACGCCGACCGGGAATGCCGCATTTTGAAGTAAAAGGTAATAGTTAAGAAGTAATAGGTTATGAACAAAATCGCCAACAGCGATTTTGAACCATACTTATTTGCATCCTATGGCTAATTTTAGAAAGGAGCCCAAACATGAAAACAATAACTCCCAACCACATAACCACCTACAGAAATCACCTGACAGAAACAGAAAAATCCAAATCCACCAAAGAAAAATACCTCCGCGACATTTCAGCCTTTATAAGCTGGCTCGGTGACCGTGAACTCACCAAAGATATCATCCTGGACTACAAAGCTCACCTTATAAAGCACCACAAGCCGACAAGTGTTAACTCGATTATCTCAGCATTAAACAGCTTCTTTACATTCAACAATTGCCTAAGTTACAAGACCAAAGCCCTCAAAATCCAAAGGCAGATTTTTGCCGACAAGGACAGAGAGCTTACCAAGCATGAGTATAAGCGCCTACTTGCCGCCGCCAAAGCAAATAACAACGAAAGGCTATGGCTTATAATGCAGACCATATGTTCATGCGGTATACGTGTGTCCGAACTGGAATTCATAACCGCAGATGCAGTGAAAACCAATGTAGCCGTCATCAATTGTAAAGGCAAAATACGCACCGTCTATATGCCCAAAAAACTCTGCAAAATCCTGAAAGATTATATCAAGAAAAAGAAAATCTCCTCCGGCTCCGTGTTCGTCACCAGAAACGGCAACCCCATAGACAGAAGCAACATATGGTCCGATATGAAAAAACTCTGCGAAAAAGCAGGCGTATCCGCTGCCAAGGTGTTTCCCCATAACTTAAGGCACCTCTTCGCCCGCACCTACTACAGCATACAAAAAGACGTGGTAAGACTCGCCGATATCCTGGGTCACTCCAGCATAAATACCACCAGAATCTACACAATGGAATCCGGTGAAGTACACAGTAAGCAAATACAGAAACTTGGCTTGCTTTTGTGTTGAAAAAATAAGAATACCACATAATTGTGATTATGTGGTAAAAAACATCATATAAATGTAATTGATATACATATTTTACCATCTAAATTATAAATTGTCAATGATTTAATGTCATATTATCAGAAAATAAGACATTAGATCTTAAAACAAGGACAGCAAACAGACCTTTTGGCAAAAATAAGCTACTAAGGTCTATTTTTCGTGTCATTTAATTATAAAAAAGTAAATATTTATTTGTAATTAAATATGGGATAACTAAAGATTCTACCACATAATCACAATTATGTAGTTAATGACAAGGAAGGGGGATAATTTAGAAAAATCACATTACTGTGATTAATGGGTTAAAAACGTTTAATAAAATTCAAAATACTGTTATAAGGAGAGAAAAAACATGAAAAAAACATTAAAAAAATTATTAACTGCAATACTTGTTGTATCAATTTTATTCGCATTTGTAGGATGCGGCAAAGACGATACCAAAGAAGAAACTAAAAAGGTTGAAAAAAACTACGAGAATGATGTAGAAGCAATGTTAGAGGATTTCATTGATGCTGCTGATGATATGGAAATTAAAGACGCAAGAGAATTTTTGAATGATTCCGAATACGATAAGGGCATCTTTGAATATGAAGATGAAGATGATGCAATTGATGATGCAATGAAAAGCATGTTAAGTAATTCAAATGGTATGAACATCGAAGAAAGAGTTGAAGCAAAAATTGAAGAATATGTAAAAAAACTTATTGATATGCGTAAAAATTCCGAAACTGAAATTAAAAAAATAAGCGAAGATGAAGGTAGCTATATTTGCAAAATCGAACGAGAAACATTGGATTCAAAAAAATTTGAAGAACAAATTGGAGAAATTACCAAGGAGCACACCACAGAAGAAAAATCATTGGAATATGCGCAGAAAATTTTTGGGGAGTTGGGTCTTACCATGGAAGCCACAGAAAGCGAAATTATAGAAAAAGGTTATACAACGCGGGAGTTGCAGGAAAAGGTTGCAAATGCAATGATGTTTGATATGATGGATGCATTTATAGATGCCGCTGAAGCTTTTGATGAATTCAAAACTGAAGAATATGAAATAGTAGTTATAGAAGACGATGGAAATTGGCTTATCGATACTGATGAAGGCGATTTTAAGGAATGGTTTAAAGACGAATAATTATAATATCATTACAATGATAAATAGCAAACTTTCTTGTAATATGATTGATTTATAATTCAGAGCACGGCTATATTCACCAAGCCGTGCTCTGCATATATGCCTTTTATATATCAACACAAATTATTTCTTTAACAGAATTTTCAAAAATTTAACAAAAACCCCTTTACTCATTTACCATTTTGTGGTAAAATAATTTATTATAAATATTTTCATCATAAGTATCGAAAGGATTTGATGTATTTTATGAGCTTTACATTGGTAATTCAAACGATAATCATGGGTATAGTCCAGGGTATCACCGAGTGGCTGCCCATCAGCAGCACGGGTCATATGATACTCTTTGACGAATTTATGAAGATGCAGGTTTCTGACTCTTTTATGGAGACTTTCCTCGTTGTCATACAGTTCGGTTCTATTCTTGCGGTTCTTTTTCTGTATTTTGGCAAATTAAATCCCTTTACTTTGCATGCCACACCCGGTGATTACAAGCTCTCCGGCAGTTTATCCTTGAAAAAAGATACCATCTCACTGTATCTCAAGGTTTTGGTCGCTATAATTCCCGCAGGTGTCATCGGCTTGCTCTTTGAGGATAAGATAGATGAGCTTTTCTTTAATTCATATACAGTAGCCGCTACTCTTATCATTTACGGTATACTCTTTATAGTTATCGAGAGCAAAAACCTCAAACCCAAATTCAACGATTTAGATACATTAAGCTACAAGACTGCATTTTTGATAGGTATGTTTCAGATACTTGCCCTTATACCCGGTACCTCTCGCAGTGGTTCCACGATTATCGGTGCCACTATTATAGGTTGCTCCAGGTTTGTGGCTGCGGAGTTTTCATTTTTCCTTGCGATACCGGTTATGCTCGGTGCCAGTGCTCTCAAACTCCTTAAAGCCGGTTTTGCATTTACCGGTGCTGAGTGGTGTACTTTAATCCTTGGTATGATAGTGGCTTTTGCTGTTTCTGTTGCAGCCATCAAATTCCTTATGGGTTATATCCGTAAGCATGATTTCAAAGGATTTGGCTATTATAGAATAGTTTTGGGTATTTTGTTAATTATATACTTTGTATTTATTAAAATGTAAACAGTTTAAAAATTAAATAAAAACCTTAAGGTTTTAACAAGGAGGGTAAATAATGGCAAAAGAAATTGTTGACGCCGTGAGAGCCGCCGAGCAAAAAGCTCATGATATAAAAGAAGCGGCTCTGAGCGAAGCTGCCGAAATGGCTCAAAAAGCTAAAAAGGATTCCTCAGACCTTATCGCCGATGCCAAATCCCGTGCAGAGTCCGAAGCACAAAGGATTATAGCTGAGGCTAATCAAAAGGCGGATGCTCTCTTAAACTCAGACAGTGAGGATGAAAGGCTTAAATCACTTAAATCAGACATAGCCTCAAAGTCAAAAGAAGTATCCCAAAAGCTCATCGGGCTTATATAAGGTTAAATATTATGAAGGGAGTGTGATAAAACATGATAACTCCTATGGAGAAGATAACCATTTGCGGTCTTAACTCGCAGCGCAAAACTGTAATGGAAAGATTGCAAAAATCCGGTTGTGTAGAGTTTATTAAGTCAGATGACAGCGAGCTTATATCGGTAAATGTTTCCGAGTCTGTTACTCAGTTTGAAAGATACCTTTCCTTAAGTGCAGATGCTCTTGAGATTATAGATGAGTACAGTCCTGCAAAGACCGGTATGCTCTCCGTGAGAAAGGATAAATCACTTCAATTCTACTCGATGCAATCGGAGGAAATCAAAACCACGGGCACTGTGGCTATGGATATCATAAATACTGTCAAGGATATCAAAGAGCGAGAAGCTCAGATTGGTACGATTAATGCTCGGATATCGGCTATAAGTCAGTGGGCTGCACTTGATGTGCCTATGAATTATTCCGGCAGCAAAACTGTTGAAACAGCTTTGTATACGTATCCGGAAATTCTGGATAAGGAAGGCCTTGATTCTTTACTTGAAGAAGTGGGGGACTATGTTACCACAGAGCTTGTTTCTTCAAGCAGAGAGATATCCTGCATTTTCGCGGCATATCTCAAGGATTTCAAAGACGACGTTACACGTGTATTCAGAGAAAAAGGCTTTACTCAGCCTGCAATTGGTCTTTCGAGACGGACACCTAAGGATAAAATTATCAATCTTCACGAAAAAATAGCTAAGTTAAATAACGAAATTGAAAGCTTGAAGCAAAAGATAACTAAGCTTTCGGAGCAAAGGGATGAAATTCAGCTTTTCCACGATCATCTTGTACTTCGCCGTGATAAATACAAAGCATTGGAAAACGTCAGCCTTACCGAAGAAACCTTTATTATCGAAGGATATATCCCCAAAAACAAATCGGAGCATATCCAAAAGAAGCTTTCCGATTTAATCTGCACGGTGGAGCTTTCAGCAATATCCGAAGATGAAGAGGCGCCAGTTCTCTTTAAGAACAATTCTGTGGTAAGCCCCGTAGAAGGCATCACTGCCAGCTACTCCATGCCGTCAAAGCATGACATTGACCCCAATGCTGTTATGAGCTTTTTCTACTATCTGTTTTTCGGCATGATGTTTTCGGATGCCGGTTACGGATTGCTTATGGTTTTAGTATGTGGTTTTCTTGGGTTTATAGCTAAGGTAGAATCGGGTCTCAGACAGTTTATGAGGATGTTTTTCTACTGCGGTATATCCACCATGTTCTGGGGCTTTATGTACGGCGGATTTTTCGGCGATATTATTCCCGGACTTAAGCCTTTGTGGATTAACCCCATAGATGAGCCCCTTATGCTTCTCATATTCAGCGTAGCACTTGGTGTTATACAGATTATGATTGGACTTATACTTAAGTTCTATGTTGATTTCAGAGCAGGTGAACGTGTATCTGCAATTTTTGATACGCTTTCCTGGGTCATAGTACTTTTCGGTGCAGCTCTTGCAATTATAGGCTTTGTACTTGGCTATGACATTGTCATAAAGGTCGGTATAGGCTTTGCGGCTGTTGGTGTACTCATGATATTGTTTATGAAAAACCGCACTACATGGAATCCCATTACCAGACTATTCAGCGGCATCATAGGTCTGTATGATATCACAAGCTACGTTTCGGATTTCTTGTCATATTCCAGACTTATGGCTTTGGGTCTTGCCACCGGCGTTATTGCAAATGTTGTCAACATTATGGCAAAGCTCGGAGGCGGCGGTATAGTGGGCACTATAGCCTTTGTTTTAATTTTCATCGTAGGCCACGCACTGAATTTTGCAATTAATATTCTGGGTGCATATGTACACACCAACAGACTTCAGTATGTGGAGTTCTACAGTAAGTTTTATGAAGGAGGCGGCAGAGCATTCTCTCCGCTTGATATGAATACAAAATATTATAATTTTATGGAGGTAAAAGAGTAATGAATTTAGCACAGGTTTATGCACTTTTAGGTGCAGCAATTGCAGTAATTTTGGCAGGTATCGGTTCGGCAAAGGGCGTAGGACTCGCCTCGGAAGCAGCCGCAGGAGTTGTAAGTGAAGACCCTTCAAAGTTTGGTAAGCTTCTCGTGCTTCAGCTCCTTCCCGGTACACAGGGACTTTACGGATTTATCATCGGTATCATGGTTATGCTCAAGATTGGCATCATCGGTGGTGAAGCTATCACATCTGTACCTGTAGGTTTACAGTTTTTTGCAGCATGTCTGCCGGTTGGCTTCGGAGGTCTTTTCTCAGCTACAGCTCAGGCGAGAGTTGCTGCTGCAGGATGTAATATCGTAGCCAAGAAGCCCGCGGAAGCTTCCAAGGCTATTGTATCCGCTTCACTCGTTGAGATGTACGCACTTTTGGCATTTATTGTATCCTTCCTTATGGTAAACCAGATTGGTTAATAATTTTTACTTTAAGGAGGTGCTTTAAATGGCAGAATTAGAAAAGCTCACAGGGTATATAATCCAGAAAGCCAATGACGATGCAGCTCTTATCAAAGAAAAAGCCAAAGCGGATTATGACACTGCGGTAAACGCAGCTACTGCCGAAGCAGATAAGCTATCGCGAGATATTATATCCAAAGCAAATGACGAAGCCGTACTCATAGAGCAAAGAGCAAACTCTGCTTTAACTCAAAAAAAATCCAGAGCTATACTTGCACTTAAGAATTCTGCAGTTGAGACGGTTATATCCGATGCCAAGGATATGATAATATCTATGGGTGATTCCGATTACTCAGCATTTATGCTCAGAGTGTTAGATGCTAATGCTACCGGCGATGAAGGTATCATAGCCTTTAACGAAAACGACTCCAAACGCATGAGCAAGGAATTTACAACTGCTGTCAAAAAGCATAAGCTCACTATGTCTGATGAGTATTCAAATATCACCGGAGGCTTTATACTTAAGTATGGAGCTGTGGAGATTAACTGCTCTGTTGAAGCACTTTTCAGAGATAGAGCTGAGGAATTTACCGATTATATTAACAAAGCATTGTTTGAGTAGCGAGGTGATATTTTGAATCAATATGATTATGCTTACGGAGTAGCATATATCCGTGCTATAGAAAACAAGCTTCTCACTGCTCAGGATTTGGAAGCTCTTATTGCTTCCAAATCACCCCTGGATGCAATGCGTATCCTGTCGGACAGTGGCTATAATACAGATAATGTGAAGCCGGAGGACTTTGAGATTATTCTCAAAGAAGAACTTGAGAAAACCTGGGCAGAAGCTATTTACGCTATGCCAAAGGGTGCAACACTTGATTTCTTGCTGTACAAGAATGATTTTCATAATCTTAAAGCCGCCCTCAAAGGTATAAGGATGGGTATCAAGGATTACGACAAGTATATCCTGATGCCATGTACAATTGATTTCAATGAAATTCTCAAATCTGTGGAAAAAGCTGACTTTGCATTGCTTCCCGATATGCTGTCCCAAATCGCTTATAAAGCATACGATATTCTGGGACGTACAGAGGATGCTCAGCTTTCTGATACTCTCATTGATAAAGCGGCTATGGACTATTGTCTGGACAAAGCCAAAGAAACCAAAAATGATTTTCTGATAGGGTATGTCACTCTTCAAAATACTCTTGCTGATATCAAGATAGCCGCAAGATGTGCACATACGCTTAAGAGTGCAGATTTTATGGATGATGCTCTTTCGCGTGAGTCTGCTTTGCCTCGTGAATCCCTCATCAGGGCTTCTCTTGAGGGCTTTGACAGTCTTATGGACTTCATATCCGAATCCGGATTTAAATCATGTGCAGAGGCTCTTTCGAGCTCTATGAATGAGTTTGAGAAATTGTCTGATGACATGATTAGTGATTATATGAAAAAATCATCCGGTATGTCCTTTGGTGTAGAGCCCATCATATCATATATCAACCGCAGACAGACGGAGATACGCAATGTCAGAATTATAATGAGTGCCAAGCTCAACGGCTTTACAGAAGAGCAGATACGTTCCAGGATAAGAAGCTGAGTTATAGAGAGGTTATGCTTATGGCAAAGATATGTGTTATTGGTGATTATGACAGCATATGCGGTTTCAACGCTCTCGGTATCGATACCTTTGTATCAACCGAACGTGATGATACCGTAAGAACTATAGAGAATCTTGCTGTCAATCATTACGTTATTATACTGATTACAGAGAATATTGCACTTAAAATCACAGATATTCTTGATAAATACAAATCAGAACCGCTTCCCGCTATTATTACGATACCTGCTGTATCCGGCGGAGGCAATCTGGGTATGCAATATTTAAGGAAGGCTGTAGAGCAGGCTGTAGGCTCTGCAGATATGATATTCGGAGCAGATGAATAATCTGCGTTTTCTTGGAGGTAAACAGATGGCAAACGGAACAATTGTTAAGGTTTCCGGTCCTCTCGTAGTAGCAGAGGGCATGAGCGAAGCCAATATGTACGACGTTGTTAAAGTAAGCTCCCATGAGCTTATAGGCGAAGTCATAGAAATGAGAGGCGATAAAGCCTCTATACAGGTATACGAAGAGACCTCCGGCTTAGGACCCGGTGAGCCTGTTGTTACAACCGGTGCACCGCTTTCCGTAGAGCTGGGACCCGGTCTCATAGAGAGTATTTATGATGGTATCCAAAGACCCCTCGATGCTATTATGGAGCAGGTAGGTACCAATTTACAGAGGGGTGTGAGTGTATCATCACTCAACCGTAACATTAAGTGGCACTTTGATGCTGTCAAGGATGTAGGAGACAGTGTATCTGCCGGCGATATTATAGGCACTGTACAGGAGACTGAGGTCGTTGTGCAGAAGATTATGGTGCCTTATGGTGTTAGCGGTGAGATTACTGACCTTGCTACAGGTGAATATACTGTTGATGAAGTTATAGGTCATGTTAAGTCACCGGACGGTGTATTGCATGAGCTTAAGTTAATGCAAAAATGGCCTGTAAGACAGGGCAGACCCTATCAGAGAAAGATTTCTCCGGATATGCCTATGGTTACCGGGCAGAGAGTTATAGACACACTTTTCCCTATAGCCAGGGGTGGTGTTGCTGCAGTTCCGGGTCCTTTCGGCAGCGGTAAGACTGTAGTTCAGCATCAGCTTGCTAAGTGGGCAGATGCCGATATCATTGTATACATCGGATGTGGTGAACGCGGTAACGAAATGACTGACGTTCTCAATGAGTTCCCCGAGCTCAAAGACCCCAAAACAGGTTCATCTCTTATGAAGAGAACTGTTCTCATAGCCAATACTTCCGATATGCCCGTTGCGGCACGTGAAGCTTCGATTTATACCGGTATTACTATAGCAGAGTATTTCCGTGATATGGGGTACTCCGTAGCTCTTATGGCAGACTCCACCTCCCGTTGGGCGGAGGCACTCCGAGAAATGAGCGGACGTCTGGAGGAAATGCCCGGTGAAGAAGGTTATCCCGCATATCTCGGCAGCCGTCTTGCTCAGTTCTATGAAAGAGCCGGCAGGGTAGTAGCTCTCGGCAGTGACGGCAGAGAGGGTGCACTCTCGGTTATAGGTGCTGTTTCCCCTCCGGGCGGTGATATATCCGAACCGGTAGCTCAGGCTACACTGCGTATTGTTAAGGTGTTCTGGGGATTGGATTCATCTCTTGCATACAAGAGACACTTCCCGGCTATTAACTGGCTTACCAGTTACTCACTCTATGTAGACAGTATGGAGAAGTGGTTTGCACAAAACGTAAGTCCCCAGTGGCCCGAGTGCAGAACCAGACTCATGCGTATTCTTCAGGATGAAGCCGAGCTGCAGGAGATAGTTCAGCTGGTAGGTATAGATGCCCTCTCCGGTGACGACCGTATCAAGCTCGAGGTAGCACGTTCTGTACGTGAAGACTATCTCCATCAGAATGCTTTCCATGATATAGATACATTCTCATCTATGAAAAAGCAATTCTATATGATGAAGCTCATACTTGAATACTACGACGGTGCTGTTGAAGCATTCAAGCACAGCGGAAATCTTAACAGTATCATTAATCTTGAAGAAAGAGAAAAGATTGGCAGATTTAAATATCTGCCGGAAGATACCATAGATACAGAGTTCAAAAATATCACAGATAGTCTCGATGTTGCATTTGCCAATATCGCTAAGAAGGAGGAAGCCTGATGCCAAAAGAATACAGAACCATAAGTGAGGTCGCAGGTCCTCTTATGCTGGTAAAGGATGTAGAGGGTGTAACCTATAATGAGCTTGGTGAAATTGAGCTTGAAAACGGTGAAGTCAGAAGATGCCGTGTACTTGAAATCAACGGCGGCAATGCCTTGGTACAGCTCTTTGAGAGCAGTACCGGTATCAACCTTGCCGGCAGCAAGGTACGATTTCTCGGCAGAGGAATTGAGCTTGGTGTTTCCGAGGATATGCTTGGCAGAATGTTTGACGGCCTCGGCAATCCCATAGATGACGGCCCCGCTATCATTCCCGAAAAGAGAATTGACGTAAACGGCGTGCCCATGAACCCTGCCGCACGTAATTATCCTTCAGAATTTATACAGACAGGTGTTTCCGCCATTGACGGACTCAATACCCTGGTAAGAGGTCAGAAGCTCCCCATATTCTCCGGAAGCGGTCTGCCTCACGCCAACCTTGCAGCGCAGATTGCAAGGCAGGCGAAGGTACTCGGTACAGATGAGAAATTTGCAGTTGTATTTGCCGCGGTTGGTATCACTTTTGAGGAGGCAAATTTCTTTAAGGAAGAATTCACCAAGACTGGTGCCATAGATAGAACAGTACTCTTTGTAAACCTTGCCAATGACCCTGCCATAGAGCGTATAGCCACACCCAAGATGGCTCTTACCGCTGCAGAGTATCTGGCGTTTGATAAGGGTATGCACGTACTGGTAATAATTACAGATATCACCAACTATGCCGATGCCCTGCGTGAAGTTTCAGCCGCTCGTAAGGAGGTCCCCGGCAGAAGAGGTTACCCCGGATACATGTATACAGACCTTGCTACCATGTACGAACGTGCCGGTAGGCTTAAGGGTAAAGATGGCTCTATCACACTGATACCTATTCTTACCATGCCTGAGGATGATAAGACACATCCCATACCGGACCTTACAGGCTATATCACGGAAGGTCAGATTATACTTTCCCGTGAGCTTTACAGAAAAAATGTAACTCCACCTATAGACGTGTTACCATCTCTTTCTCGTCTTAAGGATAAGGGTATAGGTGAGGGCAAGACCAGAGCAGACCATGCCAACACCATGAATCAGCTTTTCTCTGCATATGCACGCGGTAAAGAAGCTAAAGAACTCATGGCTGTACTCGGCGAAGCTGCACTTTCCGATGTAGATAAGATTTATGCTAAATTTGCAGAGGAATTTGAACAGAAATACGTATCTCAGGGCTACACCACAGACCGCCCCATAGAAGATACCCTTAATATAGGATGGGAATTACTATCGCTTCTTCCCAAGAGCGAGCTTAAACGTATAGACGACAAATTCATAGAACAATACTACAATCCCAAAATGTAGGGACCGGTGTCCCCGATGGTTCGACAAATGGGGATGGGGGTGACAGACGAAGTCTTTTGACATAGAAATCTTTGATTTAGTTGTAAAAACAGCCCGTCCACATTTGTTGAAACGTATCAAACCCCATAAAAAGGAAGTGATTCCCATGTCAGTTATGAACGTAAACCCCACCCGTATGGAACTCAGTCGTCTCAAAAAGAAGCTCACCGTAGCCACACGTGGTCATAAGCTCCTTAAAGATAAACGAGACGAACTTATGAGACAGTTCTTGGATATAGTCAGAGAAAACAAGGCACTCCGTGCCGAAGTGGAGTCTCTGGTTGCCAAGGCAAATAAATCCATGATAATGGCTCGCTCCGTTATGCAGAGCGAAGCTATGAGCACAGCTCTTATGATGCCAAAACAGCAGGTCAGCATAGAAGTATCACAAAAAAATATCATGAGTGTAGACGTGCCGGTCTTTGCATCAAAGACCAAGACGGATAATCCTCACGATATATATTCATACGGTTATGCCTTCACCGGCGGTGACCTCGACGAAGGTGTACGCACTCTTGCTGAAGCACTGCCAGGTATATTGAAGCTTGCCCAGCAGGAGAATGCAGTTCAGCTTATGGCATCAGAAATAGAAAAGACACGCCGCAGGGTAAATGCCCTGGAGCATGTCATGATTCCAGATCTTAAAGATACTATCCGCTTTATCACCATGAAGCTTGACGAAAACGAACGTTCCAGCCAGACCAGACTTATGAAGGTTAAAGACATGATGATAAAAGAAACAATTGAATCCAAACAAGCATAAGCCTTCTCATCAAGGCTTCCCCTTGAGGGGAAGCTGGCACGAAGTGACTGATGAGGTGGCAACCCATAGGGGCGATTCAAAAATCGCCCTTATTTTTTGTGATAATAAGCCCTGCCACTTATCCACATCCTATTTAAAAATTCTGTCCGCATGCTTCTCCAGACTAACAAGCAATATCATACCCAGTACTCCGCAGGATAATACTTCACCTATGCCGATTGTCACACATAGAAACCATATTGCTTCCTTTGCTCCGTATACCTTTGATAGTATAATCGGAATGATAGCTGTGTTTGCCGCTATAGGTCCCAGCGGTGCAAGCCATTTGGAATTTTTGAAAGGCAGCCTTCCCAGATAGTAGGTAATAACCGCACCGATTAGCGTAGCAATGCTACCGAATATTGTATCCCATATCACACACCCGGTAATGATGTTGGATATGAGACACCCTGCAAAAAGCCCCAGTATGGCGTATGGGGTAAAGTAGGGCAGAATCGTCAGTGCTTCGCTTATTCGCACCTGAATTGCTCCGTTGGCGAGCCCAAATGCAGATACAAACACCGTAAGCACGGTGTACATAGCCGCAATTATGGCTCCGTAGACTACTGTTTTTGTTTTTGCTTTCATTTTTTCATTTCTCCTTTAGTTTTGTTTTAAGTGAGGAAGGTCTCGAACTCACTTTTATATATAATAAATGTAGCTTTGACGATTGTGGACGGGGGTAACAGGCGAAGCCCCTTGACATTAAAATTTTAAATTTTTGTGCCAAAGTAGCCCCGACCCCAATCGTTGAAGCGTATCAAATACACCAAGACATCACCTTATGAAATGCATAGGTAATCCGTCTTTATACATAATCTCATTTTCACCTTGGATTAACGGATAAATATAGTCCACCAGCTCTTGTGTTACATCGTTACCGCTTTTAGTGATGTATTCACGGGGTATCTTTTTCTCGGAGTTTGCTATGCTGTCTATTTCCATGGTTGTTACATCGATTTTATACGGTTTATCGGATACCCTCTTATAGCACATCATCTTGCCGGTTTCGCCGTTTAATGCAGCTTTAACAGCTGCAGCGCCAATCATAAAAGATTCTTCAATATCTGTTTTTGAGGATATATGAGCAGCGCATCTTTGTGGGGTATTGAGCTCAATACTTCTTACCTTTATACCGTATTTATCCTTCACCAATGTTTCCAGTGCTTTGCCCACACCGCCAAGCTGTGAATGACCAAATAAATCCTCTTTAAATATTTCACTCTGGTCTGCTATATAATTACCATTAGTGTCCTTAATGCCCTCGGATACTGCAATTACAATATTTTTCCTTTCTACAATCTTTTCCTTTACATCAGTGAGAAATCTGTCAATGTCAAATGGTATTTCAGGCAGATATATGAGATCCGGAGCTGTAGTACCGGTTAATCTTGCAAGAGCAGAAGCAGCTGTAAGCCAACCGGCATTTCTGCCCATTATCTCTACGATTGTTACACTCTCTATGCTGTAGCATTGAGTGTCTCTTGTAATTTCGGCAATGGTTGATGCTATATATTTGGCAGCACTTCCAAATCCCGGGCAGTGATCTGTACCTACCAGGTCATTATCTATAGTCTTAGGCACACCCATTACTTTAATGCCTTTCTGAGCGCAGGCATCTTTAAGCTTATATACGGTGTCCATAGAATCATTGCCACCTATATAGCAGAAGTATCCTATATTATTTTTATTAAGTATTTCTACTATATTCTCTATATCGCCGGTGCTTTTTGAAAGCTTGTACCTGCATGAGCCCAAGTAGGCAGAGGGAGTCTGCTTCAAAAGACGTATATTATCCTTACAGGAGAACACCTCGCTCAAGTTTATAAAATTTTCATTAAGCACACCCTTGATACCGTTTATTGCTCCGTAAACCGTACCTATTTGCTCAGCATCAATCCCTGCCTGTATCACACCGGCAAGTGTTGCATTGATTGCAGCCGTGGGGCCGCCGGATTGTCCGATTAATAAATTCTTTTGCATAATTTGTCCTCCGTTTTAATTGCAAATCTTTTGTTTATTTTAATCCATTTCGCTGTAGGAATGGATAGCTTAGGTGTGTTGTTATAGACCGACATATCTATTTCATATGTATCTTTTACATTATCAGTATAATCCCTTAGAGAGAATATTAATTTGTTGTCAATCAGATTATCAAAGATTATATATTCATCATATAAATCCATATTTCTATAATCGTGGAATTGCCTTAGTTTTATAAGCTCTATCGCAGCATCATTGAGTCCGGATTTAAATATTCTTATTTTCTCTGCCGCATCTCTTGCGAAGTCACATCGTCTCAGCTGCCATTCTCCTGCACCGGATATCTTAAGGGCAACTGACAGATTTGAAACATTTACCAGCTCACTACTTACGGCTGCTACGGCTATTGATTTACATGAGTATGAATGAAGCATAAACGGATTTTCATATGTGAATTCGGTTTTGCAATACGGACATGTAACTCTGTTTATGATTCCTTCAAGAGCATTTTGAGAAGCTTCATCGTAGGAATCGGCATCAATTACAGTTTCAAAACGCACATATTTGTTGAAAAAGCTATTGCAATTTTCACACCGTATACTTCCGTCGGGAATATATGTCGACAAAATTCATCACTCCTTATATATAGTATATCAAAAATTTCCATGAAGTTCAATAATATAATAGAATATTTTAAATTTTATATTGAAAATTTTCATTATATATTGTATAATAATTGTATAATATGTTAAATAGGAGGATTTTCCAATGTACAGTACAGAAGAAGTAAGAAAGATTGACCCCGAAGTGGCTGAGGCTATCGAAGCGGAGGTTAACAGACAGAGAAATAAAATCGAGCTTATAGCGAGTGAAAACTTTGTAAGCAATGCGGTAATTGAGGCTATGGGTACACCGCTTACCAATAAATATGCTGAGGGCTATCCGGGCAAGCGTTATTATGGCGGTTGTGAGAATGTAGACGTGGTAGAACGTTTAGCCATAGAGAGAGCCAAGGAGCTTTTCGGTGCAGAGCATGCCAATGTGCAGCCTCATTCAGGAGCCCAGGCAAATATGGCAGTGTTCTTTGCAGTGCTTAACCCCGGTGATACAGTTCTCAGCATGAGCCTTGCTCACGGCGGTCACCTAAGTCACGGTAGTCCTGTCAATATGAGCGGTAAGTATTTTAACATTGTACCTTACGGAGTTCAGGAGGATACATCTGTAGTTGATTATGATGAAATCAGAAAAATTGCTCTGGAGTGCAAGCCCAAGATGATAGTAGCCGGTGCCAGTGCTTATCCCAGAATTCTTGATTTTGAGAAATTCTCGGCAATAGCAAAGGAAGTAGGCGCATATCTCATGGTTGACATAGCGCACATTTCCGGTCTCGTGGCTGCCGGTCTTCATCCAAGTCCTGTTCCGTATGCAGATTTTGTTACCACCACTACACATAAGACTTTAAGAGGCCCCAGAGGCGGTCTTATCCTCTGCAAAGAAGAATACGCAAAAGCTGTTGACAAAGCTGTGTTCCCCGGTATCCAGGGTGGACCTCTTATGCACATTATCGCTTCAAAGGCAGTTTGTCTTAAGGAAGCTCTTTCCGATGAGTTCAAGACTTATCAGAAAAATATCGTTGCCAATGCCAAAGCTCTCAGCGAGGCACTTATCGAAAATGGCTTCAATCTTGTGTCCGGAGGCACAGATAACCACCTGATGCTTCTTGATTTGAGAAACATGCCCATTACCGGTAAAGAGGCTGAGCACATGCTTGACGAAGTTGGTATCACTGCAAATAAAAATGCAATTCCGTTTGATCCCCAGAAGCCTTTTGTTACCAGTGGCGTTCGTATAGGTACACCCGCTGTAACTTCCCGCGGTATGAAGGAAGAAGATATGAAGGAAATAGCAGAACTCATCGCACTTACACTCAAGGACTTTGAAAATAATAAAGAAACTGTTAAGGCAAGAGTTCAGACACTTTGTGATAAATACCCCTTATACAGATAATAAGGAGGCAGTGAATTGAAGCCGTTAGCAGACTATATAAGACCACAAAGCTTAGATGACGTGGTTGGTCAAAAGCACATAATAGGTGATAATAAGCCATTGTCCAATATCATATCTTCCGGAGAGGTTCCTAATATGATATTTTACGGACCTTCCGGTACAGGAAAGACTACCATTGCCAATATATGCGCCTCGCTTACCTCTAAGAAGCTCTTCAAATTAAATGCAACTACTGCATCTCTTAAAGATATCAGGGAGGTTGCTGCGTCCATTGACGATATAGAGGGCAGAACTACAGGTGTATTGCTGTATCTTGATGAAATACAAAATTTTAACAAAAAGCAGCAGCAATCCTTGCTAGAATACATTGAAAACGGCTCTATAACGCTGATTGCCAGTACAACGGAAAATCCTTATTTCTATATATATAACGCTATTTTGTCAAGATGTACAGTAGTGGAGTTTAAGCCTGTAGAAGCTGATGATATCGTTCCGGCATTAAAACGAGCCTTGAAAATTGCACATGAATTATATCCGGGAAGGAAAATTTTTGCTGATGATAATGTACTTTTGCAAATCGCAAATTCTGCATACGGTGATGTCAGAAAGGCAATAACTATATTGGAAATGTGTATCAAGTCATCCATGTCTCTGGATAGTGATGTAACTATATATGCAGACACAGTTATTGCCATTACACAAAAAAGCAGTTTCGCCTTTGATAAGGACGGAGACAACCATTACGATGTGTTAAGTGCGTTTCAAAAATCAATTCGCGGTTCTGACCCTGATGCGGCAATTCATTATCTTGCAAGGTTGGTTGAAGGCGGCGACCTTATATCCATTTGTCGCAGACTGCTCGTTATAAGTGCCGAAGATATCGGCTTGGCATATCCCAATGCTATAGCTGTAACCAAAGCATGTGTGGATTCTGCTATGCAGCTTGGTTTTCCCGAGGCACGCATACCGCTTGCTGAAGCAGTTATATTTCTTGCGGGACTGCCTAAGTCAAATTCAGCAATTTGTGCAATTGATGAAGCTCTCGCAGACGTGAGAAGCGGTAATGCCGGTGAAATTCCGCCGCATATCAGAGACGGTCACTACAGCGGTGCAGAAAAACTCGGCAGAGCACAGGGGTACAAATATCCTCATAGTTATCCTAATTCATATGTTAAGCAACAATATCTGCCGGATAATCTGATTGACAGGAAGTATTACAATCCCGGCATTAATAAAATGGAGGATTCAATCAGAGCATATCTTGATAAAATCAAATCATAGTCATGTCAGGAGGGAATAATATGAATAAAGATATAATTGAAAAAGTTAAAAATACAGTTGCCCTTACTTATCGTAAAGCGGCAAAATTATCCGGTGAAGCAATTGATTATACAAAAATCAAATTAAAAATTTCGGAGCTTAATGCAAAACTTGATGATAAGTATGCACAGATAGGAATTGCTGTATATGAAAGCGATGAAACTGCAGATATAGATTCTATTTGCAGTGAGATTGCAGATTTAAAGGAACAGATTAATGATTTGAATATAAAGCTTTGCGAGTTCAAAAATCAAAAAACATGCTCTTTGTGCGGCAAAAACGCAGAAAAAGATGCTGAGTATTGTCCCGGATGTGGAAATAAATTTTAATCTAATAACACAACATATAGTATTTACTTTTGAGTCACGACACATATTTTGTATTGTGTCGTGATTTTTTTGCTTAGATGCTTACAAAAATAATATCAAATATATTTCGATTTAAATATTACGCAAATATTAAATAACAATTATATCGCTGTTATAGTGCTATTAATAAGCGATATTTAGGTGACTAAATATTTTTCAACAATTTTAACATCTTACTGCAAAACATTTGTAACAAATAAAATTAAAAAAAGTACTTGATTTTTTTTGAAATATGAATTATAATGAGATACGCAACACAATATATAGGAAACATTTAAATATAAAAACACAAGATATAGTTTTTAGGGAAAGGAAGATGAAAATGGTTAACACAATTAGAAAAAGAGACGGAAGAATAGAAAATTTTGACAAAGAGAAGATAGTTAATGCTATTCTTAAGGCGATGAATCACGAGTTTGTCAATGATACAAGCTATGCTGAAAAAATCGCAGACCATATCGAGAGTCTTGAAAAGGATGTAATCGATGTAGAAGAAATTCAAAATCTTGTTGAAGTAGAGCTTATGCAGTCCCAGTACAAAAATGTAGCTAAGGCATACATACTCTACAGAGACAAAAGAAACATTGCCAGAGGCAGAAAAACCTACGACATGTATATGGGCATTGTAAATACAATAGCAAACGATATTACAAAAGAAAATGCCAACATGAATGCAGATACTCCTGCCGGTATGATGATGAAATTTGCCAGTGAGAATTCCAAGGCTTTTGTTGCGGATATGCTCCTGTCTCAGGATACCAAAGATTATGTAAAGAGCAATTACATTCATATACACGATGCCGATTACTATCCTACCAAGTCTCTTACTTGTCTGCAGCATCCTCTCGACAAGGTTCTTTCGGGCGGTTTCAGAGCCGGACACGGCTCATCGAGACCTGCTAAAAGGATAGAGACAGCAGCTATCATCGCATGTATCTCTATGGAATCAATTCAGAACGAGATGCACGGTGGCCAGGCAATTCCTGCTTTTGACTTCTATCTTGCACCATATGTACGTTCATCATATATAGAAGAAATAGAAAAGCTTGAGCAGCTTGAAGGCTTAAACCTGGAGCATCTTAAGAACAAAGCCTTTGATGATTTTATATCCAGACCGCTTGATTCTCTTTCAGGAGATGACAGATATGCTCAGCATGCTATGAATCAGACAGTAAACAGAGTTCATCAGGCTATGGAGTCATTTATACACAATATGAATACCATCCACAGCCGCGGCGGTAATCAGGTTGTATTTTCATCAATCAACTATGGTACCGATACCTCCGCAGAAGGCAGATGTATCATAAGAGAGCTTCTCAACTCCACATACAGAGGTGTGGGTAACGGCGAAACTCCTATTTTCCCGATTCAGATATGGAAGAAAAAAAGGGGAGTAAGCTATCTTCCCGAGGATAGAAACTATGACCTTTACAAGCTCGCCTGCAAGGTTACTGCCAAAAGATTCTTCCCCAACTTTGTAAACCTTGATGCGTCATATAATTTCCATGAGAAATGGAATCCCTCGGATCCTGATAGATACAAATACGAGGTAGCTACTATGGGTTGCCGTACCAGAGTATTTGAAAACCGTCACGGTGAAAAGACATCTATCGGCAGAGGAAATCTTTCGTTTACAACAGTAAACATTGTAAAGATTGCTCTAGAGTGCATGAATATTGCGGATAAAGAGGAGAAGATATCCACTTTCTTCAAAAATCTTGATAAGTGCATAGACGTGGCTGCAGAGCAGTTATATGACAGATATTCATTCCAGAGAAGTGCACTTAAAAAGCAGTTCCCTATGCTTATGAACGGTATGTGGGAAGGCAGCGAAGAGCTTAAGTTTGATGAAGCAGTAAAGAATCTATTAAAAACAGGTACCCTGGGTATAGGATTTATCGGTCTTGCCGAGTGCCTTATAGCCTTGACAGGTAAGCACCACGGAGAGAGTGAAGAATCACAAGCACTCGGTATCAAGATTATTTCTCATATGAGAGATCGTATAGCGGATATCGCTAATGATAAAAATCTTAACTATAGTCTCCTTGCTACACCAGCAGAAGGCTTGAGCGGTAAATTTATTAAGCGTGACAGAGAACAATTCGGCAGAATCAAGAACATCACCGATAAGGATTACTACACCAATAGTTCACATGTACCGGTATGGTATAAATGCTCTGTAGAACACAAGGCTAAGATAGAAGCACCTTATCATAAATATGAGCTTGGCGGACATATATTCTATGTTGAACTTGACGGTGACGCAACTCATAATCCGGAGTGCATCATGCAGACTGTTGACCTTATGGATAAGTATGATATAGGTTACGGTTCTGTAAATCACACCAGAAACCGTTGTCTTGACTGCGGATTTGAAAATGCTGACAAAGACCTCGCTGTGTGTCCTAATTGCGGAAGCGAAAACATTGATGTAATTCAGAGAATTACCGGATATCTCGTAGGTAGTGTAAGCAAGTGGAATTCTGCTAAAAAGGCAGAACTTAAGGACCGTGTTACACATGAAGTATAATCTTGAAGATATCAAAATACGTATAATGGATGTAGTACACTCGTCGTCGGTAGACGGCACAGGCTTCAGAGATGTATTGTTTGTGAACTATTGTCCTCACAGATGCGACGGCTGCCACAATATGCAGACCTGGGACAAGTCAAACGGCAGGGATGTCACCCTTAAGGAAGTTTATGATGACCTTATGGAGAGCTCCTTTACCAATGTTACCTTCAGCGGAGGTGAACCCTTCGAACAAGCCAAGGAGCTTTATGTCTTGGCTTGTGCAGTAAAGGAAGGCGGCAAAAGTATATGGATTTATTCCGGATATACTTTTGAGCAGTTGCTTGCAGATGAAGATAAGAAAAATCTTCTCTGTGTATGTGATGTGCTTGTAGACGGCAAGTTTGATAAGAACCTCACCCAGCTCAATCTTAAGTTCAAGGGTTCCACCAATCAGCGGATTATAGATATCGCCAAGTCTTTGGAAGAAAACAAAGTTGTACTTTTTGATGATACATTTTGTTGAAAAGTGTTGACAAATATGCGTATTGGTAATATAATGTAATAGAAGTTCTTCGGGGCGGGGTGTAATTCCCCACCGGCGGTACAGCCCGCGAGCCTTAATGGTTGATTTGGTGTGATTCCAAAGCCGACGGTTATAGTCCGGATGATAGGAGAAGTACAATGCAGTTTTACACCCCGATATTATTTCGGGGTGTTTTTGTATCCCCGGTTTCAGAGGAGATATGTTATGCAAAATTCAAAACTCAAAACTATGGTAAAGATCGCAATGCTTGCTGCTGTAGCTGAAATATTATTTTTATTTAAGGTACCGTTGCCGTTTATAGCACCACCGTTTTATGAGCTTGATTTCAGTGGTGTGGCATCACTTATTGGCTCATTTGCCTTAGGTCCTCTTGCAGGAGTATTAATTGAATTAATAAAGAATCTGCTAAATCTCCTGATAGATGGGAGTATCACGGGTGGAGTAGGTGAATTGTCCAACTTCTTTACAGGTTGTGCATATGTATTGCCTGCATCAATAATATATAAGATATATAAAACTCGTAAATCTGCATTGATTGGTATATTGGGCGGCATAGTTTTCATGACGGTTTTTTCGTACTACAGCAATGTATATGTTATGATTCCTGCATATGCCAAGGCACTTGAGATACCTATAGATTTAATTGTATCTATGGGAAGCGAGATACATCCGTCAATTGATACAGTAAGTGCTCTTGCTCTTATGTGCGTAGTGCCGTTTAATTTTATTAAAGGAACTTTAGTCGGAGCGGTAACCTTTGTATTATACAAAAAAATCCGCAGAATACTGTGATAATTATCTACTACCTTATAAAAATGAGGCTATTCCGTGTGGAAAGCCTCATTTTTATCATCAGCCTTGTTTTGCTTTGAAGGATTCACAATCTGTGCACTCTATGACAGTAGGATTTGCCTCATGTGTACCTACGGTTATTTTTTCGAGTGTACAGTAGTTTTGACCGTTGCAGTGATATTCACACTGTGTTACGGTACAGCCGATTGATTTGTTTGGATTGTTACAATTAGCCATTTTTGATTACCTCCGAATATTTATGCAACAAAAGCACATACTTTTTGCTGCAACATTATTATAACCTACAAAATTTTTTTAATACAAAATTTTAATATGTACTTGTAATTAATGCTCGAAAGTAGTATAATAATCTCAATAAGTTATTTCGGAGGATGAGTATGACTCTTACAACACCCCTGACGTATGAACAAATCAAAAATTTAAAATCAGGAGACTCTGTTACAATTACAGGTACCATATATACCGCCAGAGATGCCGCTCACAAAAGAATGTGTGAAGCTATCGAAAGCACAGGTGCTTTGCCTTTTGATATCAAAGGTCAGATTATATATTACGTAGGGCCATGCCCTTGTAAAGACAGCGAGATTATAGGCTCATGCGGTCCCACTACCAGCGGCAGAATGGATGCATACGCACCGACTCTTATTTCACTTGGACTAAGCGGTATGATAGGCAAAGGTATCCGAAGTGATGCTGTCAAAAATGCTATGATTGAGCATAATGCGGTGTATTTCGGAGCAATCGGAGGGGCAGGAGCGCTCATCGCCCGTCATGTAATATCATCAGAGGTCATTGCCTATGATGATTTGGGCACAGAAGCAATACGCAAATTAGAGGTTAAAGATTTCCCTGTTACTGTGATTTTTGACAGTTATGGTAATGATTTATACGAAACAGGAAAAAATATTTACAGAGGAATATAATTTATGCTTGCATTTTCAAGTCAAAAATTATATAATAATATCATATAATACGTAAAGGAGAGATTAAACAATGGCATCAGTTACAAAGGACACAATAATTATGGACGTTTTAAGACTTGACCAGGGTACAGCACCATTCTTTCTTGAAATAGGAATGCATTGCCTCGGTTGCCCGTCAGCAAGCGGTGAGTCAATTGCCGAAGCATGTGCCGTTCATGGTGTTGATGCAGACGAGCTTGTAGCAAAGCTCAATGATTATCTTAAAGATAAATAATCAAATTTGGCTGTGGTTATATACACCACAGCCGATTTTATGTCTATAATATCTAAAAAAACATATAAACAGCAAGAATTTTTCCAAAAAACAGTAAAAAACATTGACATTTTCTCCCTGATGTGTTAAAGTATATGTATAGATTGTTAACAATCTTAATTTTCATAAGGCGGTGTTATACGCCACATAGGAGGTACGCAGCAATGCAAAAAGGTACAGTAAAATGGTTCAATGCAGAAAAGGGATATGGCTTTATTGAGTGTGAAGACGGCAGCGATGTTTTCGTTCATTTCTCAGCTATCAATATGGAAGGCTACAAGACACTTGCTGAAGGTGACGCTGTAGAATTTGAAGTGATTGATGGTAATAAGGGTCCTCAGGCAGCTAATGTTGTTAAGGCGTAAGCACTTGGGATTATTATATAAATAAGTTAATTCTATTATGCGAACGAACGCCTCTCCAAATGCGGAGGGGCGTTTTGACTGTATAGTATGGGGAGAATTAATATGAGTGGTTCACAAATGATAATTGATTTAATAAAACAATCTGATTCCAAATTCAGCAAAAGTCAGAAGAGAATAGCTGAATATATAACGAATCATTATGATACAGCGGCTTTCATGACAGCTGCCAAGCTTGCAAAAGTTGTAGATGTAAGTGAGTCTACCGTTGTGCGGTTTGCTTCTGAGCTTGGTTATGAAGGATATCCGGAATTTCAGAGGTCGCTGAGAGAACTTATCAAAAATAAACTTACACCGCTTCAACGCATGGAGATAACCTCGTCCCAAATAGGAGATAAGGATGTCTTAAAGAAGGTAGTACAGTCGGATATTGATAAACTAAAACAGACACTTGACACCGTCAATGACAATGAGTTTGAAAATGCAGTTGATGCACTTACAAACGCAAGGACTGTATATATACTCGGTGCCAGGACGTGTTTCTCGCTTGCTTCATTTCTGGAAGTATATCTTAACATGCTTCTGGATAATGTAAAGCTTGTCACTGCAAATTCAGCCAGTGATGTGTTTGAACAAATGCACAGGATAAATTCACAAGATGTACTTGTGGCTATCAGCTATCCGAGATATTCTCAGAGGACTTTCAGTGGTGTACAGTTTGCTGCCGAACGAGGTGCAGAGATTATTGCAATTACAGACAGCAGTGCGTCGCCCATTGTGGAGTACTCCTCTTGTTCGCTTATAGCAGGATGTGACCTCGGGAATTTTGTTGATTCACTTGTAGCACCACTTAGCCTTGTCAATGCTCTTATCGTTGCTATTGTTATGCGAAATAAGGATAAAGCGGTGGAGGCTTTTGATTCCCTTGAAGATATCTGGGATAAGTATCACGCATATAGGATTATTAAAGAGAGTAACAATTCGGAGGAATAAATGTCAGATACAGTTGTTGTAATAGGCGGCGGACCGGCAGGTATGATGTCTGCAATTGTTGCCGCTGCAAGAGGAAAATCCGTAATTTTAATTGAAAAAAATGATTCCCTGGGCAGGAAGCTTCTCATAACGGGAAAGGGCAGATGCAATATCACCAATGATTGTGATATTAGCGATTTTATACCCAATGTACCTGTAAATGGTAATTTTTTATATAGTGCATTTTATTCATTTACCAATCGTGATTTGATTTCAATGCTTGAAAAAGCAGGACTTCAGACCAAGGTGGAGAGGGGAGGCAGAGTTTTTCCGGTATCGGATAAGGCTATTGACGTACTAAATGCCCTTAAAAGGCTGCTAAAGCACTATGGTGTCAGAGTTGTACGTGCCGAGGTTAATGATATCAAGGTTTCGTCCTCCTGCAAGGAGGTTGTTGTAAACGGTAATCGTGTTGTAAGATGCAATTCCGTGATAATAGCCACGGGAGGCATCAGTTATCCCAAAACCGGCTCCACAGGCGATGGTTATAGATTCGCCGGTAAATTGGGTCATACCGTTACAGAGCTGAAGGGCTCCTTAGTTCCTTTGAACATAAAATCTCCGTATATTCCTAAACTTATGGGTCTGTCACTTAAGAATACAGCAGTTAAAGTATACAGAGATTCTCAGCAAATTTATGATGACTTTGGCGAGATGCTTTTCACTCATTACGGTGTCAGTGGTCCTGTTATTTTGAGTGCCAGTTCACATATGCGTAACTTTAAAAATCACACATATGAGCTTATTATTGATTTAAAGCCCGCCTTGGATAACGACACTCTCGACAAACGAATACTGAGAGATTTTATAAAAGAAAAGAATAAAATGTTTATCAATTCTTTAGACGACCTGCTGCCCAAGAAGATGATACCTGTAGTGGTTGAAATGACAGGCATCGATCCGCAGAAACAAGTGAACGAAATAACACGTGAAGAAAGAAAGACATTGCTCACCACACTCAAAAAAATGCGTTTTAAAGTGGATTCACTTAGACCGGTATCGGATGCCATAATCACATCCGGCGGTGTCAGCGTAAAGGAAATTAACCCTAAAACGATGGAATCAAAGCTTTGTCCGGGAGTTTACTTCGCCGGAGAGGTAATAGATGTGGATGCATATACCGGCGGCTTCAATCTGCAGATTGCTTTTTCTACCGGATATCTTGCAGGCAAAAATGTATAAAAAATCTTGATGTGTTAAAACTAACCGTAAAATTAATTACGGTGGTGTTTATAATTAAAAATATAATTATTGCTATACTTATTCCGCTTCTCGTGCTGGTAACTGTACAGCTGTGTCTCAAAAATCCTGAAACAAGGGAGCTTTTTACTGATGTTGAGAGATACGAAAATATTAATTATACAGGGTTTAAAAGCTCAGAAAGCACAACGTTAAACATCACCTTTGAGGGTGGTGCTTCTAAGTCTGTTTCTGTACTTTTTAACGGTAATACCGTATCGGATGTAACAGCGCAATCAATTAAACTTGATATAAAATGCAGCGGAATTCTGGAAATAAATAATAACAGCGGCTCTGTAATCAAAGCCGCTGTTAATTGTGATGATGAAGATGTGATTATAAATATACACAATACTGAATTTAACCGGGGAATAAGCTCTCTTGCTTCTGTCTCTTTTGCTAAATAAATTTATCTAACTTTCAAAACATCCTTCCGTGCAATCATTTCATCAATTCTGTTTATGTATTCGGAAACTTCCTTCACATTAAAAATCCTGTCGATTTTGGAGCCGTCAATTATTTTGGTTGATGCTCCTGCTCCGATTGCATATATACTCTGCACTTCTTCCATAATATATATGTTATACAGGCATTCGTGACCTTTGTCACAATATCCCACATTCTCCAGATTTCCCAGCATGTTTTTTTGCCTGTACATGTAGTAAGGACTTTTATTCATAAGCTTCATCATATTATCTGCTGCAGACAGCATATTATTTACTGTATTTGCTGCAGACGGAGTATACATTGAGTATTTTTCATCAAGATATGAACCTCTCTTGATTGACATTGTGTGGACTGTTACACTCTGGGGGTTGAGTTTTCTGATTTCCTTTAATGTATAGTCAAAATCCGCTTCCGTTTCATCGGGCAAACCGGCAATCAAATCAGTATTAATATGCGTAAATCCGCATTTTACAGCCATTTCATACGTTCTTATTATATCTTCCGGTGTGTGCCTTCTGCCTATGATATCCAAGGTTTTCTGATTCATGGTCTGTGGATTTATACTTATTCTGGATATACCATAGCTGCGTATTATTTTAAGCTTTTCTTCGTTGATTGTGTCCGGCCTTCCTGCTTCCAGAGTATATTCTCTTATCTTTGATAAATCAAAATTATTTGCTGTTTCATACAGCAATCGGTCCAGTTGCTTTTCTGACAGTGCAGTAGGTGTGCCGCCTCCTATATATACTGTATCTATGGATAATCCGTTATTTTTCAGTAAATCTGCAGTGTATTTAATTTCCTTGCACAAGGCATCCATATAAGGTTCTGTAAGCGTATTTGAAAACTTAATAGACTGTGATGTAAATGAACAATACAGACATCTCGTAGGGCAGAAGGGTATACCTATATACAAGCTTACGGAATTTTGCGGCATTGTTTTGATGAGCTCCTGTTCTCTCAGTGCCACTTGCAGAGCAAGGTTTGTCTTTTTTTCACAGCATTCATAAAAATCAATGAAATGCTTTTTGATTTCTGAGATACTGCTACCGCTTTCATACATTTCACGCACTATCTTGCCGGGACGTATACCGGTTATAAGACCCCAAGGCAGAACAGTATCGAGAGCTTCCTTCATCACTTCATTTACCGACTTTTTTATATATGTTTTGCTGTAGGAATCAGTTTCGAATGAATATGTATATCTTTTATCATTGAGAGCAAGTGAAGCGTTATATATATACATATCGTCCTTTAAATGCACTTCGGATATAAGATAATCCCCGTGGCAGGGGATTGTCTCGGTAAGTTCAATTTTGATTTTTGGAATATGTGCACTTATCATTTCACGTGCGGCGTATTCCTCATTGTGGTTTAACAATATTAGTTTCATAATAAATTACCTGTGTACAAATGGATTATTTTTCATTTCAAATTTAACACTTGTAGGATTGCCGTGTCCCGGATATATCATCGTATTACTATCCAGAGAATAAATTTTTTCTACAATAGATTTTTCAATTTCTTTGAAGCTGCCTCCCGGAAAATCCGTTCTGCCTATGGAGCCGTAAAAGAGTGTATCTCCGCTTATAAGACAATTTTCAAAATGAATACACATACTGCCTTTTGTGTGCCCCGGAGTGTGCAGAAATCTGATTTCACCATTGCCAAAGGGGAGAGTATCACCGTCACTTACGCAGATATCTGCCGTAGTTTTGGGAGAATGCATACCAAACATACTGCATAGATTGTATGTGTCGTTATTTAATGCGTCATTTTCCTCAGAGCATATAACCACAGGCACATCATACACAGCTTTCACGGAGTCAAGTGCACCTATGTGATCAGCGTGAGCATGAGTGAGTATGATATATTTTAACTGTGCACCGCTATCCTTAATTAAATCAATAGCAACATCTGCGCACGCACCCGGATCTACAACGAATAGTTCGTTGGTTTCTTCACAGGTGACCATATAGAAGTTTGCTCCCATGTTGCCCAGGGGTGATGTTTTTATTTTCATACATGTACCTCGCTATGTTTTAGTTGTTTCTTGTAACTTCTACAAGATCTTTGAGCTTCTTAAGCTTTTTGATAAGCACATTGAGTTGGTCTGTGTTTGATACCTCCACGGATATTTCCACTATGCCCAGTCCGTCTTTGGTGCTTCTGGCGTTCAGAGATTTAAGGGATACCTTGGTTTCGCTTACTACATTTGCTACTTCCAGTACCAGACCGTTTCTGTCAGCACATACAACCTTCAGCTTAGACAGATATGATGTGCTTGCATTGGTTTCCCATGATACATCTATAAGTCTTGCTTTTTCTGATTCATCCTTTAGCATAGCGGCTACATTTATACAATCCTGACGATGTATTGACACACCTCTGCCTCGGGTTATATAGCCTATAATCTTATCACCCGGCACGGGACTGCAGCATTTGGAGTATCGTATGAGACAGTTTTCTATTCCTTTTACTATGATACCGTCTGACGCACCCTTGTGATGTGAAGAATCCTTGTGTGCAGGTATTTCCGTAGGAATTGAAACAATCGGCTCTACCTTGGTATTAAGCTTTTTGTATTCGTCTTTAAGTTTGTTTATAAGATTTGCTATATGCAAACCGCCATATCCGAGATTTGCATATAAATCGTCTTCGCTGGCATAACCGTATCTCTTGACAATCCTTGAAATATAGTCAGGTGAGTTCAGACTAAGCTGAGACAGCCCTTGGCGCTTAAGCTCTTTTTCAAGCATGTCTTTGCCCAAGATAATATTTTCTTCTCGGTTTTCCTTTTTAAACCAAGCATTGATTTTATTTCTGGCTTGACCGGTTTTTACAATTTTGAGCCAATCCATACTTGGTCCATGCACAGCAGATGAGGTAATTATCTCTACTATGTCTCCGTTTTTGAGCTGATATTCCAAGGGAACGATTTTACCGTTTACCTTGGCTCCCTGCATCTTGTATCCTATAGCCGAGTGTATACTGAAAGCGAAGTCTATTGGTGTAGAACCGGCAGGGAAGGAGAGTACATCACCCTTTGGTGAGAATACAAATACCTGGTCTGTAAACAGGTCAATTCGGAGTGTTTGCAGGAATTCTTCTTCGCTTTTGGCGTCGCTTTGTACATCCAGTATCTGGCGAACCCATTGGAATTTTTGTTCCATGTTGGGTGAAGAAGAGGTTGTTCCTTCCTTGTACTTCCAGTGAGCAGCAATACCGTTTTCTGCAATTTCATGCATTTCACGTGTTCTGATTTGTATTTCAAAGGGTCTGCCGTCGCTGCCTATAACGGTCGTATGGAGAGATTGATACATGTTTGGTTTGGGCATGGCTATATAGTCTTTGAAACGACCGGGCATAGGCTTATAAAGCTCATGAGCAGCGCCCAAAGCGGCATAACAATCACTTACGGAATCTGTAATTATCCTCACAGCAAACAAATCATATATCTGGTCCAAGGTCTTGTTTTGTGTAAACATTTTTCTGTATATGCTGTAGAAATGTTTCGGTCTGCCGTCAATTTTGCAGTTGATATTAAGTTCACTTAATTTCTGTTTTAAATCAAGTTTAATTACGTCAATATACTGTTCACGTTCCTGACGTTTTTGATTAATGCCTTTCATGATTTCGTAGTATGCTATAGGGTCAATGTATTTAAGAGACAAATCCTCCAGTTCCCATTTAATTTTATACATACCCAGTCTGTGAGCAAGCGGTGCAAATATACTCAGAGTCTCTCTGGCTTTTTCACGCTGTTTCTCTTCGCTCATGCTGATGAGTGTGCTCATGTTATGCATTCTGTCTGCAAATTTGATAATGATTACCCGGATGTCGCTTGCCATGGCAAGAAACATTTTTCTTAAGTTTTCCATATCTCTTTCTTCTTTGTTGGAAAACTCGATTTTATCAAGCTTGGTAACGCCATCCACCAGGAGTGCCACCTGCTCTCCGAAAAGGCGTGTTATATCCTCCCGTGAGTATGCTGTGTCTTCTACTACATCATGCAAAAGCGCAGCACATATGGAGTCTACATCCATTTGCATACCGGCTACAGTGTTGGCAACTGCCAAGGGATGAGTAATGTAAGGTGTGCCGGATATACGTTTTTGGTCTTTGTGAGCGTCATCTGCCAGCTTGTAAGCCGATGTTATCTTATCAATATCAGCCTTGGGGTTATATTTCTTTACTGTTTCAATCAATTTTTCAAAAGTATTATTTGGCATAATGACTACCTCCTTTATATGATTTATTTAGAGCTGTATTTCCTATATGTTTCAGACTGCAAAAGGTCATTTTTTAAATGAAAATTAATTCCTTCGCAAATCCGCAAAGAAGCCCCATGAGTATCAGTGTTGATTATGTTAAGCTCTTCAAAAATTTTTAATGCTGTTTGTATTTTTGGATTATTGATATTTAGCTTTTTAACAGGGGATAATGATATTGTACTTTCGTCATCAAAATTCATCATTTTGCGGCTGATGTTATTTTTAATATCAGTAAATATAGCAGCAAGCTCTGCTCTGCTCACCATTTTGGTTGTATCTGCAGGGTGGATGTCTCGCACTATGAATTGAGCACGCAGGTTTCCTCTGAATTCATTGATATTAAGATTACCGGCTACGCATATATAATCTCCCTGTGAATAGCACTTAGCTTCATCAGCCATGCCAAATGCAGGCAATTCTTTGGTAACATGACCGTTGCTGACTGTTAAAAATGCATGCTTTCCGTTTTGAGTGTATCGTACGGATTCTATCATCAAATCGTTTATACACAACGTAGGCACCTTATTTTCTATGCCATAAGGCTCCAGAACCTTAAGAGAATTAAATGTATCTACCGTGAGGTCTTTTAATTCTATCACACTGTCTATATCCAGAGACGGTATGCTTACACTTTCGGTAAGGAGCGGTTGTATATGCATATTTATAGCTCTACGGAACTCATCAATCCTGCCTTGCTTTACGGTGAAGCCGGCAGCAAGCTCATGACCGCCGAATCTTATAAGCTCGCCACTGCAGCTCGATAACGCATCAACCAGGTTGATACCTCGTATGCTTCTGCCGGAGGCTTTGCCTGTTCCGTCTTTGTTGATACTTACTACGGCACTCGGTTTGTAAAATTTTTCGGTTAATTTAGAAGACACTATGCCTATAATGCCGTGTGCCCATTCATCTTTTGCAACTAATATGAAGCTGTCATTTTCAAGATTGTCTTGTGAAATTATACTTAGTGCCTCGTTATAAATCTTCAGCTCTTCTGCTTGCCTTAAGCGATTACATTCGTCAAGCTTAAGTGCTTTGCGGTATGCGCTCTGAGCATCTTTTTCCAGCAGGAGCTCAACAGATTGCCCGGCGTGAGACATTCTCCCTGCAGCGTTTAGCCTCGGAGCAATGCCGAAACTGATATCCGTGGAAGTAATGCTGTCCGGATTTAATCCCGCAACCTGCAATATAGCTTTGATACCTTGATTTTGCGTTCTTTTCAGCTTTTCTATACCAACAGATGCTATATAACGATTTTCGCCCGTAAGGGGCACCATATCTGCCACAGTACCTACTGCAGCAATATCACAATATCTGTCAAATATACTTTCATCAAGACCGGACAATGCATATATCAGCTTAAATGCAACACCCACACCTGCCAAAGCATCGAAAGGATAGCCGGCTGCAGGTATTTTGGGGTTAACTACAGCCACTGCATTGGGCAGTACTTCCTTAAGTGTATGGTGATCTGTAATTACCACGTCTATTCCAAGCTTAGAAGCATAGTCCACTTCATCCACAGCTGTGATGCCCACATCAACGGTAATTATCAGAGTGATTCCCCGTGAATTTAATGTATCTATAGCAGAAGTATTCATCCCGTATCCTTCTTCAATTCTGTCCGGGATGTAGTAACTGACATCTGCTCCAAGTGACTTAAGATAATCATAAAGTATATATGTAGCTGTGATTCCGTCTGCATCATAGTCACCGTATACGGTTATTTTTTCTTTGCAATTAACCGCAAGCTTAATCCTGTCAATGGCTTTTTTCATATCATTGAGCATTAGCGGATTGTAGAACGCTTCTTTATCCAAACTCAGAAAGTCCCTTGCATCCTCATATTTAAAACCTCTAGCACACAAAATTTGAGCTGCGAGCATAGAAACATTAAGTTCTTCTGATATACGCAGTGCTTCATCATTGTTTTGCTGAGGCATAATCCATCTCTTTGTTTTTAACAATTTATATACACCACGCTAACTGATTACAATTATATAATATATTATTATACCATTTGATTGAGCAAAGTGCAAGAATTTTATTAAATTATTTGTAAGTTTTGTATATGCTTGAATTTTTGATGAAAATATGATATACTGATTAATATTTTGGAGGTGCATCATATGTTTAGTGTTATATTTGATATGGACGGCACTTTGCTGGATACTCAAAGAATATGTATACCTGCATGGGATTATGCCGGAGACAAACAGAGTATAGAAGCCATGGGAAGCCATATACCATATGTGTGTGGTATGAATGAGCTTGGCTGGTCATCATATCTGGAAGATAATTTCCCCGGTCTTGATATTATAACCTTTAAAAAGGATATGAGAGAATACATAAATATTAACTTGAAGGTCAAGTTTATGAAGGGTGCCCCCGAACTTATGAAATTTTTGAAGAATAAAAATATAAAGATGGCACTGGCATCAGGGTCTTCTATGGGCTCTATAGTCCATCATCTTACCGAAGTAGATGCCCTGGACAGCTTTGACGTTATTGTAAGCGGCAAGGAAGTGGAGCACGGCAAACCGGCGCCTGATATCTTTCTTCTCACAGCCGAGAGGCTGGGAGTCTCTCCGGAGGAATGTTTCGTTTTTGAAGATTCAGCCAACGGTGTAAAGGCTGCTCACGCAGCCGGTATGAAATGTATCGGCATACCGGACGTAGTTGAATTTAGCGAAGATGTAAAAAAGCTTATGTTCGCAGAGCTTTCTTCACTGGATGAAGCAATTGAAGTTTTTAAAGGGTATCCGGCTTTTTTAATTTGATGTCAGATGATAATGACAGATAATTTGTCACATATTATTTTTATGTGACAAATTGCTGTTATAAATAATATTTAATATATTTTTATGCATTATTTGTGTAACATTAACCTTCATATAATTCTTCAATTTCAGAATCATAAAATTTGATGTCAGCGTTATGCATAACGATTGCTACATATTCTTCAAAACTATCATATTTTTTTAAACCTTCAACATATTGATGAAGTGCATCTCTTTGAAACATATTATAAGCACTTTTCTCTAATTCAATTAAATATTCTTCAGTTGAACTGTAGGAAGCATCTATATACATTTGCAAAGCTTCAGCGTCTCTTCCACCTTCTTCAAGGATGATTTTAGTTTGTTCCATGTAATCTTTTATGCTTGATTGCAGAGGCTTAATCTTCAATCTTTCGGCTTCTGAAGTTAAAACACGATTTTTAATTAATGAATACAAGATTTCTTTTTCTTGTTCCGGGGTGTCTGCTCTTTGTGCTATTTTTTGAGCTTCAAAATTCATTCTTGTGATATCATACTCGTTAACTGTAATTATAATATCATTTATTCCGTCTCTTTTCGATAAATCTATTATTTTTTTATATATGGATTTAATTATTTCGACTTCATCACCCGAATTA
>JAGATB010000018.1 GCA_017621495.1 Clostridia bacterium
ATATAATATTATTAATTATATTTTACAATTAATTAACTAAAAAATCAAGAGCAAAATGAAAAATTATTCTTTTGTTCTTGCGTTGATGATAGTTTCCTGTACGTTCTTGGGAACTTCGCTGTAATGCGAGGGCTCCATAGTGTACTGACCACGACCCTGTGTACCGGATCTTAAGTCTGTAGCATAACCAAACATTTCAGAAAGCGGCACATCAGCTGTTACCTGAGTAACACCGCCGGATCTAACCTCCTGAGACTTAACAAGACCACGTCTTGAGCTTAAGTCACCGATTACAAATCCGAGGTAGTCATCGGGAACTATAACATTAACAAGCATGATAGGTTCTTTGATAACCGGGTCTGCCTTCTTCATACCTTCCTTGAATGCCATAGAAGCGGCAATCTTGAACGCCATTTCAGAAGAGTCGACTTCGTGGTAAGAACCGTCTGTAAGTGTTACCTTAACGTCAACTACGTTGTAGCCTGCGAGGATACCATTCTGCATTGCACCCTGTACACCGGCATCAACAGCAGGGATGTATTCCTTAGGAATAGCACCGCCGACGATAGCGTTAACAAACTCGTAACCCTTACCTTCTTCGAGGGGTTCCATAGTCATCTTAACGTGACCATACTGACCCTTACCACCGGACTGACGAGCATACTTGTGCTCGATATTAACAGACTGTCTGATAGCTTCTCTGTAGGAAACCTGAGGCTTACCTACGTTAGCTTCAACCTTAAATTCTCTAAGGAGTCTGTCTACGATGATTTCCAGGTGGAGCTCACCCATACCGGCGATGATTGTCTGACCTGTCTCTTCATCTGTATATGTCTTGAATGTGGGATCCTCTTCTGCAAGTTTAGCAAGAGCTATACCCATCTTTTCCTGACCTGCTTTAGTCTTGGGCTCTATAGCAACTCTGATAACAGGCTCCGGGAATTCCATAGACTCGAGGATAATAGGATGCTTTTCATCACAGAGAGTGTCACCTGTAGTTGTGTTCTTAAGACCAACTGCAGCTGCGATATCACCGGAATAAACCTTATCAATATCTTCTCTGCTGTTTGCGTGCATCTGAAGGATTCTACCGAGTCTTTCCTTATTGTTCTTGCAAGCATTGAGAACATAGGAACCTGCTTCTACCGTACCGGAATATACTCTGAAGAAGCAAAGCTTACCAACGAAGGGGTCTGTTGCAATCTTAAATGCAAGAGCTGCAAAAGGTTCTTCATCTGAGGAAGGTCTTTCCTGTTCTTCTTCTGTACCCGGAACTATTCCCTTGATGTTAGCAACATCTGTAGGCGCGGGCATGTACTCGATGATAGCATCGAGGAGAAGCTGTACACCCTTGTTTCTGTAAGAAGTACCGCAGAGCATAGGAACAATCTGATTAGCGATTGTAGCCTTTCTGAGGGCTTTCTTTAATTCATCAACTGTGATTGAATCGGGATCTTCGAAGAATTTCTCCATGAGGTCATCATCTGTCTCAGCAATAGCCTCAATCATCTTAGCTCTGTATTCTTCTGCTTTTTCGAGCATATCAGCGGGGATTTCCTCCTCACCGTACTGCTCACCCTTTTCATCATAGTAAACTTCAGCCTTCATAGTCATAAGGTCGATGATACCCTTAAATGTATCCTCAGCACCTATAGGAAGCTGAATCGGAACTCCGTTAGCATGAAGACGTTCATGAACCATGTTTTCTACGTTGTAGAAGTCAGCACCCATGATATCCATCTTGTTAACGTAAATCATTCTGGGAACCATATAGTCATCTGCCTGTCTCCAAACAGTCTCGGACTGAGGTTCTACACCACCCTTAGCACACATAACGGTTACAGAACCGTCGAGTACTCTTAAGGAACGCTGAACTTCAACTGTAAAGTCAACGTGTCCGGGTGTGTCAATGATGTTAATTCTGTGGCCAATGCCCTTGTAAGGACCGTTATTGGGCTTCCAGAAGCATGTAGTAGCAGCGGAAGTAATTGTGATACCACGCTCCTGCTCCTGAGCCATCCAGTCCATAGTAGCTGTACCATCATGTGTTTCACCGATTTTGTGGTTAACACCTGTATAGTAAAGTATTCTTTCTGTAGTGGTTGTCTTACCGGCATCAATGTGAGCCATGATACCGATATTTCTTGTATTCTGCAAAGAATATTTTCTAGCCATAACTTTGTATTTCCTCCTTTCCTGTACTTATAAAACAAATCTGATAACAGATTACCAACGATAATGCGAGAATGCCTTGTTGGCTTCTGCCATCTTGTGTGTATCGTCTTTCTTCTTGACAGCTCCGCCCATGTTGTTTGTAGCATCGAGAATCTCGCCTGCCAGTCTTTCCTTCATGGTTCTCTCGTTTCTTTCGCGAGAGTACTTTGTGAGCCATCTCAAGCCGAGAGTCTGTCTTCTTTCAGGTCTTACTTCGATCGGAACCTGATAGGTAGCACCGCCGACTCTTCTTGCCTTAACTTCAAGTACGGGCATAATGTTCTCCATAGCCTGGTTGAACACTTCCAATGCCTCTTTACCTGTCTTTTCAGCAATGATTTCGAAAGCGCCGTATACAATACTCTGAGCTACACCCTTCTTACCGTCCAACATGATGTTGTTGATGAGCTTTGTCACAACAACGTTGTTGTACATAGGATCGGGGAGCACTTCTCTTTTTGCGATATAACCTCTACGTGGCACTATTCTTCCCTCCTTCATAATAAAATGATTTCATAGGTACTCAAGCTTTTCAAGGTAAGCTTGTATGTGCTCAATACTAAAATATATATAATTGCGTATTGACGCACCTTTTAACCTTTTCATGCAGTCTGATTAAGTATTACTTGCTCTTGGCACCATACTTGGATCTGGACTGGTTTCTGTTAGCAACACCGGAAGCATCCAATGCACCACGAATAATGTGGTATCTAACACCCGGGAGGTCCTTAACTCTTCCACCTCTTATAAGAACAACGCTATGTTCCTGAAGGTTGTGACCGATACCGGGGATGTATGCTGAAACTTCAACACCATTTGTAAGTCTTACTCTGGCCATCTTACGGAGAGCTGAGTTAGGCTTCTTGGGAGTCATAGTCTTAACAGCAGTACATACACCTCTCTTCTGAGGAGCACTCTGATCGGTAGCCTTCTTCTTTAAAGAGTTGAAACCAACCTGAAGTGCAGGTGCGGTAGACTTCTTAACGGATGTCTGTCTGCCCTTTTTTACTAACTGGTTAAATGTTGGCAAATGTATTCACCTCCTATATATAATGTATATATTAAACGCTTTGGAGCGATTAATAACTCATGCCTTGGGCAGTACAGCCACAGATGCATCCACATCCAGTCTGCATGCCTTGCCGAGCTCATGCTTGGAGCTTACCAGCTCTATGGCAACACCGTGCTCCTTGCAAGCATCCAAAATCTGCTTGGTAATCATGGGAGCGATGTCCCCTGCAACAAAGGCCTTCTCTGCATTGTCGGACTCTATAAGCTTCATAGAACGTTTAAGCCCTGCAACCGCCTTTTTGCTCTTAACTTCATCTATCATTATAATCCTCCTTGGAGAAATATAACCTATGCATATTATTGCCATAATTATGAAATTACATACCACCTCATAATCATACTCATATATTATATAACAAAGGATACAGTTATGTCAAGTGTTTTTTTATATTTTTACGGAATTCAGATTTATTGGTCCTAAAGATTGACAAATTTTCATGGTTTCTGTATAATATTATATTAAAGGAGAGATTTATTCAATATGTCAAATCAAGGTTTTCTCCCCGTATGCAGGGAAGATATGGAAAAATTAAATATAAAACAGCTAGACTTTGTATATGTAAGCGGTGATGCATATGTAGATCACCCCAGCTTCGGACATGCTATCATATCCAGAGTATTGGTAAGCCACGGCTATACGGTGGGCATAATCCCTCAGCCCTCCTGGAAGGATGCGGAGGAGTTTAAAAAGCTGGGCAGGCCGAAGTATGCATTCCTGGTATCGGCAGGTAATATCGACTCCATGGTAAACCGCTACACGGTAAATAAAAAAGTCCGCTCCCAGGACTCCTATTCTCCGGGGGGCAAAGCCGGATTAAGACCCGACAGAGCCACCATAGTATACTGCAACAGGATACGTGAAGCTTACCCGGGTATACCTATGATTATAGGCGGTATCGAAGCCAGCCTTAGACGTTTCGCCCACTATGACTACTGGGACAACAAGGTTCGCCGTTCAATACTTTTGGATACCAGAGCAAATGTGCTAATCTACGGAATGGGTGAAAAAGCTATAATTGAGCTTGCGGATGCACTAAAAGAGGGCAAAAATCTGTCCGATACCAACGTAGACGGCTGCTGCTATGTACGCAAAAGCCTTGATGGTATGGACAATTATATAGAAATCCCCTCCTGCGAGGAGGTACAGTCAGATAAACGCAAGTATGCGGAGGCGACGAAAACGCAGTTTGACCATCAGGACCCCATACGCTCCAAGGCACTGGTACAAAAGCACTATGACAGATATCTGGTGCAGAACAAACCCATGATGCCCTTAAATACCAAGGAGCTGGATGCAGTGTATGCCCTGCCGTATATGCGTACATGGCACCCCATGTATGACGAAGCCGGCGGAGTACCTGCCATAGAGGAAGTCAAATTCAGCATTACCAATAACCGTGGCTGCTACGGTCAGTGTAATTTCTGTGCGCTCACCTTTCACCAGGGCAGGATAGTGCAGTCCAGAAGCGAAAAGTCCGTTATAAACGAAGCCAAAAAGATGACCTGGGACCCTGACTTCAAAGGATACATCCACGATGTAGGAGGCCCCACCGCCAATTTTTACGGTCCCGGCTGTGATAAACAAATGGAAACCGGCACCTGCAAATCCAAGCGGTGTCTATATCCCAAGCCCTGTCCAAATTTAAAAATAACTCACAAAAGATATCTGGAGTTATTAAGAAAATTAAGAGCTATACCGGGCATCAAAAAGGTATTCATACGTTCCGGTATACGGTATGACTATCTCATAGCGGATAAGGATGATGAGTTCTTCAGAGAACTGCTGGAGCACCATGTCAGCGGTCAACTCAAGGTAGCTCCGGAGCACATATCGGATAACGTCCTAAAGCACATGGGAAAACCCGGCAGGAAGGTATATGACCGTTTCAGCGAAAAATTCTATCGTATAAATGATGAACTTGGCAAAAAGCAGTTTTTAGTACCATATCTGATGTCCAGTCACCCCGGCTCCACACTTAATGATGCCATAGAGCTGGCACTGTATATAAAGAAACATAACCTTCATCCGGAGCAGGTGCAAGACTTCTACCCTACACCATTTACCATATCCACATGTATGTTTTATACAGGGCTTGACCCCTTTACCATGAAAGAGGTCTATGTACCCCGTGATATGGAGGAAAAACGTATGCAAAGGGCTCTGCTGCAGTTCAGAGTACCGGACAATATACCCCTCGTCATCAAAGCCCTGAAAAAAGCAGGCAGAGAGGACCTTATAGGTTACACACCGGATTGCCTGGTGAGGCCCATGAGAGATGAGGGATTTAAAAAACGAAATTCAACCCCCACAAAGAGAGGAGAAAGAAAAAATGTATCAGATTTTAGACGGAAAAAAGGTATCTCAAAGAGTAAAAGATGAGCTTAAGGAAACGGTAGCCTCACTTAAGATGAAAGGCACAGATCCCGGACTGGCAGTTATCATAGTAGGTAATGACAGTGCCTCCAGAGTGTATGTAAACAATAAGAAAAAGGCATGCGAATATATAGGTATACGTTCAGAGGAATATGCACTCCCCGAGGAAACCACCCAGGAGGAGCTGCTTAATCTAGTATATGAGCTCAACAACAGAAAGGATATCCATGGTATACTTTGTCAGCTGCCCCTACCCAAGCATATCAATGAAGAAACTATATTAAACTCCATAGACCCTGCAAAGGATGTGGATGCATTTCACCCGGTAAACGTAGGCAAGATAATGATTGGTGACTTTGACTTCCTGCCCTGTACACCTGCAGGAGTTATGGATTTGATAGCCGAATCCGGTATAGACCTCACCGGCAAAGAATGTGTAGTAGTAGGCAGAAGCAACATAGTAGGTAAACCCCAGGCTATGCTCCTGCTCCATAAGAATGCCACAGTGACTATATGCCACTCCAAGACTAAGGATTTGAAGGAAGTGTGCAAAAGAGCCGATGTACTGGTAGTAGCCGTGGGCAGAGCCAAGATGATAAACGCAGACTATATCAAGGAAGGCGCAGTGGTAATAGACGTGGGTATGGACCGTGATGAAAACGGCAAGCTCTGCGGTGACGTAGACTTCGATTCAGCATGCACCAAGGCTTCATACATTACACCCGTGCCCGGCGGTGTGGGACCCATGACCATAGCAACTCTTATGAGAAACGCAGTAACTGCGGCAATTAAGCAGTCTGCACAGTAAAATATTTTTGCACTATATAATATGCAGTGAACAGCATCAAAGGCTGTTCACTGCATTAAGATTTAAGAATTTGAAATTTTTTTAAAAATTTCTCTTGCAAAATTCCATAAAGTGTGATATTATAATATGGTAGTTAACTTGCCGGTGTGATGGAATTGGCAGACGTGCGAGACTCAAAATCTCGTGGTGGCAACACCGTGTCGGTTCGACCCCGACCACCGGCACCAAAAATCGACATTCTTCGATAGAGGAATGTCGATTTTACTTTTTACTTATTCACTCTTCACTATTCCCTGAAAAGTCTTGTAGATTTTTGGGAAGTAATGGGTAATAGTGAATAAGGCATTATCTTCGATAGTTATATTGCTTCGCCTCTCAATACCCCAGCGTACAAAGCTTAATCCCTGCACCCAGCAGAAAAAATGCCCTGAATGACTCTATGAGATAATCCCCTGCATTTTCTGTCTGCAGATACTCATACACACTCTTTACCCAGGCTTCAAAGAGCTTGATTACAAATCCTCTGAAGGCGGTTTTTTCGGCATCGGAGGAGGCTTCTGCCAGTATAAAGATATTCTCCCACACACTGCCGTCATAGAGCTCGTCATATCTCAATGCTGAGTACTGCCTGATATTATCCGCCCAGGCGCTTGCGTAGAGCATACCTCCGCCTATAGCATTGGCACACAATCCCAGGTAATACCCTGTGGTATTTCCCTTAAAGGTTGCTTTGAACTCCTCGTCCTTTAGCCACTCCATGGTGTATCTGCGGCTTGTTTCGGCAAGCTCCGGTATCATAACGAGTTCCTTGTCTATATAATCCTCTTGCTTTGCTACATCAGAAAGCAGTTTCAATACAGTCTTAAAATATTCCTTACTTGTGAGCATATAATCCATCCTTACTTAATAATAGTTGCCGCTGTTTTGATGTTTTCTATAGTTACGTCAGTACCTGTCCTTTGATGCTCGCCGTCAAGGGACCAGTCCATATCTGTCTCAAATATCATCTTTACCTTTTTTGACTTGATAAATTCAAACACACTGTCCTTAAAGCTTGAGGTTATGCATCCTGTGACTATCTTATTCAAATCATTGATATTAGCAGGATTCTTCACCAGGACTATCTCGAAGAGCCCGTCATTCATCTTTACCATATCGCTGCTGAGCTTGACTATACCGCCCACGGACGTGGTATTGGTGACACTGCCGAATATATACCTGCCTTCGATTATACCCTCATCTGTCTCCACCCTTACTTGATAGGGGGTAATCTTGGTTATATCCTTCATACCCTCAAGTACATATGCCAGATGTCCGAATGTATTCTTAAACACCTGGGGAGTATTGTACGACGCCGCCGTAAACACACCGAAGGAGGCAATATATGAGAAATATCTTTCGTTATTAAACAGACCCACATCTATATCGAATTCGCTGCCGTCTATCACACCCTGTGCGGCAAGCTTGGGGTCAGTAGAAAATCCAAATGTAGAAGCAAAATCGTTGGTGCTTCCTGCAGGTATATAACCCACAGGAAGCCTCTTGTCCGATTGCAGGAGCCCGGTCAGCACTTCATTGAGAGTGCCGTCACCGCCGCTGACCACTATCAGGTCTGTATCCGACGGGGCATTTGCGGCAATCTCGGTTGCATGCCCCCTAGAAAGCGTGGTCTGAACCCTTGTATTATAGCCGGCTTCGTTAAACATATGAATTATATCCAAAAGCACGGGCTTAATCTTCATTTTGCCGGAATAGGGGTTGATGATAAAAAGCATATTTTTCATGACCGTTCTCCTTTCACAATTCAATTTATACCAATAATATTCTTATAAAATCAGTTTTGTTTAGCTGTAAGCTTCTTTGCAATTACAAGTCCGCCCACTGTGATTACCACCAGTATGGGGAATACCAGGAACCAGTTCCGGAACACTTCAAAGCCCGTAAGCAGATAACCCACGAATGAAACAACCGCTACAGAAATAGCATAAGGAAGCTGTGTTGACACGTGATTCAAGTGGTTGCATCTCGCACCTGCAGATGACATGATAGTGGTGTCGGATATAGGTGAGCAGTGGTCACCGCATACAGCACCTGCCAGGCAAGCCGACATACCGATTGTAAGGAGTGCCGAGCCCTGAGGGAACATAATTGTAACAATCGGAATAAGTATACCGAATGTACCCCAAGAGGTACCTGTAGCAAATGCCAGTACACATGCCACCAGGAATATAACTGCAGGCAGGAAGCTTGCAAGTCCGGGAGCAGCTGCCTTCATGGCTGCATCTACGAATACATTGATACCAAGTACATCATTTGCTATATTTTTGAGTGAGGTAGCCATGAGGAGTATAAGTATAGCAGGTACCATAGCGTTAAAGCCTGCAGGAATTCTCTCCATAGATTCCTTGAAGGAAACTACCTTTCTAAGTGCGTAGTATATAATGGTAATTACAAGTGCCAAAAGACCACCCATAGGCAAGCCAACCGTAGCATCTGTGTTACCGAAAGCATCTACTATGCTCATGCCTTCTCCGGACCAGAGACCACCCACATAAAGAAGCGATACCACACATGTAACTATAAGCACCAATACAGGGAATATGAGATCTATGACCTTACCCTTGACATTTGGAACATCATCTGTATCATTGTCAACAGTTTCTTCTTTGCCTTCCAATGCCAGTTTGTTCTGAACTGTCATGGGACCGTAGTCAAACTTCAGAAGTGTAATCGTAATTATAAATATAAATGTGAGCAGTGAATAGAAGTTAAAGGGAATAGCCTTTATAAAGAGTGCTATACCCTCACCCTCTGCAGCATAACCTGCCACAGCAGCAGCCCAAGAAGATACAGGAGCTATCATGCATACAGGAGCAGCAGTAGCATCTATAAGATACGCCAGCTTAGCTCTGGATATCTTCTTGCTGTCTGTAACCGGACGCATAACGCTGCCTACGGTGAGACAGTTAAAGTAATCGTCTATGAATATGAGTACACCCAGTACAAACGTAGCTATTTCAGCACCGATTTTGCTCTTGATATGAGTCTTCGCCCATGCACCGAAGGCTGCGCTGCCGCCTGCCTTGTTAATAAGAGCCACCATCACACCAAGTACTATGAGGAATATAAATATACCCGCATTACCTGCAAATCCGGCTATAAGTCCTACATTTACTACTGTGTCAATTGTATTTACCACATTAAACTGAGTAGCAAACAAAGCCGCCAGTACAATACCGATAAACAATGAGCTGTAAACCTCTTTGGTGATAAGAGCCAGCAAAATCGCAATTATCGGAGGTGCTATGGTAACTATGGTGCCAAAGTATCTGGAGGAGGCTTCTACCTCACCCTTGCCTTCGCAAGCTTCGCAGGCAGCCTTCTCTATAAGACCTGTACCGTCGCACTCTGTGCAGTGTGTCACACCGCCGTTTGTTACCGTTACCGCCAGTGCTATTACAGCTATAAGCATAAGCACAACTGCGGCAATCTTAATGATTGAACCTTTTTTCATTTTAACCATCCTATCTTTTGTTTATTTTATTTTTTTCGAATAAACTATATTTATTCGAAATCAAACGAATATATAGTGGTGTAGTCATATTTATCACCACATTCTACTACTGCAGATGGGAAGTGTGAATACTCCATGCTGTTTGGGAAGAACTGTGTCTCCAGACATACCCCCTGATACGGAGCATACTCTGCGCCGTCCTTGTAAATCTCTCCTCCGAGACCCATACCACCGTAAATCTGCACACCGGGTTTATCTGTATATGTAGTCATCTTAAGTCCTGTCTTGTCTCCCTTTAATACAGCTATCTCTCTGAGGCCTGTGCCTCTTAATACAAAGTTATGGTCATATCCGCCATTGGCAGGTTTAAGCTCAGGTTTATCATCGCCTATATCTCTGCCGATTGGTTTGGCTTCGGTAAAGTCAAGTGCGGTACCCTTTACGCTTAAGATTTCTCCCGTGGGTATGAGTTCATTATCCACCGGTGTATAGAAATCAGCATTAATCTGCAGGGTATGCTCAAGCACAGTACCGGAATTATGTCCGTTTAAATTAAAATAGCTGTGGTTGGTGAAGTTAACCACTGTGTCCTTGTTGGCAACTGCCTCGTAATGGATATCCAGCTTTTTGCCGTCGAGAGTAAATGTAACCACGGAATTTAAATCGCCGGGGTATCCGTTCTCACCATCAGGACTGGAAAGCTCGAAGGAAATTGCATTTGCATTTTCATCGTCATACTTAGCCTGCCATACCCTCTTGCCGAAGTTTGACCAACTCGAATGACATATGTTCTTGCCTTCGTTGGGCTCTTGGGTGTACACCTCTCCGTTTAACTCAAATGAAGAGTTACGCATTCTGTTGGCATATCTGCCCACCGTCATGCCCAGACAACAGGGATTTTTAATATATGGCTCCAGGGTGTCTCTGCCCAGGACTACGTCTATGTCGCCTTTATCTTCATCACTTACTATAAGCTTAGTGATGACACAGCCGTAATCGATAAACTGAGCCCTTAGTCCCTCATGGTTGTCAACAGTATATGCATAGACTTCTTCTCCGCTCGGCAAGGTGCCGAATTTTTGTTTTGTGATGCTCATTTGTTTATATCCTTTCATTATTTGATATATTTTTACATATATAACTTATTTTAACATACTATTGCCATTAAGTCAAATAATTGTTAACTGTATATTCATATAAATTTGAAGATAAAAATTTGACATATTCATAAAAAAATGGTATAATTTATCATTGATATATTATGTTCATTTTAAGGTTATACACTATATCGGAGGAATAACAGATGTTTACACTTAAAAACTTAAATATTAATGATAAAAACCACCTGGAAATAGGTGGCTGTGATACAACCGAGCTTGCAAAGGAGTACGGCACTCCCCTGTACGTAATGGACGAGGAGCTCATCCGCAGTAATATGCGTGCATACAAAAATGCCTTAGACAATTTCTACGGCGGCAACGGCATGGCACTCTACGCAAGTAAGGCACTCTCTGCAATGTACATGTACAAAATGGCAGATGAAGAGGGTCTTGGAGTAGACGTGGTATCCGGCGGAGAGCTCTACACTGCTCTGAAGGCAGGCTTCGACCCGCAAAAGATATACTTCCACGGCAACAATAAGAGCATTCCCGAGCTTGAAATGGCTGTAAGGGAAGGCGTGGGCACAATTGTAGCAGACAGCTCCTACGAGTTGGACATACTGAACACATTGGGAAAGGAAACCGGCAAAAAGATAAACGTAATGTTTCGCATCAAGCCCGGTGTAGAGGCTCACACCCATGAGTTCATAAGTACAGGTCAGATAGACTCCAAATTCGGCTTCTCCATAGAAAACGGCGAAGCGGACGAGATTGCCAAATACGCAGGCACCCTTGAGAATATATCAGTAAAAGGTATTCACTGCCACATAGGCTCACAGATATTTGAGCTTGACCCCTTTAAGCTTGCGGCAAAGGTCATGACAGAGTATTATGCTAAGCTGAAAAAGGATTTCGGACTGCCGCTTACAACGCTTGACCTCGGAGGCGGCTTCGGAATCAGCTATACCAAGGAAGATAAGCCCGTAGAGTACGGCAAGTACATTGAGGCTGTGTCAGAGGTTGTAAAGTCTGTCTGTGCTGAGAATGACATTGAGCTTCCCGAAATTTTGATGGAACCCGGTCGCTCAATAGTTGGCGATGCAGGTATTACTCTCTACACAATTGGCAATATTAAGGATATAAAGAATGTTCGCAAGTATGTGTCCATAGACGGCGGCATGGGCGATAACCCCCGCTATATCCTCTACGAGGCAGAGTACGACGGCGTACTTGCCAACCGTGCTTTAGATGAACCCGAGGAAATCGTAACCGTATGCGGTAAATGCTGTGAATCCGGTGATATTATAATGAAAAATGCTCACCTGCCCAAGGCAAAAACCGGCGATATACTGGCGGTAATGTCCACCGGCGCATACAACTACTCCATGGCAAGCAACTACAACAGAATTCCCCGTCCGCCGGTAATCCTGGCAAAAGACGGCAAATCAAGAGTTATGGTAAAAAGAGAGACCTACGAGGACATCATACGAAACGATGTACTTTAATTTTATAAAGGAGACCAACTATGGCAGCTTTAAAAACACAAATTCTCGGATTGCTGCTGAGCATACCCGGACTTATACTGGCACTTTCACTTCATGAATTTGCCCACGGATTTGCAGCATATAAAATGGGCGATAACACTGCCAAATACTACGGCAGATTATCATTAAATCCGTTTCATCACTTAGACCCCATAGGTACACTGTGTCTGTTTTTGTTTCACTTTGGCTGGGCAAAGCCGGTGCCTATCAATCCCTACAACTTCCGCAGCCGCAGAAGCGGTATCATAGTTGTAAGTCTTGCAGGTCCGGTAATGAATTTTCTGGTGGCGCTGATTTGTGCATTTATACTGGCTGTCATGGAGAGATTTGTGCATTTTAATGAGTTTGTATTTTTTATATATCAAGTAGTTTTGTATTGCGAAATACTAAACATAGGTCTGGGTTGCTTTAACCTAATACCCATACCGCCTTTGGACGGCTCCAAGGTACTTTTGGAGCTGCTCCCCTACAGATACAGGGATGTGTTTTATCAATTGGAAAGATACTCCTCTCTCATACTGGTGGCACTGCTTGTTACCAATGTACTGGACCCGGTACTGGGTACTATGCGTTCAGTGGTAACGCTGGCGATTAATTTTATAGTAGGATTGGTATTCTAAATGGAAGAACTGATTTTTAAAACAGAAAGCTTTGAAGGACCTCTGGACCTGTTGGAGCACCTTATAAAAAAGAATAAGCTTGACATATGCACTGTGTCGCTTATAGAGATAACCGACCAGTATATAGAGCATATAAACCAAATGGAAGAGATGAACCTTGAGGTTTCCGCAGATTTTCTGCTGGTGGCGTCAAACCTATTGTACATCAAGTCAAAGGCACTGCTGCCCAAGCATGAGGACGAGGACGACGACAGTGAAGACATAGCAAATAACCTCACCGAAGCCCTCAAGGAGAGAGCCCGCATGAAGATTATATCCGAGCGATTCCGCACCATGCAGTATGACGGCACCTTCCGCTACTTCAAGGAAGAGGAAAAGATAGAGAAGCCACCCGTACAGAGAAAGCTGGAAAACCTGGACGTGCACAAGCTCTATGATGCATTTATGACAGTCCTGGAAAAGACCGAGCGCAGAGCTCCCCCATCCAAATCCAACTTTACCGGCATAGTAGGCAGAGAGCCCGTATCTGTAAAAGAAAAAGCAGGCTCACTCATACACAGACTACGCAAGGACAAGAAGGTGCGTTTTGAGCAAGTGTTTGAAAATGCACGGCATAAAAATGAAGTGGTTGCAATTTTCCTTGCAATCCTGGAGCTTATGAAGCTCAATCACATTCTCGCCTACGAAGAGGACGACAAAATCCTCATACGTATAGGTGACAATGTAAGCGAAAATACAGAGGAGATATTATCAAATATCAGCGGTGATTAATAATGAACAGAAAACCCAAAGCAATACTTGAAGGAATACTCTTTGCCACTGGGGAAGCAGTACCCGTAAAGAGACTTTCCGAGGTTATGAACATGACAGAGCGCCAGGTGGAAAAGCTCCTTGACGAAATGGCAGAGGAGTACAACAGCTCCGTAGAGAGAGGTATATATATCATACGTCTTGAGGACAGTTATCAGCTCTGCACCAAAAGAGAATACTACGACTACATACACCAGCTAAAAGAGAAATCCAGAAGGGCTGCTCTTACAAACGCAGGTCTGGAGGTATTGTCCGTGGTGGCATACAACCAGCCTGTAACCAGAAGCTCCATTGAATTTATACGTGGTGTAAACAGCGACGGCCCCTTAAACAATCTGGTAGCATCGGGACTGGTGCGAGAAGTGGGCAGGCTGGACGCTCCCGGCAGACCTATACTGTTTGGTACTACCGAGGAATTCCTGCGTTGCTTCAATCTATCATCACTGTCAGAGCTGCCGGATATTGATAAGGAATATTCATTTGAAGGCTTAAACGGCGAGCTGGGAGGTATACCGGTGCTCTCTGATGAAGAGGATATAAACAAAGACCAGATTAAGATAGACTTTGAGATTGAACGAGAGGATACCGGCGAAGACCCCGAGCCTCAACAGCAAACCAAGCTTCTGATGGATGATGAGTAAATCCGGCGAAAGGAATGATTAAAAATGGTTATATTATACATTATACTTGCAGTTATAGCCCTCATAATCATTTTCGCATTTACGGCAAAAATCAAAATTTTTCTTGAATACAAAAAATACCCCGGTGAAAAGCTATATATTGACTACAATGTAACCTTGGGCGGTATATCCTTAAGCAGATTTATAAAGCCCGTAATCTCAAAAAACGAAAAAAATCGAACCGGCAAATCAAAGCCCCAAAAAGCGGAAAAAGCCAAATCCAAAGATGACAAAAGTCTGATACAAAAGTTAAAGGACTACGCCGAAGCTGTATCGGTTGTAAAAAAAGTATACTCCAAAAACAGATGGTTTATACGCAGGAGAATTTTTGTAGAAGATGTGGAATTTCACCTTAAATTCGGACTGTACGACGCGGCATCCACCGGAATAGCGACAGGCGCATTATGGACGCTTCTGTACGCCATACTGGCACTTGTGGGACAAATAGGCACACTTAAAAACCACAACTTTGAAGTAGTGCCCGTATTTACGGAAGCAGGCTTCATATCTCAGGGCGGCATCAGAGTACGATTCAGAATGATAAGTATAATCTCGGTAGCATTGAGACTGTACTTAACATACATCAGAATTTCTAAAAAGCAAAAATAAATTTTATTGAAAAGGCGGCGATATTATGGAAAAACATCCTATTGAAGGCTTAATGAGCGAAGCAATGGAGCACATCAAACAGATGGTAGACGTGAATACCATCGTAGGAAACCCGGTTACAACACCCGACGGTACCACAATCATCCCTATATCCAAGGTAGCATTCGGATTTGGCGCGGGCGGCAGCGAATTTAGTGCCAAGCCCGAGGTTAAAGCTAAAGACAGCGCACTCTTCGGCGGTGGCTCCGGAGGCGGCGTGAGCATAAGCCCGGTGGCATTTTTGGTGGTGAATTCCGACCAGATTAAGCTCCTGCCGGTATCTAGCAAGTCCTCCACTACGGACAAGCTCATAGACCTAGTACCCGAGCTTATAACCAAGGTAAACAAGATAGCAAACGAAATCATCGACAAAAAAGCAGAACAGAAAGCAAACGAAGCAGCTTCTGCTAAGGAAATTGAGCTTTAAAATTTATTTGTAAAGTGGTCTGAAAAAAAGTCATACTTTTTCAGACCACTTTACTTTCAAAACTATTTGTGGTATACTATTATTATAAACAATTAAGGGAGGTCTTATGAATGACTGCAAAAGAACAAGCGCTTAAACAGCATTATGACTGGAAAGGTAAGATAGAGGTAGTATCCAGGACACCAATCAAAACCAAGGAACAGCTCTCCGTGGCATACACACCGGGAGTAGCAGAACCCTGCCTTGAAATCAACAAGGATTACAGCAAATCCTTTGAACTGACAAGACGCTGGAATATGGTGGCAGTAGTAACAGACGGCACAGCCGTACTGGGTCTGGGAGACATAGGTCCGGAGGCAGGTATGCCCGTAATGGAGGGTAAATGTGCTCTGTTTAAGGAGTTTGCAGATGTGGATGCATTTCCGCTGTGTATACGCTCCAAGGACGTGGACGAAATCGTAAGAACTATCTATCTCATATCAGGCAGCTTCGGCGGTATAAATTTAGAGGACATAAGTGCTCCAAGGTGCTTTGAAATAGAAGAAAAGCTTAAAGAAATATGCGATATACCGGTATTTCACGATGACCAGCACGGTACGGCAATCGTAGTAGGTGCTGCGCTTATCAATGCTGCTAAATGTGCCGGTAAAAAATTAGAAGATTTAAAATGTGTTATAAACGGTGCAGGCTCAGCCGGTATAGCGATTGCTACTCACCTTATGAAGCTTGGTGTAGGCGATATAATCCTGGTAGACAGATTCGGCATTATCTGCGAAGGTATGGAGGGCTTAAATCCTGCTCATGAAAAAATGAGCAAGATAACGAATAAAGATAAATTGACCGGCACACTCTCTGACGCAGTTAAAGGCGCAGACGTATTTATAGGAGTATCTGCTCCCGGTGTGCTCACAGGCGATATGGTAAAGACCATGGCAGACAAAGCCATAGTATTCCCCATGGCAAATCCCGTGCCGGAGATATACCCCGAGGAAGCTCTCGAAGCCGGTGCATACATAGTGGGCACAGGTCGCTCCGACTTCCAAAACCAGATAAACAACGTGCTGGCATTCCCGGGAATATTCCGAGGAGCGCTTGACGTAAGAGCTTCGGAGATAAATGATGAGATGAAAATGGCAACCTCATATGCCATAGCCTCCCTCGTAAGTGATGAAGAACTCTGCCCCGAATACATAATCCCACCTGCATTTGACGAAAGAATAGGTCAGACAGTGGCAAAGGCAGTATCTAAAGCTGCTAAAGACAGCGGAGTGGCGAGAATATAAAACTGTAAATTGGAGTTTAATTCATTTAGATAGAGGAAAACATCCGCCCTGCGTAAAGGAGCATACCCTACGCCGACCACAAGTGCTATTTTGCTATCTGTAATTTTCGTCTAAGCGATTTTCGGGGTTGAGCTGAATCGTTCGCAATTGCTCACTGGTGCAGCTCTAAACGGGCAGGACAATAAGGGAACTGAATTAATGTCCTGTCCGTTTCCCCTCGAAAATCGCTTATACTCAAAAACAGCTACCAAAAACAGCACTCTATGTCGTCTACAGGTATGCTCCTTTACTCCGGGCGGGGTGGTGGTTCTGTAAATATGTGCACAAACCTTGCCCTAAGCCCTGATACCCTGCCGTTGCCACGGAGCATGCATTGGGGTTGTGCAGATGACAGATTTCACATTCTTTTGAGTTCAAAAGGTGTAAATCGACTTGCCGATTTAGCGAGGACCCAGCGAAGCGCTTCCGCAGCGGCAACTTTTGGGCTCAAAAAATGTGATTAATCTGTCCTGCACGTTCCCACAGCACGCGTAGTGGTAACGGCAGGGTGTCAGGGCTTATAACTATTTTGCTATAGGACGCATAAACTTCAATTTATCTTATTTCCTTCACAGTCTCCCTCTCCACCAGCGTATGCTCCACCAACACATGCTGCACCACCTTACTGTCACCGTACATTTTATCAAAAAGCAGCGACACCAGTATGGAGCACTTATCCTCCGGGTGCATATCCACTGTGGTGAGCGGTATCTGAGAATACGCTGCATAAGGGATATTGTTAATACCCACCACGGACACATCCTGGGGTACAGACACTCCGTTATCGGTGAAATAACGTATGATACCCATAGCTACCTCATCATATGCAGTTACTATCGCGGTAGGCATAGATTGCTTTTTCATCATCTGCTTTGCCGCCTCGAATCCTATCTGCTCAAATCTGCGGTCTATTATATAGATATCTTCTTCCTTAATCTCCAAACCATGCTTATCCATGGCACACCTGAATTCGTTATTCTTTGAAGTAGTATGAGTCTCACCCACATAACCTATATGTGTATGTCCCTTTGATTTAAGATAGCCTGCTATATCATTCATTATTGCACTGCCGTCCGAATACACTGTATCAAATCTGCTGTGTACCGAGCCACCGTAGCACACTACAGGCAGACTGGGCACTATATCCGTACGACTCTCCGAAATCAATATTATGCCGTCCGCCTCCCTATTTACCTCAATGGATTCTATGGTCTGTGTCAGCTTCTTCAAATCAAAATCATACATAGATACGAGCACCTTGCCTCCGCGGCTCTCCACCTCAGACTTGATGCAGTTTACTATCTCGGAGTAATGTACACTCACTATCTCAGGACATATGACAGCTACCACTGCCCCTTGTTCTCTCAAATTATCAAGTTTTCTTTTACTTTTTTCTTTAAAATAACCTGTCTCTACCGCTATACGACGAATCTCAGCTGCAAGCGAAGGGCTCACCTCTTTACTGCCGGACAGTGCCTTGGATACCGTAGACGGAGATACGTGGGCTATCTGGGCTATCTTTTTATGTGTCATGACAAAAACCTCTCGGATATCTTTTTTTACTTATTTTATCACACAAAAAGAATTTGTTCAATAGTATTTAAAAGAAAAATGAGATGTGCAATCACACCTCATTTCATATATTAACTGTATTTTTTCATAAGTATCATTGAATTTTTACATTCTTCGTAGTCCCAGCTGCAGCAATGATTATACATCCATGATTTTTTATCTCTGTATGTAGGAAATTTCAAGGTTTTAAGTTCGCAGCCGATACAGTTCTTCTTTTCATACATGAAGAACGGACAAATTGCATATAACGGCATTGAACTCCTCCTAACTCAGCTGAAACTTCTGCACGTATTTACCGTAACTTAAGCCTGCCTCTCTGCTGAGCAGAGCCACCTGACTTAAGCTAAGCGCAGGGATTATGGGTTGCACCTTTTTTCTCCTTGTAATTCTGCCGTTGGCATACAGCCTGCACTCCTTGGAGCAATACTTTTTCCGACGCATTGATAAGAATGTGTCGCCGCACCAAGCACAGGAATACTCCTGTAATACATCTTTCCTTGCTTTGAGTTGGTTTGCTTTTCTGCGACAACGTGCAGAACAATACTTTTTGGCATTTTGGTCTGTTGTAAACTCTTTGCCACATACCGGGCACTGTAGTGTTCTTTTCATTTAGTAGTTCCTTTCTGTATATTAAAAACATTCATTACAAGCTACCGGGGATGTAGTTTGTGCTCCTTACCACAGTATTTACTATTTTCATGCGAAAGAAATCCGTTAAAGAAAACGCATATAATAACTTTACTCTGAGTAAAGCATCATACTAATTTCTCGACACAGCTTGCCATCCACATCATAATAACGGGTACAAATAACTTAAAAATATTTACTAAATCATATAATCTTACAGTCTTTTTCATAATTTTTTCACATAATCGCAATCGGATTATGTTTCCTCCTTTCAAATTCAAAAAACATTTGTTTTCGATATCGACACATTTATAATACACCTTTTTGTTGTCGTTGTCAACACATTTTTTAAAAAATTTTAAAAATATTTAAGTTTTTTTCAAAAAAGGGTTGCTTTTTCAGCACAAATGTGTTATTATTAGTACAGTGATTGAGATATTTACCTTTTTGTAAAAGTGTCTTAATCGACAACTACATATTGTGAAAGGATGGTTTATTAATGTCTGAGCTCGGCGATAGAATTAAAATGCTTCGTAAGGAAAAACACCTTACCCAGTCAAAGCTTACCGATATATTAAGAAACGATTATGATTTGAAAACCGACAGGGTGATGATAAGTAAATGGGAGACGGGGTTTCAGACACCCCATACAGATACATTGAAGATTATTGCCAAGGTGCTGGGAGTTTCGGTAGATTATCTGCTCACCGGCATGGATGCGATAACCCCTGATTTAACCGAGGATAGCCCCATTCCGGTAAAAAAAATACGTATGCTGGGCTCTATAGCCTGCGGTACACCTATATTTTGTAATGAGGAATACGAATACGTCATAGCCACCGGTGAGAATGCCAAAGCAGACTTCTGCCTTACTGCCAGAGGCGACAGCATGATAAATGCACGCATTGCAGACGGTGATATAGTATTTATAAAACAGCAGAGCACAGTGGAAAACGGCGAAATCGCCGCAGTGGTAATCGGCGATGAGGCTACATTAAAGCGTGTGTACAGAACCGCAGACGGTATTATGCTCATGCCTGAGAATCCGGCTTATCAGCCCATGTATTTTTCCGGTGATGAGCTTAGTCAGGCATATGTACTGGGCAAAGCTATAGGATTTCAGAGCATGAATTTAACATAATATTACATTTTTCTTCAAATATCGTCTCATGAGTTGACATATTATTTCAAAAGTGGTACAATATATACACGGTTAATAGTTCGCGCTGAATTATGACACCGTGTATTTTTTTGCAAAAAACTATATAAAGGAGGAGATTGACTTTGTCACATACTCAAGAAAACAAAATGGGCACAATGCCCATAAACAAACTTATATTGTCAATGTCGGTACCGATAATGATTTCTATGCTCATACAAGCTCTCTACAACATAGTGGACAGCATGTACGTGGCACGTATCAGTGAAAATGCCCTTACTGCGGTATCACTGGCATTCCCCTATCAAAATCTGATGATAGCTGTCGGCACCGGAACCGGTGTAGGTATAAATGCACTTTTGTCCAGAAGCCTTGGTGAGAAGAATTTTGACCTGGCAAACAAGACTGCAAATGTTACGCTGTTTCTGTCGATAGCCATATCGGTTATTTTTGCTGTTATAGGCTGCGTTTTTGCCCGTCCCTTCATTGCATTTCAGACCAAAAACACAGATATCATCAATCAAGGTACATCTTACCTCTTGATAGTTTCTGTGGTATCGGTGGGTCTTTTTGGTCAGATTTTTACCGAGAGACTGCTGCAGGCTACAGGCAAAACAATTTATTCAATGATTACTCAGGGGCTTGGTGCCATCATCAATATAATATTAGACCCCATTATGATTTTCGGTTGGGGTCCGTTACCCAAGATGGGTATAGCCGGTGCAGCTACAGCTACTGTTATAGCACAGATTATAGCAGCTATAGTAGGTATAGTACTCAATGTGAAAGCAAACAAGGAGCTTAAGCTCTCTGTAAAAGAAATCAGACCTCACGCCAAGATAATAAGGAAAATTTACGCAGTGGGTGTGCCCTCAATACTTATGGGCTCCATAGGCTCGGTGATGACATTCTGCATGAACAAAATCCTGATAAGCTTTACGGAAACTGCAGTCGCGGTATTCGGCGCATACTTCAAAATTCAAAGCTTCATATTCATGCCTGTATTCGGTCTAAACAACGGCATAGTGCCGATTATAGCATACAATCTGGGTGCAAATAAAATCGACAGAATTAAAAAGACAATAAAGTTTGCGGCAATATATGCATCTGCTCTGATGGTTGTAGGAATTGTTATATTCCAGACGCTGCCCGGTGTACTTCTTTCCGGTCTTTTTGATGCCTCTGATGCCATGCTGAAAATAGGCGTGCCTGCCTTAAGAATAATCAGCACACACTTTATATTCGCAGGGGTATCCATAGTATGTGTATCTGTATTTCAGGCTGTGAGCAAGGGTATGTATTCGCTGTATATATCAATCGCCAGACAGCTTGTAGTGCTTATACCGGCAGCGTTTCTGCTGTCCCTTACCGGAGTGCTGGATGCAATATGGCTTGCATTCCCCATAGCGGAGCTTGTATCGCTTATAGCATGTCTTATCTTTCTTAAAAGAGTTAATAAGAATATGTTTAACAAAACAATCGAACAATAAGAAAATGACTGCAAAAAGTCGATTTCGGAATGTCGGCAAGCGCCATTCCCTACAATATGTTGAATTATTCACACCTATCGTAGGTTTCGGTAGCTTCCGACGAACCGTGATTTTGACCTTTTGCAGTCATTTTTATTACATGCCTGTATTTTCTTCTATATACTTTATAAACGAATCAGCGTCCATATCCTGCGACACTGTAAGCCGGCGGATTGCGTACAAATCGCTGTCTTTGCCGTTGGCGCCGTTATCGCCAACCACACACATCAGCTCATATCCTGCGGCGGCACCCAGGTTGTCCGTCCATTTATTGTGCACACCAAAGGGATATGCCATGTATTTACATTCCTTGTCCATGTTCTTCTCTATGAGATACTTGGACATACGCATCTCACGGAGGGTTTCTTCGTATGAAAGCTCGCTCATCATAGGGTGTGTCATTGTGTGGCTTTGTATATCTATAACACCGCTATGCTCCATCTCCAGCGCCTGTTCCCAGGTAAAATGAGGATATTTCGTGGTAGTCGCGCCCACGTAGCCTGCCATAGTAAATATGGTAGCCTTCATATTCATCTCCCTCAGTATGGGGTATGCATAAGTATAATTATTTTCATACCCGTCATCAAAATTTATGATTATGGGTTTGGGGGGAAGGGGTGTCCCCTTTTTAACATAGTCCATATATTGGTTATAGGTAATTGTGTCATAGCCGTGGTCTTTGAGAGCCTGCATATGCTCCGAAAATCTATCTGCCGTTACAATCATCCGCGGGTCATCCTCCTCTGCAAGCTCCTCCACCACACAGTGGTAGAGGAGTATGGGAACACACATATCCGCAAAAGCCGTAACCGAGGTCATGAATATAATCAGCATACACAGTACAATTCTAAAAACTGACTTCATATTTTACCTCCGGAATTTATTTTACAACGATGTTTACAAGTCTGCCCTTTACAACTATTACCTTAACAATCTCTTTGCCCTCGGTAAATGCCTTTACCTTTTCGTCAGAAACAGCCATTTCCTTGATTTCGTCATCGGTAAGGGATGCACCCACTACGATTTTGCCCTTAATCTTACCGTTAACCTGTACTACAAGCTCAATCTCATCTTTTACCAGAGCAGCTTCGTCATAAGTTACCCAGCTCTGCTCATGCACACTGCCTTCACCGCCGAGTATCTGCCAGAGCTCCTCTGTAACATGCGGTATAAAGGGCGCGAGCATGATAACCGTATCCTTTACTGCCTCGCTGAGAAGAGCATTGTTAGTACCCTTGTAGGCATACATAGCGTTTACAAGCTCCATGATACCGCTGATTGCAGTGTTGAAGTTGAAACGGACAGAGATATCGTCGGTACCCTTTTTCTTGGTATAATTGAGCACGTATCTAAGTTCCTTGTCTTCGCTTGTAAGTGAAGCTGCGTCATAAGAAGAATTAATATCTATCTTATCTAAGTTATCTGTAATAAACCTGAATACCCTGTTTATAAATCTGTATGAGCCTTCCACTGCGGTGTCACTCCACTCAAGGTCTCTCTCCGGCGGAGCCGCAAAGAGGATAAAGAGTCTGGCAGTATCTGCACCGTACTTGGATATAATCTCCTCCGGGCTTACTACGTTGCCCAGAGATTTACTCATCTTGGTGCCATCCTTCAATACCATACCCTGTGTCAGGAGGTTGTCAAAGGGTTCATCCACAGGCACAAGACCCATCTTGTGGAGTGCCTTGGTGAAGAAACGTGCATAGAGCAGATGTAGTATGGCATGCTCTACACCGCCTATATACTGGTCTACACCCATCCAGTATTTGAGTGCATCAAAGCTGAAGGGCTCACTTTCATTCTTGGGATCACAGTATCTTAAGAAATACCAGGATGAGCACACGAATGTGTCCATGGTATCTGTCTCTCTGGTGCCCATCTTACCGCACTTAGGACAAGGTGCATTTACAAAGCTCTTGCTGGTGGTAAGAGGTGACTTACCCTGACCGGTAAACTCAACATCCTCAGGGAGCATAACAGGGAGCTCACTCTCCGGAACGCCCACTGCACCACAGTCCTCGCAGTAAATTACCGGAATAGGTGCACCCCAGTAACGCTGACGGGATATGAGCCAATCTCTCAGACGGAAGTTAACCTTGCTTTCACCTATGCCGTTTGAGTCCATATAATCTATAATCTTGGCAAGTGCATCACGGTTGTTCATACCGTTGAACTCACCGGAATTAACCATTATACCCTCAGCTTCAAAGGAAGCATCCATGGTGTTGCCGTCTATATCACTGCCGTCGGGAGTGATAACCACTTTAATGGGGAGGTTGTATTTCTTAGCGAAATCAAAGTCTCTCTGGTCATGTGCCGGAACTGCCATTACTATACCTGTACCGTAGTCGGTGAGCACGTAGTTCGCCAGATACAGAGGTACCTTGTCTCCGGTGATGGGGTTAATCACATAGCGACCAGTGAACACGCCTTCCTTTTCTATATCTGAGCTTGTTCTTTCGATTTCGTTGAGGAACTGCATCTTGTGAATAAATTCTTCACAGGCTGCCTGATTTTCGGTGCCTTCAATGAGTTTAGCTACTATGGGATGCTCCGGTGCTATAACCATGTATGTAACACCGTATATAGTATCCGGTCTGGTGGTATATACCGCGAGGTTCTCGTCCATGCCGTCCACTTTAAATGTAACCTGTGCACCGCGGCTCTTGCCAATCCAGTTTGCCTGCATGGTCTTTACCTTGTCGGGCCAGCCCTTTAATTTATCCAAATCCTGAAGGAGCTCATCTGCGTATTCGGTAATCTTGAAGAACCACTGCTCAAGGTCCTTTTTGCCTACTTCCGCTTTACATCTCTCGCACTTGCCGTTTACTACCTGCTCATTTGCAAGCACAGTCTGACAAGATGGACACCAGTTTACGTAGGATTTCTTCTTGTAAGCAAGACCGTGGTTAAAGAATTCCAAAAACAGTTTCTGGGTAAACTTGTAGTAATCAGGCTTACATGTAGCTATCTCCCTGTCCCAGTCATAGCTTATGCCCAGGCTCTTGAGCTGGTCACGCATGTTGTCAATGTTGGAGAGCGTCCAGTCCTTGGGGTTGGCACCGTGCTTAATAGCTGCATTTTCTGCAGGAAGTCCAAAGGAATCCCATCCCATTGGGTGGAGCACATTGAAGCCGTTCATCTTCTTAAAACGTGCCACAACGTCACCTATGGAGTAATTACGCACGTGACCCATGTGGAGGTTACCCGAAGGATATGGGAACATCTCCAGTGTGTAATATTTGGGCTTATCGTTGATTTCGGTCTTAAAAGCCTTATCAGCCTCCCACTTTTCCTGCCATTTCTTTTCTATTGAAGAAAAATCATAATTCATTTTACTTCATCCCTTTCAACAAATTCTTTTTACTGTGCAATAATATCGGATATATCCACACTCTCGGCATCTGCCCAGAGTTTTTCTATACCGTAAAATTCTCTTGATTCCTCATTAAATATATGAACGATTACATCACCGTAATCCATGAGAATCCACTGTGTGCTGTCGTGAGCACCCTGATTGAGCATCAGTATACCCTCGGATTTGAACTTCTCCTCTATGGCATCGGATATAGCTCCCATCTGCGAGGTGGAAGTACCGTGACAAATAACGAAATAATCCGCCAGGGTTGTCAAATCCTTGATATCCAAAACCTTGAGGTCGTGTGCCTTTTTATCATCGGCACATTTTACCGCATTTTGCATTAAATCAATAGCCTGCATATATATTTACCTCCGTGTTAATCTGTAAATCCTTCTCCGATTATTATTGTGATGTCGCTGCCGGTAGTTTTTTCCGGGTTATGCATATAGCTTGTAAGACCCAGTATCCTGGCAACCGACGCCGCTCTGGTGTTTGTACCCTTTGACACAACCAGGGTTTCGGGGTACACCGTCTTATCAGCAGAAGAGACATTTCTTATATTAAATCCATAGTCCTTGAGACTTTGCTGTATAGTAGTCAGATTTGCCGTACCGCCGGATGCATCAACTATATCCACACTGGTGAAGCGGTTAAATACCGATTTGGAAATCTTATCACCGCCGGCAGATTTCTTCTTGCTGTTAAGACCGACTATACTTGTCTTTATTTCAAGCTCGGACTTGGTGATAGTGGTGGATGACGGAGTGAAGTACTCCTCTATCAATTTATCATTCTCTGCGGTATCTGCCACAAAGTATGAACCACCCATATCTCTCGCCTCACCCTTTAGCTGATGAGTGAGGATTTTGTCTCTGTCCGTTCCCAGCACATAGGGTGCATAGGTAAGCATTTCATTGAGAGTAAAGTTCGTATCTACAATCTCATTAAAATCCTCTACCAGGTCATTTATTTTAAGCACATTGGCAAGCTGAAACACCTCATCTACTGTAGCCTGTATGAATTTGCTCTGTGCCTGCAAACGTTCAAGGTCGCCCATGGCATAGCCGGTGCCGTCATTGTTCTGACGGAAACGTACAAACTGCTCCGCCTTGTCACCGTCCAGATGCTGCATACCCTTGTTTAGGTGTATATGCAAATCCTGCACCGGGTCATCATAGTTCATATTAATGGGAACCTCAAAATCCACACCGCCGATTGTATCTATTACCTTTCTGAATCCGGCAGTGTCTACAAGTATATACTTATCTGCTCTAAGCCCCGTTACCATTTCAATTTCCTTGAAGGTGGTCTCCTGCTTTTTGTACCCGTATGCGGAGTTTATCTTGCGGTCGCTTCTGCCGTTGTTTTTCACATATGTGTCTCTGGGTATCTGGAGCATGTTGAGCTCTCCGTCTACGAGATTGAGTTGGGCAAATATTATAACATCCGTTCTGGTGCCGCCCTTGTCCAGACCCAAAAGCACGGCATTTACATATGCCTTCTCCTCGGCAGAGCTGAATTCGTAGCCGAAGAACGAGCCTCCCGCCGTACACACATAGGCTACGAACACCGACATGGCAGTAAGCCCGAATGTGATTATAAGTGTAAATAATAGTTTAAAAAATGATTTTGTACTCATAACTTTCTCCTGTATATTAAACGCCTGCAATGAAGCTGTTTCTCAGTGCCAATGTATTCGGGTGAAGCAAAGCACCCCTATCGAGTATAAATCTGATGGATGAATCTGTATACATGAACACGGCTTCGTCCAGTGATTCTTCTGCTGTTTTTCTGATTTTATTTACTCCCGGATAATTTCGCATAGGTTCTATGGCATCTGCAAGGTATACTATCCGGGTAAGTGTACTCATGTTTTCCTTGCCTATGGTATGGTAGTACACCGCATCGAAAATCTCCTCATCATCTATGCCATAAACCTCCCTTGCCTCATGTGCTCCCACGAAGCTGTGAAGGAGCTGGGGCGATTTCAGGCTTATAGCATCGAGAGTGATATGATATTTTTCTATCCTTTGCAAAAGCTCCTCGTGGCTTAAGCACTTAGCACAATCGTGCAGTATGCCTGCAAGATAAGCCTTGTTACTGTCGGCGCCGTATTTCAATGCAAGCCATTTGGCAGTGCGAGCCACACCCATGGTGTGTTCAAATCTGCCCGGATTCAGCTTTTGATTAAGTGATGCTATAATCTCATCTGTAGTCATAGGGCACCTCCGTAGAGCGAATTTTTATTAATGTATTCTCTGACACGTGGGCACAAGATACCCTCACAGTCACTACCGCAAGACAGCTTACTGCGAATCTGTGTGGACGAAACATCTATCATAGGCATATGTGAAAAATAAATCTCGCTGCCCATGGCACGATACTTCCGTGCAACAGCTTCAAGCTCGTCTCCGCCCTCTCTGGGAAATACTATGAACCGATTTTCCTTAAGCAGTGTGCGGTATTCATGCCATAGATGTATGCTCAAAAGCGAATCGGCTCCTATGATAAAATAGGTATCTTCACCGTAAACTTCTCGAAAATAGCGCATGGTGTATAGTGAATATGAGAACTTGTCCTCTCTTGACTCATAATCGGATATCTCTACTTTGTCCATACCTTCAAAGGCAAGCTTAAGCATATTATATCTGTGGTCAAAATCCGTCACGGTGATGTCTGCCTTATGAGGAGGATTGCCGTTGGGAACTATTACAAGCCTGCAAAGCTCAAACTGCTGTATGGCACTTTGCGCCATCTTGACATGCCCTGTGTGAACCGGGTCAAATGTACCTCCGAAAACCGCCGTACTCAAGGAGCTCACCCTCTTTGCGAATAAGACTTGCGTCTCTGTTCTTTAAAGAATTTGTTGCGTTTTTTCCTTTCCTCTTCCTGACGTTTGCGTTCCTTGGCAGCTATCGCCTTTGCTTTGTGAAGAGGTTTTACATTATTCTTAGCCTTCTTGGGCTCGTCTGTTTTCACAATAAGTTTATTGAGATTGATTTTTTTGTTTTCCTTTGACTCTTTATAGAGCACGAACTTACTGCCTATAACCTGCACTTCCTCGGCTCCTGCCGCATTGGCAAGCTCATGACATACATCACGTGTATCGGAGAACGAATTCTCCAACACATGAACCTTGATAAGCTCATGCTTCTCCAAGGTATCTAAGACAAGCTTAACCATATTTTCATTTATACCGCCTTTGCCCACTTGAACAGAAGCGTCAATTTTATTTGCAAGACCTCTTAAAAAAGCTCTTTGCTTACTTGTTATCATACGTTTAAACATTCCTTTCCATACTATCACCCTATTATACTAAATTTTGACCCATATTGTCAATGAATATAACAAAAATGTAATGATAAATATTTTGTGAACAGAAAAAGCAGATTTTAATAAATCTTATTATTGACTATTTTGAAAATATATGATACACTGTATACGTCACATAAATTTTTAAAAATCCCGTTACATTCCGTGTATCTTTTTATCATTTGGTAAAAATGTACGCTCTATTTTCTATGCGGAATTGTAATGAGTATTGAAAATTTGTGTGACAACAATCAGGGGTGTGCATTTTTCGGTGCATTGACTTCGGTTGATGCACTTTTTTGATTTATGCACGCTGTCCGGGTAGTCGCCGAACTACATAGAAAAATCTGCCCTTTTTTGGGGGCAGATTTTTCTGATTATTTAGTAATATAATTTACAATAAGATTTACATAGTCCGCTTTTTTCATTCTTTCGGGATGACCTACTCTTATGGCATTAATTTCATTTTTGTTTATAAATCCCGTATCAAAGATTTCTTTTTCATATATGTTCACTTATGTATGCCCCTCAAGTTATCTGTGCAGAAGCTTTGTAAAAGGCTTGGGGATAATGTGCCTTATAATATGCAATTCTATAAGCACACAAAACATATGATGCAGCGTGAGCACGTGGAAATAAATATTTAATTTTGTTCCATGAATTAAGACGCCATTTTTCTAATCCATATTTTCTTAAATCAAAATATTGGTCAACTGTTAATCCCTTGCCTTTTCTGATTCGCTCAGAAATTTTATATGCGGTTTCTCTATCAATTCCCTTCCTTAAAAGGAATAACATAACATCATCCCTGCAGGAAATAATATCCGATATACTTTTACCTTTTTTAATTAGATTTTCACCATTTTCCGTCCATACGCCGGTGCCGTGACTTAGTCCGGAGATTCTTATAAGCGTGTCAAAGGTAATCTTTTCTGCTGCCGGCATCACTATATCTTTTACAAATAAATTGCAAAATTCGGGAACCGCCTCTGTGTTTCCTTCATTAAAAAGCTGAATTGTTTCTTTATCATCCAAAGGAATATATTTAGAAGATACATTTGTAAGCTCCTCAAGCTTTTTTAACATAGAATACATATCGTGAGCCAATATATCAATTTTCAAAATATTGCACAATGAGCGAAAATCAAAATGTGTAGTAATTATCCCGCTGTCAATCGAATTTGCAGGATGCTGAACAGGTGTGTAATCATATATGTCCTTGTCATTGGGAATGATTAGCATTCCGCCGGGGTGCATACCGGTTGTTCTCTTGACTTGAGAAATTTTACCGACAATTTCATCTCTTTTATATGTGTTAATCTCAATTTCTTCAGCATCACAATAGTTGTCTGTCATATTGCAAGCTGTTTTATGAGAAATTGTACCTATAGTACCACATCTGACAACCATCCCGCCGACCAATTCTTTCAGGTGATTCATTGCTTCTTCCTGATATTCGGGCGCAAAATTATAATCAATATCAACATCGCACGAGCCGTCAATTCCAAAGAATGTTTCCGGCGGAATAGTAAATCCATCCTTTTTCAGTTTTGCTCCGCATTCACAGGTCTTGTCGTCCATGTCAACACCACAATAATATTCATCATGAAATTCAATATAATGACATTTTGGACAATAATAATGTGCTTCAAGCGGATTAATTTCTGATATACCAAGCAAGTGTGCAACCAACGAAGAAGCGACCGAACCTCTGTTACCGGTTGTCCAACCAAATTGTGCTGACATGCAGATAAGTTCAATGCCAATCAGGAAGTTATACACTGACAATTCGTTCTGACATATGCTTGAAAGCTCCCAATCTATTCTATCCTTAATTCGTAAATGAATATTTTCACCATACTTTTTTAAAGCTTTTTCAGCGACAAAATTTTTTAACTTTTCAGCATCCGCTGTATAGTCTGCTTCAAGATCAATCGGTGGAAATAATTCGTCTGCCATATCAGCAATTCTGTTTGTATTTTCGACAACTATTTCATATGCCTTTTCTTTGCCGAGAAAAGCAAAGTCTGCAAGCATTTCGTCGGTTGTCCGCATTGAAAGGTTGGGTTGCTTTCTGTAATTTTCATATCCTTTACTATGCATTATTATTTTCCTGCATATTGCATCATCTTCATGTACATAATGAGCATCGCTTACAGCAACAACGAGCTTAGCTGTTTTATCTCCGAGTTCAACTATTTTCTTATTAATTTCAATAAGGTCATCTTTCGTTTTTGCATACCCCTTTTCAATATAATACTCAAAATTGCTAACCGGTACAACTTCAAGATAGTCATAAAACTCAGCAATTTCGGACAGTTCTTCCAAAGGCTTACCATCCCTTACTGCACGATACAATTCGCCGCAGTCACATCCGGAACCGATTAATAATCCTTCCCGATGTTTTGCCAGCACACTTTTTGAAGTTCTCGGTAGCTTATAAAAATATTCGGTGTTTGCCAGACTTACAAGCTTGTAGAGGTTTTTTAAACCTTCTTCATTGAGCACCAATATGCTTGCGTGAGTTTCTGAATTTGCAGTCCAGACTTTATCATCAACCAAATAAATTTCATTACCGTATATTAACTTGAGTTTTAAATCCATATCACGATATTTCCTCATGGTACTATATGCTTCAGGAAAAGCTTGCACACTTGCATGATCTGTAATTGCGATTGCAGGCATTTTTTCATATATGGCTGCATTTATGTATTCTGTTGCAACGTTTATACCATCCATAGTACTCATAGCAGTATGTAAATGTAATTCTACTCTTGGTTTATTCATATCTATCACCATTTATTCTATTGTAACTATACAATTTTTACTGTACAATATTTTGTTAAATTCTATTTTTTTGCTTGACATCATTTCGATTACATCGTCTGTGATTAACGGGTGTAGTTTTTCTACCAAGAAAAATGCCTCCACCTTCTCAACTGTCTTTACATTAGCCAGATTTTCAAATCCTCTGTAATATTTCTTTGATTTGTCTTTTGTAATGAAAGCAGGATTACTACCGTATAAATCCATCATCAGGTTAGCATAAAAATAAAGTTCACTTATAATCCCGACTTTGTAATTTTCTTTGATTTTTAATTCATATATGCACAACGTCTTTTTTTCATCGTCAATTCCCCATAAATCGATTGCAGAAGCTCCACCTGTAAATACTCGTGTATCATTAGTTTTTTCTTCAAAGAATATTCCAACAGGAAGTTGCCGATACAGATTACCAATGCTTGTATTGGTTATTTCTTTTGTTTTATTTATTACCGCTGAGGGGTTTTCTGATATATATTTTTCAACGATCATTTCAGGGTGTTGATTGCAATCTGCTTCTTTCTCAGGCTTATTAGAAACAAGTTTTTCATCGTTGATAAACTTATAGTTTCCATTAAAATAAAATGTATCTATTTTCCCCTTAATTTCCGCACTCAAATATGAATCCATACTCACAAACGGAAACTGTTTTATAAATTTAGATAATCTGTAGATAAATCTATTGTAATGTCCTCTATTTTCTTTTTCTTCGCCTAACTGAACAAAAGATTTTCTCGCATCGTTTTTTATATTCATGATTATATTTAAGTTTTCTATTTTCTTTTTCCCTAAACAATACAGTGTCAATATCCATCCCTCAAACGCAACAGAATCTTCCTGCATATTTGTAGAAACAACCTTTTTTGGAAAAGTCATTCTAATTTCCGTACCTGAAATAAATTCAAAGTCAATATTTTCCGGCAATATTAAATTCGTGCAATCCACTCCTCTGTTCTTTAACTCATTAATGAATATTTCATTTCTCTTATTCATTTACACATCCTCCTATATTTATTATCTCTTCATCTTTTGCAAGTCTTATTTTTCTATTTCCGACAAAGTTCATAAATGCTTCAGGCACTTCCGTATGCATCGGAATTACCATATTTGGTTGCACGGTGTCAATAACCATTTTAATTGCATCACTGTCTGCATGACCGCTTGTATGCATATCAAATTTTTTATATCCGTCGAGGAATTCCTTAATATTGTCCTGTTCAAGATAACCCTTCCACATTGAGTATATGACAACAGGATTTTTATCCTTATACTTTTCCATAATTCTTTTGTGTTCCGGACTTCCGCATCTGACGAACATACAAAAGCCCTTGTCATTCATTTTTTCATCGAGATTCTCACCGTAATAAAGTGCTTTCCTAAACTTATATAACGAGCTTTTATCTCCTGCATAATCTCTGATATATTCAATTACAGACAATTGATAATCATCGCAAATACAATACATGCCTTTGGGAATCACTGAACATATTCCGGCAAGTCTGTCGATGTTTGTCGAAGAACAAACCACAAACACATATTTGCTTTCTTGCAAAACAGTTTTAATTCTATTCTTCAAATCATTTTCAGTTTCACATTTTGCTTCTGCTCTGTTCAATGTTGTACCTTCACAAACTAAAGCATCGACCTTTTTCACATACTTCTCAAGAGTGGGCTTTACTCCCTTCCCTCTGAATCCGTGTGTTCTGAAATCTCCTGTATGAAGCACACTCTTTCCGTCTGCTTCTATCTTGAACATATAGGCATCATACGCAGAGTGGTCAACCATATAGGGAGTTATCTTAATATCACCGATAACGATTGCCTTTGCAGCTTCAAAAGTTCTAATGCTATTGATTCGTTCCGGATCGTATGAATCAATATTGGGAGCTTTGCTTAATCTGTCGTTCAGAATTTTGGCAATTGTTTTTGAAGCTTCACCCATATAGAGAGGTATGTCTTCGTTGATTGTATCAAGCAATCCCATATGATCTCCATGATAATGAGTAAAGAAAACTGCATCACAGCTTGTTTTACCTTTAGTTACTCCTTCTATATCAAATGGCTTTGCATTCTCACTATCAAGCTCTGCACCAAAGTCAACAAATATTCTTGCGTTTTTCGTTCTGTATTCTGTTGCACATCCACCAATTTGATGTGTACCCCTATGTATGATTACTTCCATCAAAACCCTCTTAAATTGTCAAATTTCGTCCATTAACACTGATTTGCCATCCACCATAAGATACCAGCCGTTTTTTCCTCTGTCATATCCTATAAATTCCCCGGCACATCTCAATGTTTCAATATATCTTTGAACTGTTCTATCACTTTTTTCAATCTTCTCTGCTAATTCTTTTGTCGTAATGTATGGATTATTTCTTATCGAAAACAATATTTTAATAAGCATAGCGAGCTTTTCTGAATAACCGTCAGACTTCGCTGTCTTTTGATATGCTTGCAACAAATCATATTTCATGTTTTGTTCCGTTGTAAAATCATCTTTATAATAAACCGATTTCACATCCATAAATTTTTCTTTTACAGCACTATTTTCTCCCGTGAGAATAATAGTTTCAGTGCAACCATCAAAATCCTTATAAAATTCTTCAAAAAAGTTCAGTTCATCTTCCGAGATGTTATCTGTGTTTATCACAAGCGCAAAATTGACCTTTTCCACAATACTGCTTGCATCGCCAGTTACATCTGTTATTTCTACTTTCTTGCCGGGCAGAGATTTATTAAGTATGTTTAATTCACTTTCGGTTAGACCATATATGAATATATTAGGCCAACGGACCTCTTCAATTACTTGTCCTGTCTGCGGATTGGTTGCTCTCATAATTTTTGGTTTTATCATGCTTCATCACCTGTTTCTTTAGTTTTCAGTTCGCACAAAGCATTCTGGTACGCTTGACAAGTTGAGAGAAAAACATCGGTATAATCAATCCCAAATCCAATATCTTTTTTTATGATTACCTTGTTATCAATTATAATAAATCCGTCCTTTTTTAAGACATCTCTGACCTGCATCAAATACGATTTCTCATCATTTTTTATTGCTTCTATATCAGTTACAAATGTAGAAATAGAACATCCAAAAAAGATGATATCAGGTTCAAATTCAGCTATATGTCTTTTAATATAATTTATAACATCTTTTTCCTTTTCAATGTTAAAATCATTTTTTAATTCGTTATCTGAATTTAAGAAGATAAACGCCAAATCTTTAATTACTTCTTCCTGCTCTTCCAAACTGTCTATTTGCACTTCTGGTATAATCGTCTCTGTTACGTTCTTAAGACCTTTTGCACATGTTGGAATGAAATTTTTGCTTGTGATCTTATCCCTAAAATATGGATTAATCCTTTCCGATGTATCAATTCCGCATGAATTTCTTAAAACAAAGCATATTTTAGGTGATGTATTTTCCCATCTTTCTTTATCTACAATTCCTGTTTTATTAATCAAAATACTCATTATTTCCCCTCCAAAATCATTTTTGTTATTATAACATAGTCGTGCGACAACAGTGTGTCATTACACATAAAATTCTTCTAATGTATCAAGACAAATACACCCAAGAGTTCCTCCAAATACTGCTCCGCAATCTATGGCAATATGATTGTTTTGTCTGTATATCTTGCCTTTGTAATTCTCGTCAATATTGTATGTAGGTGTATGTCCGGTCACAAGGTACTTGTCCTTATAATATTGTCTTGCATAGTCACATCTACCCCATATAATATCGTGAATATCATACTCACCGAGATCCTTATCTTCTTCAAAATCCACGAGTCCACCGTGCACAAGAACAAAGGTCTTTCCATTTAATTCGAGTTCCTCATATAGTTCAAACTCGCCAAGATATTCCATAATGCTGTCCCTTGTAGTTTTATCTAACTTTGCAAAGTCCTGGCTTGTAGTCAAGCCACCATTAAACATCCAATTTTCATACATTTCAATAGCTTCTGCATCAAGGTGAGAATTATAATTATTTGCTGTAATCTCCACATTGAACTTCTTCAGCACGCTGTATGCCATGTATTCGTGATTTCCAAGCATCGGTACAACATTCGGTCGCTTCATCATATCAAGCAAAATCTTTATGCCGTCATCTCCACGATCTATCGAATCACCGAGCACATACAATGTATCATCTTTATTAAATTTTATTTTTTCTAACATCTGCTTGTACTTATCATAGCATCCATGCAGATCTGACATTACATAAATCATACTTTACCTCTTAATCCGATTTTTTCATACGATATCGGGTAGGATGGATGATAAAATTCATAAATGGAAGCTCCCCTATACTCGCAACTTCTAAACACTTTATTTTCATAAACAAATCCTTCATCTTCATGAAGTTTAGTATTCAACTCTGAATATATTGCAGAAAAAATATCTTCTACTGTTATTACATATTTGCAGCCGTAATTATCTATTAACTCATCTATTATATTCCATCTATTACGAGCGCCTTCCGTTTCCTTACTTTTAAAATCTTCAAGCGTTGTTTTGTATTCTTTGGATGCACTGCTATATCCAAAATGTGGATGAATATTAATATAGCAACATTTTTTCAAATTCTCAGTAAAGGCCCTATCTGACGTATCTTTCTTATCATTAATCACATTATACAAGCTTCCCAATGTTCGCAAATATCGTTTTCCGTTTGTTGCTTTTCCTGTTAAGACTCTCTTGAACCAGAAATCATCTGGTTCCTCACCATTGTTATTCGGTTCACGCAGTATAAAAAGAATTTCGCACTCATTGGAATCACCCAAAAATCCTTCTATCACGTTTCCATTTTTATCTTTGTAAAATTCCATCACACGACTTACGCAACCAAATTGCTTATCCTTTCATAAATATCTTTCCACGAGTAAACTCTTGTTATATCATATTCCTGTTCGTTAAACTTTGAATTATTCGGCTGATTAAACAAAAACTTTTTGTATCTTCCGCCAATTAAGTTATGTACACCATCATCAATAAGAATATCACCCATTATTCGCTGTTTATTATCTTCCCGGATGATTTGTTCTTTTGATAAAAACGGGAACATCTCCATCAATTTCTTTGTTTTAGCGCCAAAGGTTTCAGGGTTACTTGCCGTCACAATCAATATTCTATGTCCGTCTTTAACAAGCTTTTCGAGATAATATGAGCTGCCATCGATTGGGGTTGTCTTGCTCCAAAATTCGTTGCTGTATAGTGGCTCTAATACCTCGTCAGGAGTCAGTTCAGGATATGCTTTTGTAATATCCCATGATGTAACATCTTCTTTTTTAACATTGTAATTATATTTTCGGTTTAGCTCTGCAAGCCAATGAACAGTTAGTTCCTGTATTGTATCGTCTGCATCGCACAGTATCGTCAGTTTCTTCATAGCACTCGACTCCTTTCGTTTTACAATATTATAATACCAGAGTCGATGTACCAAAAAATGTCCATCTCGAGATTTAACCGTTATATTTTTCGTTAAGTTCTCTTACGGCCTTTGATATTCTTTCTCTCATATCAACAGGCTCCATTACTTCAATATGGATACTATACTGCATTGCCCAACAGAAGAATGCTTCTTTGTTTACCACAACTTCAATCATACATTCTTCATCTTTTTCATCGATAGGCTTGATGTTAACTTCCGTACCGAACCAATCTACTATCTGGTCTATAAGATAGTTCTTTGCTTTGAATTTTGCTCTTATTGACTCTCCTGCAAACATATATACATGCTCTGCCATATGTTTAGGCAAGTTAAGCTCACCGTCTGCAAGCTTACTAATTGGTTTTCGTTTCTCGTCCAATATTCTGATCTTTGTAATTCTGTCTATTCTATAATTTGCAAGTGTATCGTATTTATCGTAATTACAAATCAAATAGTATCTGCCGTTTGTTGCCACCATTTGATACGGATTGATAATAAATTCAGCCTCTCTTTTTGGATGAAGCTGCTTGTCCGGGCCATAGCTATTGTATATGAAAGCAACCTTTTTATTTTGAGATATCGCCTCATCAAGTACATCTATCGTATAGAATAGTTCTTTGTTTCTTGGCTGATTATCCGGCAAGTTACATATATGTTTCACCTTTGCCTTAAAATGCACATTAGAAAGACTTACAAGCTTGTCAATTAATTCCTTACATTGTTTGTGCGGAATATTTCTTGAAAACAAAAGGCTATCAATGAGAAGTCTTAATTCCGAATCGGTAAAGTCTTGTTCTATGTACCAATCTGTGCATATCGATGTTCCGTTTCCCTTATCCCCTTTTCGTGATATTTCGGTGTAATCAATTCTCGGTTCTAAATCAATTAAATCCATAAGATTTCTCTTTATAGTTTTTCTGTCAACATCCATATTGTAATCGCTCTTAAGTTTCTCTACAATATCCTGCTGTGTCATTCTATGCTCGATATCTGAATATTTCTTCAGTATATTCAGTATATTTATTGTTACCATTTTCTTTGGCGGTATGGTGTACATAATTATTTCCTCCAAATTCTCTTTATGGGTATATTATATCACCTTTATCTTAATTTTACAACATGAGATGTGGAAATTTTGGAACATCAATTATGATATTTTATTTGTAAAGCTGATAATCATATAGTACGCCAATACCTGTACAAAAATTTGTACAGCATTCGTGCTAAAATAATGTTAAACAATTGAAGAAAACAAATTTGTATGATATAATTTTAAAGAGGTGACTGAAATTGAACACTCAAGAACCAAGAAATGACGGCAAATACAATAGCAAAGCAAACACAGTATGCATATTGAAGATTTTGCAGGAATACTCTGATGGTAACATCATACTTCCTACATCAAGAATCATCGAGCTTATGGACAGTGTATATGGTCTGCACGTTGACAGACGAACAGTATATTCTTCTATCGACATTCTGCAAAAGCTCGGCTATTCTATCGAAAGCTATGACGAAAACGGCATCGGATATTGCTTAACTGATAAGCCATTTGATGCACTGGAAATTAAGCTATTGATTGATTCTATTCAGTTAAACACTGTCGTTCCAAAGCAAAACGAGAAAGATATTGTCAATAAACTGATGAAGCTTATTCCAAACGAAGATAACAGGCACGTTATGAATAGACTTGTAGGTTCTCTAAAAAAAGAAAAGAACATGACTCTATTCTATATGCTCGACACAATTGATCTTGCTATGCAAAAGAAAAAGAAGATTGAATTTGACTATTTAACAAAAGATAACACATTGACGCACTTTGCCGTAACGCCAATGACAATCATTCAAATTAACTACCACTATTATGTTATCTGTTCGAATCATCCTGAAAAGCAAAACATCATCTTCCGTGTTAAGGATATGAAAAATCTACTAGAATCCACTGAAGATGCAGGACCATATACGTATTTTAAGGGATATACAGAATTAAACGAAACCGGAATAGAATTCAACTACATAAATGCAAAGCTTGAATGCAGCACGAGTATAGAGGATATTTTTCTTGATACCTTTGACAGCTTTATACTAAAGAGTAAGAAACTAGTCTATTCAGAAGACGGCAAAACATTTACTGCGGAAGTGTACGGCACGCCTGATGCAATTTCACGATGGGCGCTATCCTTCCCCGACAAGTGCGAAGTAATCGAACCTCTTGAATTAAGAGCGGCTGTAATAAATAAACTTAAAAATAATAAATACGGAGTGTAAAGGAGAACATGCGTATGAACAGCGAAATAAAAAGAAACGATGAAAAAACAAGATACTTAATTAAAACTTTATCAAGGACAAAACGCAAAGACTATGAAAACTATGTTGTGAATGCAATATGGAACAGAATTTCAAAAAAAATTCGTCCTGTTACACAACAATATGTTTCAAATCCATACGATGAACGCAGACATTATTTTATAGACCTCTATTTTCCATTAATAAACATGGGAATTGAATGTGATGAGCTTCAGCATATTGCTAACTGTGATGACGATATAGAAAGAGAAAGTGTAATAGGATTTACAATCCAACACGAGTTAAGCAAGGTAAAACTTAATGATAATTATGAAGTATGCCATGTAAAAATTTATGAAGAAATAGAAGGTAATGATGGCGAAAAAAGCCATCGTATGCTTTCTTACGAGGAGCTTGAATCACAAATAAACGGTGCAGTAAAAAAGATCAATCAAAGATTAGATGAAATTCCTGATGAAGAAATAGAACACGACTGGAATATTCTTTGGCCTGCTGAATACTTCAAAGATAAGACAAAAATCAAAACATCTGAAAATGTAATTTTTAAAACTCAGAGGGAAATAAACACCATCATATTCAATACAGAATATGCTCTTCAAAAAGGTGGTTATAGACTTCCAACATTTGAAGGCAATTCGCTATTTAATAATCATATAGTTTGGTATCCTCAATTAGTAATTGAAAAACCAAATGGTGAAAAGCTTGCACGCACAGATTGGTATAACCAACTTCTTGATGGTGGCACTGTAATTGAAGAGTACCATGCAACAAGAGTTGACGAACATTCTCCTAGCGAAAGAAAAATTGTATTTGCAAAAGATAAAGATTACCTTGGAAATGATGGATATAAATTCGTTGGAATATTTGCTCTTGACAAAAATCGAAGTGAAGACGGACATGTTACATGGGTATATAAGAAAATATCTGATGAGTGTACCATAATAAGATAAGTACAAAATTCTACACATCCTTTATGCTACAATTACTTCAGGAGGTGATTTAATTGGCATATTGTCCATTATGTAAAACAAGCGGTGCTAATATGTTTAAGTGCGAAAAATGCGGTGCTGCTTGGTGTAGGCATTGTTTAAAAGCTGGTAAATATCCGGACAAGGTTTACAGAGCAGACAATCTCTGTCCTTGTTGCGGTGCTAATGCTGTAAAACCATTGTCTTGATGGGAGAATTTGAGATGATTAAAAAAATAGAATTGCTTCTTTCAAATACTGATTGTATGGAGCTTACAATAGACAAAATATCCTTGTTTGAAATCAACGGAATTAATGTCCTGCAAGAAAATATCCCTGAAAACATTTTTAGTCTAAAAATATGTTTCAAGCTCGACTATAAGAATATGGCATATCACAAAAAACTTGGTTGGCCACAGGAAGATTATAGATATTTATATGAATCAAAAAAATACAACCTTGCTCGTATTTATATGCACTATTCTGATGGCTCAACTATAGATTTTGCTAACTTTCCTTGGGAAGATGAGGATAGAATCGGTATCTCTAACGCTCTTGAAAATCTAACAAGGCTTCCTGATGGTCAGGTGCAAATTGAAGTTTGTAATAAATAATATAGCGGCTATGTTCGTAAATGTCATAGCCGCTTTGCTTATCTTTCTATACGGTAAACCACGTTATTTCCTGCAGAACCGGATAATATCCTGTTTCCGTCAATTCTGAAGGCAATGTTATTACCACAGGAGCCGGATTTAATTAAATTACCCTCTATTCGATATGCAACATTAAATCCACAGCTTCCTGATAATATTCTGTCACGCTCGATGCAATATGCAATATTGAAACCACATCCACCGGATAACACTCTGTCCTTTTCAACCCTATAGGCAACGTTGTTTCCACAACTTCCTGACATAATTCTCATTTTGTATTTCTCTCCTTTAAAATTTATTTTTTTGTTTTATCAAATGGGAGTTTCTATAAGCCTGCAAGTTCTAATCCCTCATCTGTAACACCCAAGTATTTTCTTTTTTTCTTTATATCCTCTTCGCTAAGAATTATATGATATGCATTCATAAGCAAATCAACACTTATTTTTCCTTTAAGATAGTTTGATAATGCGGTTAATATTCTCTGCTTACCTTCAAGTTTTTCAGGATAGTAATCAAGTGAAAAATAGCCGTGCATACATTCATAAAACAACTCGCCATTTTCTGATTGAAAATAACCGTAAGCTGTCATATCAGTCAAATCACCACGTTCTTTTTTTGATTCAATCTGTTTTTCTGACCACATATCATAACATACACCTTCAAGCACGAAAGGTTCTGTCCCATATGGTGAATATCCTACATAACCTTTTTTCTCGGTATATACGATGTCACCTTTCTTAAACGGCACAGGAATTTGAAACCACATATCTTCAAATGCACCAAGTATCAAGAAATCTTTTATAAAGTTGCAGTTCTCACTATCTACGCCCAATATTTCTCCGTCTGTAAGGACCTTCATTGAAATATATCTTGCCTTCTTTTCATCAGTCCATCGTTTTATAATTTCATAGTAGTAAAAAGGATATGTTTCACAGTCGTCAAGAGCATTTGCCGCTTTTTGACATTGGTCATAAGTAGTAAAGTACCGCTCATCTTCTTCATAGTCGAAATCTGTATATACTGCTCTTACAGAATAAATCGCATTATTCTCATCTTTTTTTACTGCTTCAATTATCTCATTTTCTACTTCCATAAAGCGCCTAAGCATTTTATGAAGAGTATTATGTTCAATTGTCCAATTCAGTTCAACTGCAGTCCATGGCTTTTGCTCAATAGGACAGTCTTCCGTATTATCAATGATATAATGAAATGCGTCATGCTTTTGCTTCATAGTATGAGTTTTACTCTGCCACACAATGAATGCAAACTCTACAGGAGAAAACTCATAGTTAATTTCTCTTAAATGATTTCTTACTGCATTTGAATTTATAAATTTTAAAATATCCATCATTAATCTCCTCTGTTTTCTGCTTTATCAATATAGTCTTTTATCATTTCAATTGATGAGCCATTGTTCTTTTCGTTCTCATATGAATAATTCCAAAGCGCTTTCCCTTTTTCTTCGTCTTTATAAACAAATTCTGATATTTCTTTTAAGAATGCTTCATTTTCAGGCAATTCTCCTTCAAACACCTCAGCTCTGTATAATGGAGATATTCTTATAAGTCGTATCTCATCAAATACAGATCTGTTGATGACCTCAATATACAATTCTTTCATATATAATTTCTCCCTTACCATTCTTCCGGTCGAATAACATCACCTGCTTTAATATTTGTAACACCAAAGGTTTGTTCTCTTTTATGCGTTCCACTTTTGCAGGTTACCTTTAATTCTACTGTTATTTCTTCCCATTGCGGTGCTACAGATTTTCTGTTTCCCACATCAATCGTGCCGAGCTTACCGTTCCTTTCGCAAACGCCTATGATGTTCTGCCCGTTAATCACAATTGGTTTTACAAGACTATGTTTTTTATATCTTGCATAGCCGTCTTCAACTTTCGAGATATATGCTCCATTTGTGATGTCATAAAATTCAGGATTTCCATTGGTTCTACCACAGAATACAAAACATGGGGTATCAATAAGTCTTGCTCTTGATTTGTATTCTCGCCAGATAAGTTTCCCTGTCGCCTGTTCTATAATAAGATATGTTTCTTTATCCTCGCCGTACAGAAATTCTTCGCTTATGTATGCATCTTTAAGTTCGATCCATTCCTTTGATACTTCGTTGTAATAGACAACTTCATCCTTATTTGAAAATAGTAGATTATGCCAATATTCATCAAGAGTATCATATTTGCATGATAGCGAATAAATCTCGTTTAACTCGTCATCATACTGAACTGCTCCAAATCTGCCGGAGGATACTAATACAAACAGATTATCTCCGTATATGAAAATGTTATCGTATCCTTCCTTAACTTTCTTTCCGTCAATTTTCAGAAAATATGTGCTTTCATTTCTTCCAATTTCAATTCTATCGGATTTGTTATTGTTGTAAATCTCGCTTATCTTAATCATTTCTATTCCTCCAATATCGTTTCCTCAAATCTATTATATATCAAAGAGTGTGCAATTTTTTGCACTGCAAAATACAAAACACCCATCATCTATGATAATTATATCGTAGATGATGGGTGTATTTTAGTACATCTTATTGAGCTTTTTTGCATATAATTTGTTTTAACTTACAGCCATTCTTTCTCTATGCAATCCTTGAGCTTTCCAAACATATCTGCATACAGCTCTTTACATTCCTTAATTATACCAAGTGCTATATCTTTATTATAGGCATGCGCTACATTATTTCTTGCAACAAGTGCTTTGAGCCATGTCTCTTCGTCATCTATCATGCCTGCCTGATATGCGGTTTTGATAACACTCCTCGGAGAACCGGTACTGCTTGATGCGTAGCCATGATATTCAAGGACTTCTTTTATCATTTTCCATGATTGCTCGAAAGCAATTTCATAAAGAGCCACAAGTCCGGTGAGAGTCAATGTATCATACGGTGGCTCCAACCCTATGGATTCCATGAGATTATTATATGCACTACAAAAATTATCAAACTTTTTCATAGATTAAAATACCTTCTCTCTCAATAGAATCAAGCAATTCCTTTTGTACGGGTTTATCCATATTCACGACATCAAACTTAAGAAGAGTGGGAACGTTTTGTTCAATATCAACCGAAAATACATCAGCATTTTTGCCGGATACCGCTATATCTATATCGCTTCTTTCCCTATAATCGCCCCGAGCTCTCGAACCAAACAGTAGGATACGCTCTAAATCATGTTCTTTTCCCAAATTAATTATGGCTTGCAAAACTTCATCGCGAATACCGTAAGTGATTGATTTATCACTCATTTATCATTACCTCGCCTTGCTTTACGACTAATTCAAAGTTACACTTTATTATTGTCATTATAATTCAAAATAGAATAAATGTCAAGACTTAAAAGTCACGCTAAAACTCCACTTCAAATCCGTCATAGGATGTAAGGAATCCGTTTTCGTCGCCGAGTTTTTTGAAGTCCTCGTACACCATGCCGGTGTTGTGGGTGAAGTGATTTATAACGCAGATTGAATTTTCATCAATGCAGCCTATGCTCTCAAGCCTTGAGCGTACATTCTGCACTGTGGGGAAATTCATGTGATTGGGGTGCTGTGTGTTATCGGCATTCTGCATGCCCATGGTGCAATCGAATTCTGCAAAATCTATATGAGGCTTATGCTCCTCAAAGTACTGCCAGGTCTCCTCAAGGTAGTAGCCTGTATCATTGGAGTGGAGCACACACTTGCCGTCTTTTTCTATAAGATATATCACCGGGTCCTGCTTATGATTAGCTTTGAGGGGGGTTATGTTGTAGCCTTCCTTGGTGGTAAAAGGCTTAAATGGCTCCACAAGGTGAAGATGAACATAGCTCTTATCCTTTAAAACTTCGTCAGCTAAGTCATAACCACTCTTTGCTACATATATGTCAATCACTTTTTCTCCGAAATACGAGTAGCCTTTGGCGTGATTTAAGAAATCCTGGGGATAAAAATGGTCTGCATGATTATGTGTTATAATATACGTAGATATATCACTTGCCGGAAATCCGTAGTTTAACACATGCATATACGTATCCGCAGAAAAATCAATACCCAGTACGCCGTCAATAGCACTCTGGCTTCTGGTCATGATATTTCTGCCTCCGAGCTTTCTGGCTCTGTTGCAGTTTTCACATTCGCAAAATATTCCGGGTAATCCCTCTGCAGCTGCAGTTCCGTAAAATTTATATTTCATAATACGTGCATCCCCTTTTATTTCATATAATCAAATTCCAACTCATACATACGTACCAGGTCGCCTTCATTTATACCTTCTTTTTCAAGTGCCTTTATGACACCCTTCTTCCTCAAAGCATTCTGGAAGTATTGGAGTGATTCGTTATCTTCAAAATTAGTTGAGCCTATCATACGTTTAACCCAGCTGCCCTCTACTACATATACGCCGTCCTCTACTCTTACGGTGTAGGGCTCGTCGTCCTTGTAGGAGATAACCATAGTCTCTGCTTCATCCTCATCATAGAGCACAGGGATAGGTATGGTATCAAGCACAGATGCCACATACATTATAAGCTCCTTTACGCCCTTATTGGCAGCGGCACTTATCTTAAATACAGTATATCCGCGGTTTTCCATTTCTTCGCAGAAGCCGTCATATATTGCTTGGTCGTAAACTACATCCATCTTGTTGGCAACTACTATCTGAGGTCTTGAAGCCAGGTCTGCGTTATAGGTTTCAAGCTCTTTGTTGATGAGGTCAAAATCCGCTATGGGGTCTCTGCCCTCTATACCGGAGGCATCCACCACATGCAAAAGCAGTCTGGTGCGCTCTACATGACGCAGGAATTCATGACCCAGACCTACGCCCTCTCCGGCGCCCTCTATAAGTCCGGGGATATCTGCCATTACAAAGCTTACACCCTCTGCCGGCTTAACCACGCCGAGGTTTGGCTCCAATGTGGTGAAATGATAGTTGGCAATCTTGGGCTTAGCATCGCTGACCACGGAGAGCAATGTGGACTTACCCACATTTGGGAATCCCACCAATCCTACGTCTGCCAGGAGCTTAAGCTCCAGCTTGATATTCCTTCTCTCGCCCTCTATACCACTCTTGGCAAATCTGGGAATCTGCCTTGTCGCCGTGGCAAAGTGACAGTTGCCCCAGCCACCTGTGCCGCCCTTTGCCGCCACGAACTGCTGACCGGGAGTCTTCATATCTGCAATCACTCTGTCCTGATCCACATCACGGATTATGGTACCGCAGGGCACCTTAACTATGAGGTCGGAGCCGTTTTTACCGGAGCTTTTGGCAGCTTTGCCGTCTTCTCCGTTTTGTGCTTTATAGTGTCTTTGATATCTGAAATCGGCAAGAGTGCTCATCTTTTCATCAGCTATAAAGATAACACTGCCGCCCTTACCGCCGTCACCGCCGTCAGGACCGCCCGCCGCTACGTATTTTTCTCTGTGGAAGCTTACAAGGCCGTTGCCGCCGTTGCCCGCTTCAATGTATATTTCGGCTGTATCTGCCATCATAGTCTGTCACTCCCTTATTCTTTAAAAAGGGGCTGTAAAAAATCATTTTTACAACCCCTTTAAGTAATCTGATTTGTAACCGGGCAATTACTGAGCAATCTCGTATACACTAACCTGCTTCTTGTCCTTGCCGAGTCTTTCGAATTTAACCTTACCGTCTGCAACTGCAAAGAGTGTATCGTCGCTACCCTTCTTTACGTTGATACCGGGATGGATTTTGGTTCCTCTCTGTCTAACGAGGATGTTACCGGACTTAACATACTGTCCGTCGCCCTTCTTAACACCTAAACGCTTGGACTCACTGTCTCTACCGTTCTTGGTACTACCCATACCTTTTTTATGAGCAAATAACTGAATGTTTAAGCTGAACATTAAAATTACACCTCCAATTCGGTAATTTTTACATTGTCGGGGTACTGCTCTTCAATACTTTTAAAAAACAAGTACATGGAATCCAACAATATGTTTATTTCTTTTTTCTTATTATCGTCTAAATCCTCCGGCAGGACAAACATGGCATAGCCGTCATCCGTCTCATATCCGAAGTCCACTTTAAGTACATTTTCAATACCGTTTAACGCCATGAAAAGCACTGACGAAATCGATGCGCATACAATATCCTCTCCGAGCTCTGCATAGTCGGTATGACCTATAAGCTCACCTTTAACGATATCTGCGCCTTTGTCACGAAAAATCTTAACTTCCGTCATGACAATTATGCGTTGATCTTTTCGATCTGAACTTTAGTGTAAAGCTGTCTGTGACCCTGCTTGCACTTTTCGCCTTTTTTGGGCTTGTACTTGAACACGATAACCTTCTTAGCCTTACCCTGAGCGAGAACCTTAGCGTCTACGCTTGCGCCCTCTACTACGGGTGTACCGAATACTGTCTTATCGCCGCCAACTGCAAGAACCTTATCAAACTTTACAGCGTCGCCTTCAGCACCTGCTACCTTTTCGATGAAAACGATATCACCTTCGGAAACCTTGTACTGCTTGCCGCCTGTTTCGATAACTGCGTACATTATATGAAGCACCTCCTTCATCTATTATCGCTAATCTGCGGTATCCTTCTGCAAGAAAGATTTCTCAAAAACCGCATTTATGCGTTTACCATAGCATTATAGCACACCCCGGTGGGAATGTCAACCATTTTTTTGCTTTTTCTTCAAAAAAACATATCACCAAAGCAGGCTGTGCCACATCATAAATCACACTTCCTCCGGCTTATAATTCTTATTTATCATTCTGAGGATAGCGTATTGCTCCGTGATACCGGGCATACTTAGCTTAACTGTCTGCTGTGCGTGAGGTGCACTCTCTATTAATTCATCATTTTCGTCGTACATATCCTCTACAGTGAAGCTGTAGTTTTCGCCCTTGGGATTGAGTACCTCCAGCAGGTCGCCTTTCTCAAATTTATTGCGCTGTTCTAAGATTGTCATACCGCTATTTTCGTCATAGCTTTTTACCACGGCGGCTATGGTATACTCCTGTATATAGGTGTTGCTGGTGTATAATTGATGTTTTTCGGTAGGCTTACCCAGATAAAATCCGCTTGTATACTCCCTGTGACTCACCTTGGTAAGCTCGGTCAGTATTGCCTCGTCCACCTTGTAATTCTCTTTGTTTTCAAAATAAGCGTCTACTGCATCACGATACGCCTTGACTACAGTAGCCACATACAGCTCATTTTTTACCCTGCCCTCTATCTTGAAGCTGGTGATGCCTGCCTCTATAAGCTCGGGTATATGCTCTATCATACACAGGTCCTTGGAATTAAATATGAATGTTCCCCGTTCGTTTTCAAAAACCGGCATATACTCTCCCGGACGTTTTTCTTCCATAAGATAGTACTTCCAGCGGCAAGGATGCGAGCAGGCACCTCGGTTGGAATCTCTGTGAGTAAGGTAATTGCTGAGCAGACATCTGCCCGAATAGGAAACGCACATAGCACCGTGTACAAAGCACTCAATTTCCAGTTCGGGGTCTGTTTGGGCACGGATTTCGCTGATTTCTCCAAAAGACAGGTCGCGAGCCAGTATCACTCTCTTGGCACCCATGGAATGCCACATATTTGCCGATGCATAGTTGGTATTGTTAGCCTGAGTGCTTATATGCACATCCAGCTGCGGAGCAACGGAACGCACAATACCAAATGCTCCCAAATCCGATACTATGATGGCATCTGCGCCAATTGCTGCAACCTCTCTTACAAAATCCGGGAACTTGTCCAAATCGGAATTATGAGGTATGATATTAGCAGTTATATAAACCTTGGCTCCTCTTTCGTGAGCGAAGGCTATACCCTCTTTTATCTCATCTATGGTGAAATTTTTGGCGGCAACTCGCAAAGAAAAAGCTTCTCCGCCTATATAAACTGCATCTGCACCGTACATAACAGCATATTTCAGCTTTGCCAGGCTGCCTGCAGGCGCCAGAATTTCAGGCTTGTTCATGATTTATATATCTCCTTTCTTCACAGAGAGGCTCATGCCGTCTCCTATGGGGATTATGGATGTGGTAAGCTCCTCATGCCTGCACAAAAAATCCAAAAAATCCCTTATGTGTTTTACTATAGCATAGTGCTTTCTGGGTAAAAGAGCATCATTGGCAGTCATGCCCTTGTAGAGAATATTGTCACATATTATGATGCCGCCCGGATTTAAATTGGGAAATATCACATCAAAATAATGTCTGTACTGTGACTTATTGGCATCCAGAAATACCATATCAAGCTTACCCTCTACAGTGGTTATGGTCTCCTCGGCAGGGCCCTCTATCAGATGAATTATGTTTTCTTTACCCGCTTTTTTTATATTATCTCTGGCTATAGCGGCGTATTTCTCGTCTTTTTCCAGGGTGATGATCTCTCCGCCCTCCTTAAGAAACTGCGAAAAGAATATAGATGAATACCCTATGGCAGAGCCTACCTCCAGTATCCTCCGAGGTCTCTTGTACTCCAGAAGAGTTGCCAAAAATCCCTTGACCTCCCTCTGGATAATGGGTATAAACCTCTCATCAGCATACTCCTCCAGCTCTTTTAAAAATCCGCTGCTCTGAGGTATGGTATTCACAATGTAGTCTACGATATACTGATAGTTAATATTATCCGTCATTTGTATTATTCCTCTTTACTTCTCTATATTAAGGTACGTTTCGGGAACGTCACCTATGATTACAGCCTCAGACACTACTGCAGAGGATGAAAGATTTGATATCTCCTCAAAGCCGGGCAAAAGAGCTCCTATGTTCACATCTACCCTCACACTCACCGTATGCAGTACCTGATTGATACCCGCCTGGGTAAATTTGCTTTCAAAATCTATAGAGGCTATGTTGCAGGGTATTACCTTAAACTTAAGCTTTGGACCAAAGCCCCAGAAGAACTCCGACCCCAGAAAATTACCCACCGGTACCTCTATCTCATATTTATCCGAATCATTTAAATATTCAAGCACTCTGAGGGCTATATCGGATTTGAGTTGGTTTGCTGCCTGCTGATTTAACGTAAGCGACTGTATGGCTCCGGTTTCATCACGGTATATATTCACAAGCTCATCATAGGAAGTATCTGCCATACCTACATCTCTTATAGCACTGTGAATAGCCTGATTGGCTACCTCCTCCATCTCCGACTGAGCCACGGAGCGCACTGTGCGTATCATAGCCGCATATCCGCAGAAAAGGCTGTAGGCGATCACAAGCAGGAGTACTGCAATTGCAGCAATCCTCAATTTGCTTCTTTTCTTTTTTACTGATGACTGCATATGCCTCACCCCGTATAATTATATGAAGGGTAATGCACAATCGTTCATAATATTTTACCACAAAATCGTCAATATGTAAATAAATTTTTAATTTTGAGCATTTAGTTAAAAGTTTTTACATTAAATTCTTGCAGAAAAAACTAATATATGCTAAAATATTAGAAAAGATTATAATAAAGGAGATTTTAAAATGGATTCATATTGCGAATATATTTTAAAAAGGAAAAGAACTTCAAAGGACACCCTCATAAGTATAGGTATTGTGGTGGCGGCACTTCTGATTATTAACGTAGTAATCCCTATCATATCCGGCTTGCTGGGATTTTTGGGCTTCCTTATGCCGCTGCTTATAGTTGGTGTTATCTGGGGAGCATACAAGCTCATAGTAGGCAGAAACATAGAGTATGAATACCTCCTTACCGGAAGTGACATTGACATAGACAAGATTATTAACCGCAACGGCAGAAAACGCGTTATCTCCGTTACACGTGAGGAAATAGAAGTAATGGCACCTATAGGGAGCCACCACTTGCCCGGTCTTGACGCTATAGACAAGGTAGATGTAACCTCCGGTGACCCGGAAGGCAAGGTATATGTGCTTATAGCAAACAAAGACACCAGAAAAGCAATATACTTTGAGCCAAATGAAAAGATTATCACAGGTTTAAAAGACAGGAATCCCAGGAAGGTATTCGTAGACTAAGGGAGTTTTTAATATGCCTATAGGTATAGACACAGTTAAAATAAGCCGTATGCAGCATCTGGTAGACATCGGTCTGCCGGATAAGATATTCACAGCATACGAGAGAGAGTACATACTCTCCAAGAAAAACCCCAATCAAACAGCCGCCGGCATATATGCCGCTAAGGAAGCGGTATTAAAAGCACTGGGCACGGGAATCACTCTGCCACTGCATGAAGTATGCATAAACCATTTACCACAGGGTAATCCCGATGCAGCTTTATCGGGCAATGCCTTAGAAGCGGCGATGAACATGGGTATCCATGAATTTGAGCTTAGCATAACACACGACGGCGAGTATGCCACAGCAGCGGCTTATGCATGCGTTGACACACATATGAAGTATTACCGGCAAGCTCTACAGAAGCTATGCAATGCCCCCGATAATGCCATATCCACCCGGCAGGTAATGAAGCTGCTGCCGCAAAGAGAGTCGGCAACCCACAAGGGCAGCTATGGCAGAGTATATGTCCTGGCAGGCTCCGTGGGGCTGACAGGTGCAGCTATCATGGCATGCAACGCCGTATTAAAATGCGGTGCAGGGCTCATAACTCTGGGCTGTGCCCGGGAGCTCAATACTATATTTGAGATATCCCTCAGAGAGGTGATGACAAAGCCTCTGCCAAGCGAAAACGGTATAATAAATGCTCAAAACACTGCTGAAATCTGTGCTGATGCGGCAAATGCCGATGTGTGTCTCATAGGTCCCGGACTGGGACGAAGCCAAAGCATAAACCAAATAATAATGAATATACTTTCAATGGAAGATACTCCATGCGTCATAGACGCAGACGGATTAAATGCCATAGCCGACGATATCTCTGTGCTCCGAGGGCACAAGTCGGAGCTGATACTCACACCCCATATAGGCGAATTCGCACGATTGACCGGACTGTCTGCGGAAGAAATCCTGAAAGACCCCTGTGCTGCAGCGGCGGATTTTGCCAAAGAATACCGGGTAACACTGGTGCTCAAATCTCACCGCACGGTAATTGCAGACCCTCATGGAAATGTGTGTGTTAACCTCCTGGGCAATCCCGGTATGGCAACCGGAGGCACAGGTGATGTACTCTCCGGCACCATAACTTCATTTGCCGCACAGGGCAAAGGTATGGATAATGCCGCAGTAATGGGAGTATATCTACATTCACTGGCTGCAGACATGGCATCATATGATAAGGGTGAGTACTCACTTACACCCACCGACATAGTTGAGTATTTGCCATATGCTGTAAAATACACTCAAAAGGAGATGCTGCCAAGATGCGTACCTGGGCAGAAATAGACTTAAACGCAATAAAATACAACTTTAATTCGGTAAGGGAGAAAACCAATGCCCGTATAATGGCTATAGTTAAAGCCGATGCCTACGGTCATGGAGTTAAAGAGGTGGCTGAGGTTCTGGCAAAGGAAGGTGTATATGCCTTCGGAGTAGCAACTGCTGATGAAGCCTTGGAACTGAGAAACCTGGGATTTAAACACCTTATCCTGGTATTGGGGGTAATATTTGATGAAGATTATCATACAATGATACAGAATGACATCTCAATTACCGTCACATCATACCATGAAGCCAAAGCCATATCTCTCAAAGCCGCCGAGCTTAACAAGGATGCCCTCGTGCATATAAAGCTGGACACCGGCATGGGACGCATAGGCTTTGTATGCGGAGACGATGATGAAAAAGTCTCGGACGAAATTGTAAAGATTTGCAATCTGGATAATATATCCCTGCAGGGTATATTCTCTCACATGGCGAAAGCCGACGAAACCGACAAAGCGTATGCAAATATACAGTTTGATAAATTTACCAAAATGTGCTCTATGCTTGAAGCCAAGGGAGTGGATATCCCCATAAAGCACATAGCGAACAGTGCAGCTATAGCTACCCTGCCTCACACCCACCTGGATATGGTGAGGATGGGCATAGTCACATACGGGCTTAATCCATCCGAAGAAGTAAATGAAAACCACATAAGCTTAAAGCCTGCAATGACACTGAAAACCAAAGTATCCGGCATTAAAACAATAGAGCACGACAGCCCCATAAGCTACGGCGGCAGATACATAGCCAAAAAAGGTGATAAGATAGCTACTATAGCCATTGGATATGCAGATGGTTTTTCCAGAGTGCTCTCCGATAAGGCAAAGGTGCTCATAAACGGCAAAGAAGCAAACGTGGTAGGAAATATATGTATGGACCAGTGTATGGTTGATGTAACTCATATCGACAATATAAACATTGGAGATGAGGTTATAATATTTGGCACAGATGGCAATAATACGATTACCGTAGATTCTGTTGCGCATCTGTTGGGTACCATAAACTATGAGGTTGTATGCTCGGTCGCAAGGCGAGTTCCCCGTGCTTACATATAAACGCCTCCCGGTTACGGCTATATTTCTTGCCAGAATATACATTTGACTTTCCCCGAAAAAAATTATATAATTATTATATATCAAAAAAGCAAAGCGGATTGGGGGCATGATTGTTTTGGCGCATCAAAAGAAAATACTCATAAGTTTACCCGATACACTTCTGACAGAGGTTGACAACCTTGCCACTACACAAAAAATCAACAGAAGCGAATTTATAAGAGAGGCCATGAGACGCTATGTCAAAGAGCAAAAGCATGCTTCTCTTGCCGCAAGTCTTAAGAAAGGCTATGAAGAAATGGCGGATATCAATATAGAAATCGCCGAAATATGCCTTAAAGCGGACAACATTCAACAGCAAAGCTACGAGGAAAAATTAGCGGAGTGTGAATGATATTTATGGTAAAACGTGGAGACATCTATTATGCGGATTTAAGCCCTGTGGTAGGCTCTGAACAAGGCGGAATCCGTCCCGTGCTCGTGGTGCAAAATGACATAGGCAACAAATACAGCCCCACTGTCATAGTGGCTGCCATTACCTCCAAAATCAACAAGGCAAAAATGCCTACCCACATTGAGCTGGAGGGTACCAAACACGGACTTACCAAGGATTCGGTAATTCTTGCCGAGCAGGTACGTACCATAGACAAAAGACGTTTAAAAGAAAAAATAGGCCATATAGACGACAGCCTCATGGAGTCTATAGACTATGCACTTAAAATCAGCTTTGGGATTGGCATTTGACTTACTAACTTACTAAAGAGAAAGGCGGAATTTATATGAAGCTCTCAAACAGACACAAATTTATGCTATTGGTGATTGTAGTATCAATCATTATATCTGCAATTGTTGCATTTGCAGCACCCGGCGACAGTGATGACCCCCTGGTTACGTTATCCTACATTACGGACACCCTGATGCCGGATATAGAGCAGCAAATTGACGACAAAATAAGCGAAGCCGTATCATCCGGTTCTCATTCCGGCAGTGCCGGAGGCACATACAGCCTTGTCAACATCAAAGCAAACCATACCGTGATAGGCGGCGAAGGCACGGAATTCATACTCAGAATGGGCTCCGGTACTATAGTGGCTACCGAAAACGGCGGTGTGGCAGACCTTACTGCAGGAGTTGACCTGCCCCACGGCACTGCAATACCTGCAAACCATATGCTTGTAGCACCCAAGAATGACTCCAGAGGACTAAAGCTCGACAGGGATGCCATTGTGCTTATAAAGGGTACATATACGGTAATACCTGATTAAATTAATATTCGGAATTTGTAGGGAGCGGTTCAATTTTTGAACCGCTCCTTTTCCATACGTTTAGCGACTAATAGAGTCTGCACAACAAGTAAAACTTGTTATTAAGGTTATTATAACATATTAAAAACAAAAACGTTAACTCAATTGAGTTAATTATGTTAACTTTTAAAAATAATTGTTTGGAAATATCAATTGAAGATTTTTTCAGCTCTTATTTATTTAGAAATTTAGAACAAGAAATTAAATAGAGCCCAGAGAAGCTCACTATATAAGTTTCTCATTAAGGGCTGAGATAACCCCCTGTAAAAAAACGAAGATTATTCCTGCTTTTCGTAATTTAAACATGCTACTTCAAGGCTTTTGAAATCTAAAGTATCATTAAGATAGTTTATGTTTTTATATCCTTTTGACTTTTGGTTATATAGCACAAGAGCATTTTTTGCTATCTCATCTTTGCTTTTTCTTATGCAAATCATTTCTTTAACAATAAGTGATTGATACTTTTTGTCAGATTCACCTTTAACATCATACAGAGTAATGTGTTCGCTTTTAACAGGTATCATATTGCTTAATTTGATTTTACCGAGAAGATGGCCTTTATCCGTAACTAATCTTATAATTGGAATTATATTCTTTTTGACCTGTTTTACACCTTTTTTATAAAAATAGTCATTAGCTTTTGGCGAAGAAAGTGGGGCGAAATACTCAAAGTCATTTATTTTTAATACAACGCCTATGTATTTTCGAGCAGTTTTATATGTGTCGCCTTCCCAATACATTACCCGATTATCGACATTGAATAAGAATTTGAGATAATCGGCATCAATCGTATATAATCTCAATCTTTTCATTTGAACACCTCTGAATGTGACAATAGGGCTGCTATACGAGATAGACAGCCCTACTGAGTTAAAGTTCTCCACTTATTGGTAGGAGCTCACCTGAATTTAAAGGCCTCCACTTATTGGTAGGAGCTCTCCTAAATAGGACTTCCATCCTATGGTTTACATTATACGCAAGAAAGATAAATTTGATACATCTATCTCTCTGCACACATATTGTACTATACTTTTCGCAAAAAGTCAATAGATTTTGGTATTTTCGGCATTTTGAACTTACCTTTTACCAAAGATATGAGTGCGGCGAACGTGCCCTCCCCTACGAATATAATGGGACAAATGATTACTATTTTATTCTGCGTTTTCAGGATTAAGGTTTTTAAAATATTCTTCACGGTCACAACATAAGAAAGTTAGCTTTTTTATGTTGCCGTTAAAAATGTTTTTGGGATCTTGTTTTATTTTAAGCGTAAAAAATGTCTCTTGATAATCAGCTACACCTGAAATGATTCTATATTTTTCAAGGTATACCCCTTCTTCATTCAAATTAGCAGTATCAACAAAAGATAAAACGTCTCCATATGAACCGGACAAAAAGAACTCATGGTTTTTTTCGCCATACGTAAGATTTCCATAGAATATATCTTGTTCTTTATCCCAATAGAAATAAGTATCATCCAATTCTCGGCACACCCATATTTCATTTTCACAACGCTGTGGTCTAAGCTTTTGACTAGGTACACAACCTGTCAAAAAAAATACCAATAACAAACACAATATGCTACTTTTTATTTTCATTTAAAATTGTACCCCCTTATTTTTCAGAAATGCATTGTAAAATTATAGGTTGATACTCTTCTACTTTTATTCGATTTTGTATCTCAGTTTCTCTTACTTCTTTTTCGTATCTGGCATCATCATTATAAAACACATATTCCCCGTTCTTATCTTTCTCTATAGCCACCGTATGAAGCATATCCATCACATTGTCCGTATTCCAATACGAAAGTATATATGCATCAGCATCAGGCGTCTTTTTATTGACTATATCCTCACCCTTTACGGTCTCTACTTTGTATCCTTTACGTTCAAAATATCTCTGTGCAGCATATGGATTGGTGCCAAATTCTCCACCGAGCATCTTGCCGTCTTTTTCATATTCGTACGCAATATCACGGATATCTTCAGGCTTGCCGAGAGTACGCATGGCATTGTAAGTTGCTATTATTTCACAACCATTGTAATACATTTGTCTGTTTCCAAATTTAAGCTGTGAAACGGGTCCTGTATTCTGGTCGTTTATATATTTCCCGTCATACTTACTTAAATCTATTGTTGAATTGTATTCATAATTAGATTTAGCTATATCATCATCTTTGGCATATCTTAATACAGATTTTGATGCGGCATCTTCTGCATCTGTTTTCCATTTTGTTTTCCTCCTTAAGTATAACATAATATTTTTTATAAGTCAAATGACTATATATTAATTATACTACACTATGAAACAAATTTCGCCTACCGATTTTGTAAAAAACGAACATGTGTTAAAGTCAGCATTTAACGGGCTTCAGATAGACTTTACGTATAAATATATTGATGTTTATTTAAATTACAGTGTTTCATAAACTAAAAAAACGGTTCAATATCAAACCGTTTCTTTCTCTATATTTGGCGACTAATTGAACCTGCACGACAAGTAAAACTTGTTCTTAAGTTTATTATAACATATTTTTTAATTTTACTCAAGTGCGTATACGCAAAAACGTAAAATAATTTAAAATATTATTGAGGTGAACCGAAATGGATATTAAAGATGTTATAGTAGAGAGATTTTTGCAATTATGCAATGAACGAAATATGAAGATAAATGAGCTTGCAAACATATCGGGTGTGACACCATCTACCGCTTACAGCATGATTGACAAATCACGCAGGGATATTTCAATAAGAACAATAAAGAAATTTTGTGATGGTCTTGAAATTACCTTGGGTGAATTCTTTTCCACGGAAGAATTTGATAATTTAGAACAAGAAATTAAATAGAACCCGTTCGCTACAACATTTTAATTGGTAATATGTTTAGTTGCTCCGACACTGTCGTTTGAGATAGAGTCGGATTTTTTTGGAAAGATGTATTAAATTGGAGTTTATATCACTATCATAGTAAGACAGAGTATAAGCCCTGACACCCTGCCGTCACCACTCCTCGTGCTGTGGGAACGTGCAGGACAGATTAATCACATTTTTTGAGCCCAAAAGGTGCCGCTGCGGAAGCGCTTCGCTGGGTCCTCGCTAAATCGGCAAGCCGATTTACACCTTTTGAACTCAAAAGAATGTGAAATCTGTCA
>JAGATB010000019.1 GCA_017621495.1 Clostridia bacterium
CAGGATGTTCCTAAGAACATTCAGGAGGAGATCATCAAGAGCCGTCAGGGCAAGTGATCCTTACCCTGATGCCCCATTTGGGGATAAGAGATCCCCTATACACAACAAAAAAATAAAAATATAAAATCCAAGGAGGATATTTAAAATGGCTAAGGCTAAATTCGAAAGAACCAAACCCCACGTTAATATCGGTACTGTTGGTCACGTTGACCACGGTAAGACAACTCTTACTGCTGCTATCACTAAGGTGCTTGCAATGCAGGGTAAGGCTCAGTTCAATGCTTATGATCAGATCGACAAGGCTCCCGAAGAGAGAGAAAGAGGTATCACAATCTCTACTGCTCACGTTGAGTACGAAACAGAATCCAGACACTATGCACACGTTGACTGCCCCGGACATGCTGACTATGTTAAGAACATGATCACTGGTGCTGCTCAGATGGACGGTGCTATCCTCGTTGTATCTTCTGCTGATGGTCCTATGCCTCAGACAAGAGAGCACATCCTTCTCGCTAGACAGGTTGGTGTTCCCTACATCGTTGTATTCATGAACAAGGTTGACCAGGTTGACGACCCCGAGCTTCTCGAGTTAGTTGAAATGGAAATCAGAGACCTTCTCTCCGAATACGAATTCCCGGGTGATGATATCCCGATTGTTAAGGGTTCTGCTCTCGGCGTTCTCGAATCCGATTCTCAGGATCCCAACGCTGCAGAATATGCTTGCATCAATGAGCTCATGGCAGCTGTAGACAGCTACATCCCCACACCTGACAGAATGGCTGACAAGCCTTTCCTTATGCCTGTCGAGGACGTATTCTCTATCACAGGCCGTGGTACTGTTGCTACAGGTAGAGTTGAGAGAGGTATCGCTCACGTTGGTGACGAAGTTGAAATCGTTGGTCTTACAACCGAATCCAGAAAAGTTGTTATCACAGGTCTTGAAATGTTCAGAAAGATGCTTGATGAAGCTCAGGCTGGTGACAACGTTGGTGCACTCTTAAGAGGTGTTCAGAGAAACGAAATCGAAAGAGGACAGGTTCTCGCTAAGATTGGTTCTATCAACCCCCATACTCAGTTCAAGGGCGAAGTTTACGTTCTTACTAAGGATGAAGGTGGTAGACATACACCTTTCTTCAACAACTACAGACCTCAGTTCTTCTTCAGAACAACTGACGTTACAGGCGTTATTAAGCTTCCCGAAGGCACAGAAATGTGTATGCCCGGCGATAACGTAACTATGGAAGTTGAGCTTATCACTCCTATCGCTATCGAAGAAGGCTTAAGATTCGCTATCCGTGAGGGTGGTAGAACAGTTGGTTCCGGTGTTGTATCCGAAATCATTAAATAATTAAACCTTTAGAGTTTATTTCCCTGCATAGTTATCTATGCAGGGATTTTTTTATGAAAAAATGTACAAAAAATGCATTTACCTCTTGAAATCCTACTAAATCTATGGTATTATTATGTTATAAAGAGGTGATAGTATGAAGATATCTACCAGAGGACGTTATGCTCTGCGAATGCTTATAGATATTGCAGAAAATCAAGAAAATGGATTTGTAGCTCTTAAGGAGATTTCCTTAAGACAGGATATATCCAAAAAGTATTTGGAACAGATAGTACCCGCTCTCAGTGCTTCCGGCTACCTTATTGCCGGCAGGGGATTTATGGGTGGATACAAGCTCAGTAAGCGCCCGTCAGCATATACCGTAGCAGACATACTTCGTGCTACAGAGGGCAGCCTCGCTCCGGTAGCGTGTCTTGAAGGCGATACTAATCTTTGCCAAAGGGCAGATAGCTGCGATACCCTCTATATATGGAAAGGTCTCATGGAGGTTATAGAGAATTACCTGGAGAAAATAACCCTGCAGGATATATTAAATCGTAAGATTAAAAGAAATGACGATTATGTTTTGCTATAGACTACCTATTTAGTAGGAATTATGATATACTCGATTTGTTATGATTATAGTGTATTGTTAAGTACACTGAAAGGTCGCAGCGATTTGCTGCGACCTTTAAATTTTAAAGTAATCTATATTGAAGCAAAAGATAATTTTTAGTATTCATTATAAAAACAATCTTTTTCCCATCTAAGTACATTTGTATCTATGTATTCCCATATTTTTTTATAATCTTTTTCACCACGAATAATATGATCATTTGAACGTGCTTGCCATATGTTTTTTCCATATTCTTTGTTGCAAAATCTTTTAAACGTGCTGACAAACTGCGCAATTAATGAATTTGTAGGGACCGGCGTCCCCGACGGTCCGTTTCGGTTGCTTTGATCTAATATTCTGATTAATATATGAATATGGTTTGGCATAACAACAAATTTATCTATTTTTATATTTTCATAAAAATTACTCATATTAACAAGATGCCTATTTGCAATTTCTCCATAAGGTGTTAATATGTTTTGCGGACAGTCGAGGACGCCTGTCCCTACAATTATTTCAGACAACAGCGGTTTTCGGTCCTTCACACATAACGTAATAAAATATGCACCGGGCGTACTGTAATTATATCCTTTTAATCGTGTTGCTTTTCGTTTTTGAAGTTCCATAATATTATTCCTATTTAATTTCTTGTTCCAGATTTCTAAACTCATCGGTGTTAAAGAACTCCGCTAATGTTATTCCTAATCCGTCACATAGAATTTTAAGTGTGACTATTCCGGGATTTTGACTTTTTCCATATAAAATATTTTTGATGGTTGATGGAGCTATACCGGATTCAGTTGATAATTTATTGATTGTAATTTTCTTTTCTTCGCACAAAGATAAAATTCTGTTTTTAACTATAGTATAAGTATTCATTTGCACACCCCATATAAGTATTATAGATTAATTATAGCCCAAAAATATTGACAAAGTAGGCTATATATGATACAATATAGGCTATAAATAGACTTTTACATGTGTAAATATTAAATGAAAGGAGAAATACAAAGTTTATGATTATGATTGGTTGGGTTGGTTTAGTTTTGGGGTTAATAATGACTGCTTTAGGTGTTTTTCTATATGATGGAGGATCAATGGAGTTGCAGCAACTACTATCTACCGGCAGAAGACAGTGGGAATGGGAGCATCGCAACGCAGCGTGGGGTAGTAGCTATGATGGCAGCATCTCAAGTGCTGAAGAAGCTATATTTATTGGCAGAGCTATTATGATAATTGGAATTCTTGTTGTGATTATATGCGTTATCTTACTCGTTCTGGGCTATATAAAAAGAAACAAAGAAGAAAATGCATATATTGGTGTGAATACAAGTGCCTTGAGCACAAAAGCATGTCAGAAATGCGGAAAAATTTGCTATATGCATAATAATTTTTGTGATAACTGTGGCGGAAATGTGTTCTATAAACTGCCGTCATCGGGTCAAAGTTGAGATAGTCTTATAGATGATATGAAAGCATGTTGCGATGTGAATAAGTGTTCAATGAAAAGATACTATTTCTAATAAAAGCACAAATAGTTGCCCTCTGTGATCTGACCCCAAAAGGTTAGACACAAAATTTCTCAAATTATCTTTGCTTATTAATCCCAATTTTGGGTTATAATCGCAAAACTATTGACTTTCTGCAATTATTGCGGTATAATAAATTAAAAGTATGAAACAATATTACCAAATGGAGGTGCTGATTATGATTTACAGACCTATGTACGTAGAGAGAATAATGAAATATGCGGATGCACCATTTGTGAAAATACTGACCGGTGTAAGACGCTGCGGAAAGTCTACAATTTTAAAAATGATTATTAATGAGCTAAAAAAACGAGGTGTTCGAGAAGAAAGAATTTTAAGCTATCGTTTTGATTCGATGGAATACGAAGATATGACAGCCAAGGAAATGTTTGCCGAGATTAAGTGTAAGCTTTCTGATGATGAAAAGACCTATATATTCTTAGATGAGGTTCAGGAAATAAAAGATTGGGAAAAAATTGTCAACTCTCTTGCCACAGATTATAATGTTGATATTTATGTGACAGGTTCAAATTCCCGTATGATGTCATCAGAAATATCAACATATCTTACCGGGAGATATATTGCTTTTCGTATTTACACACTTTCATTTTCTGAATATCTTGATTTCAAAGAAAAATATGAGACTGTTACGGATGTAAGGAGCGAATTGGCTGAATATATCAGATTTGGCGGTTTTCCTGCAACACATCTTAAAAAATATTCCGAAGATGAAGTTTATACTATTGTAAAGGATATTTATAATTCTACAATATTTTCTGATATAGTAAAACGAAATCAGGTTCGAAAAGTTGACCAGCTTGAACGCGTTGTACGTTTTACCTTTGACAATGTAGGTAAAACCTTTTCCGCAAAATCAATATCTGATTATCTGAAAAGTGAGCATAGAGCGATAGATAATGAAACGGTTTACAGTTATTTGGACAAATTGGAAAGTGCTTATATTCTGCATCGTTGCTCGAGATATGATATACAAGGTAAGGAACTTTTGAAAACTCAAGAAAAATTTTATCTTGCAGATACAGCGTTAAGGCATAGTGTTCTTGGCTACAAATCAACATCTGTTGCTTCTATGTTGGAAAATATAGTATATCTTGAGTTGTGTCGCCGAGGCTATTCAGTTAACATAGGAAAAACCGGAAATGGAGAAATAGACTTTATTGCTGAAAAACAAGGAAATAAAATCTATGTTCAGGTAACGAAGGAAATCAAAACCGAAGAAACTGAAAAAAGGGAGTATGACAGACTGCTTGAAATACGTGATAATTATCCAAAGTATCTTTTAACAACGGATAGCTTTGCAGGTGGGAATTATGAAGGTATAAAAACAATGCATATAGCAGATTTCCTGTTAAGTGATAAATTTTAAATTAAGCATGTGATAATAAAGGCTGAACGAAATGATCGTCCAGCCTTTTAAACAACTGTTAATAATTTTAAAAATTAAATGTACATTTACGGGATTTATACAAAATTAAGAATAAAAAAATCTAAATAGGTATCAAAACATTATTTTGCATCATAATATAAAATGTAAAGCAAAGTATTGGCTTTCGCTTTACTAAATGGTATAATTGTATTACAATACGAAAGGAGATGTTTTTATGGCTCAGGCAATGGTTAATTTCCGTATGGACGAAGAATTGAAAAAGAACATGGAACAGGTGTGTAAAGATATGGGATTGAGTATGACAACCGCATTTACTATATTCGCAACACGAGTAACTAAGGAAAAAAGAATTCCCTTTGAGGTTTCGGCTGATCCGTTCTATTCTGTAAACAATATTCGTTATTTGGAACAGAAAATGGAAGATTATAAAAACGGTAAACTTAAATTTACAGCTCACGAGCTGATAGAGGAGTAACTTATGCAAATAAAAGATATTACTAATAAGTGCCAAGCAGCGAAATGTCATACCTTTGCGCTGTTTTATATATGAAAACAAAAAACAACCCAATAAATCGGAAATCGCGTGTAAATACACAAAATTATTGAAAGTAATATTGACTTTTGAAATTGGTTATGCTATAATTAAAATAGCAAAATTGTGAAAATACACAAAATTATCGAAAGAGGCATTATTATGATTGAAAGAAATAAATATCTGGATAAGCTTATAAACAAAAAGGAGAATGGACTTGTAAAGGTTATTACAGGTATACGTAGAAGCGGTAAATCATTTTTGCTTTTCAATATATATAAAGATTACCTTTTGTCTATAGGTGTAGAAGAAGATTGTATAATCGAACTCGCTCTTGATGATGACGAAAACATCAGATATCGTAATCCGCTGGAGCTTGGGGAATATCTTCGTTCGCAAGCAAACGATAAAAACAAAACCTATTACATTTTTCTTGATGAAATTCAAAAAGTAGTGTCAATACAAAATCCATATATAAAGGATGTTGAGGACAAAATAGGATTTGTAGATGTTTTATTAGGCCTTATGAAGCATGACAATATAGATGTTTATGTAACAGGTAGTAATTCAAAAATGCTTTCTTCGGATATTCTTACAGAGTTCCGTGGCAGAGGTGATGAAATAAAAGTTAATCCCTTATCTTTTTCTGAGTTTTACAATGCTTTCAGTGGTGACAAGCGGGATGCATGGCAGGAATACTATACGTATGGCGGTTTACCTCTTGTAATGAAGAAGAATGGACACGAAGATAAGGCAAAATATCTTCAAACTCTTTTTGATAAAATATATCTTAGCGACATTATGGAAAGGAACAAAATTCTCCACGAAAAATATGTCCTAGATGATATATTAAATATAGTTTCATCATCAATCGGTTCTCTCACTAATGCCGGGAAAATAGCAAATACTTTCAAAAGCAAAAGACAAATAAATATAGATAATGCTACTGTTGGTCGTTATCTCGACCTTTTTACAGATGCATTCATGCTGTATAAGGCTGAACGTTATGACATCAAAGGCAGAAAGCATATAGGTTCACCTCTAAAATACTATTTCAGTGACGTTGGGCTTCGTAATGCAAGGCTGCAATTCAGGCAAATGGAAGAAAATTATATTATGGAGAATATCATTTATAACGAACTTATTTACAGGGAATTCAGCGTAGACGTTGGTGTGGTAGAGTATTTTTATAGAGGCGAAGATAAAAAGAGTAAAAGATCAAATCTTGAAATAGATTTTATTGCTAATAAAGGCAGCCAAAAATATTATATTCAGTCAGCTCTCTCTGTCTCAGACGAGGATAAACGAGAACAGGAAGTACGCTCGCTCAATCATGTAGGTGATTCCTTTAAAAAAATAGTTGTTGTAAAAGATAATATAATCCCCTGGCATGATGACAATGGGATTTTGTATATAGGTATTGAAAAATTTTTGCTGGATGAAAATGCTATAAATATTTAGCATAATATAGGAAATATTATGGATGCTGATAGAAGAGTAACTTATACAGAGGACATTACGAATAGGGTCAAGCAGCGAATGGAGCTGCTTGACCCTTAGTTCTTTTATAATCTTATGCAATTAATTATCCTTCGTAATTATATCCTGCTTCAAGAGTCTTTAAGTTGTTCTCAAGAAGCTCGGGCTTGGATGCGGGTACCAGCTTGGTAACAGCACCTTTGAGTTCTTCAAAGGTAAACATACCTGTTTCCTTTACCAGTTTGCCTACCAGTATCATGTTGGCAAGCTTGGGCAAGCCCATCTTGTTTGCCATGTCTGTGGCAGGTACCTTGTATACATCGATATCTGTACGCTCAGCGTCTCTGGATATGAGAGTGCTGTCTATGATAGCTTTGCCGCCGGGTACCAGCTGACCTTCAAACTTATCAAAGGAGGGAGCATTCATAGCTACGAGAGCTGTGGGCTCTACTATGATGGGAGATGCTACCGGTTCATCGGAAACTATAACGTGACAGTTACATGTACCGCCTCTCATCTCGGGACCGTAGGAGGGCAGATGAGATACGTTTTTGTTTTCTATCATGCCGGCATATGCTATGCTCTTACCAGCGAAGAGTATACCTTGACCGCCGAAACCTGCGAAAATTGTTTCAAAAGTCATCTTATTTCTCCTCCTTTGCGTCAATGTCCTTGTATACACCCAAGGGATAATGGGGAAGCATGTTGTCTCTCATCCAGTCAAATGCCTCTGTAGGACTCATACCCCAGTTTGTGGGACAAGTGGATACCACTTCTATGAGAGAGAATCCCTTGCCTGCAATCTGGTTTTCAAAAGCCTTTTTGATAGCTTTCTTAGCAGCTTTGATGTGGGGGATTGTATCTACGGTTACTCTCTCTATATATGAAGGACCGTCCAATGTTGCAAGCATTTCGCTTACTCTGATGGGGTTACCGTTTCTGCCTTGGTCTCTGCCGTAGGGGGTGGTCTGTGTTACCTGACCTAAGAGAGTGGTAGGAGCCATCTGACCGCCTGTCATACCGTAGATAGCATTGTTTATAAATATCGTGGTTATATTTTCGCCTCTTGCAGCTGCGTGAACTGTCTCTGCGGTACCTATGGCAGCCAGGTCACCGTCACCCTGATATGTGAATACCACCTTATCGGGGTGTACTCTCTTGATACCTGTAGCTACAGCAGGCGCTCTGCCGTGGGCAGCCTCCTGCATGTCACACTCGAAGTAATTGTAAGCAAATACACTGCATCCAACCGGTGCTACACCTATAGTGGAGCCTTCGATTCCCAGTTCGTCTATAACCTCTGCAACCAGACGGTGTACTATACCGTGAGGGCAGCCGGGGCAGTAATGAAGCGGAACATCTGTAAGTGCATGGGGTCTTGTGAATACTTTTTCCATTATTTGTCACCTCCGGCGATTTCTTCTATCTTGTTAAGTATTTCATTGGGAGTGGGTACGATACCGCCTGTTCTTCCGAAGAAGTCCACATCGGCTCTGCCGTTTACGGCAATCTTAACATCGTCTACCATCTGTCCCATACTCATCTCTACTGCAAGGAAGGTTTTCTTCTTGCCGTCTGCGAGAGCTTTTTCAAATGCCTCGTAGGGGAAGGGCCACAGGGTGATAGGTCTTATGATACCTACCTTTAAGCCTTTAGCCTTTGCCTTAGACATAGCGGTTTTTGCTATTCTTGCAGTAGTGCCGTATGCCACGAGGATGATGTCAGCATCTTCTATATCCTCTGTTTCATAACGTACTTCGTTTGCTTCTATCTCATCATATTTCTTTTGTCTTGCGAGTACCAGGTCTTCAAGGTCTTTCGGTTCTATGAACAGAGAGTTAATTATATTTTTCTTTCTCTTCATATCTGTACCTGTGGTAGCCCAGTCCTTCTCGGGTAGGCTTGCTGTGTCGGTATCCTTGAATTCTACAGGCTCCATCATCTGACCGAGCATACCATCACCCATAATCATAACAGGGCATCTGTACTTGTCGCCTATGTCAAATGCATCTGCAGTGAGGTCTACCATCTCCTGAATGGAGCTGGGAGCCAATACTACCAGGTGGTAGTCTCCGTGACCGCCGCCCTTAACTGCCTGATAGTAGTCGGACTGTGCAGGCTGAATGCCGCCAAGACCCGGACCGCCTCTTACTATATTTATAATAACGCAGGGTACATCTGCACCTGCAATGTAGGAGATACCCTCCTGCTTTAAGCTGATTCCGGGGCTGGAGGAGCTGGTCATAACTCTTGCGCCTGCGCCGCCTGCGCCGTATACCATATTTATAGCAGCTACTTCAGACTCCGCCTGAAGAAATACGCCGCCGATTTTGGGCATTTTCTTTGCCATGTATGCAGAAACCTCTGTCTGCGGTGTTATAGGATATCCGAAGAAATGCTTGCAGCCTGCACGGATAGCAGCCTCTGCCAAAGCTTCGTTACCCTTCATCAAAACTTTGTTTCCCATGATGCTTTATACCTCCTTATCTCTCTACTTCGATTACGCAATCGGGGCAAATGGTTGCACAAAATGCACAGCCTATGCACTTGTCTGTTTCAATAACTGTAGCAGGGTGGAAGCCCTTTGCGTTAATTCTGTCTGTTGCCATTACGACTATCTTTTTGGGACATACGGTAGTGCAGAGTGTACAGCCTTTGCATCTGTCTTCTCTGAAAGTAACCTTAGCCATAATGATTCCTCCTTTATAATAATCTGGATTTTATAAATATATCATTCTACGCCAAAGCGTCAAATGGTAATTTCATAAATAATTCAAGCTCAAATGCCTTAGCTTTATCAGGCAGGGCAGAGAGCATTTCACCGGTACCGGTTATATATTTAAGCTCTACATCCAGTGCTTTTGCCGCTTTATCGGCAAACTCCATGCTGTCTGCAAGGTGCTTTGGTTCGCTTAAATATGATAGGTTGGTGTTGTTTATGAGACCGGTAATTTTGGCACGGCTCATGTATTCTATATTGGCAGCGAGTGCCTTTATATCATCAATATTGCTTGTATCGGGTCTTAAGGCGTTTAGCACATAGTACATGTCGTAGTCCTCGTCCTTTAAGTACCTGTGATATTGACCCAGTGCCACAGCACCGTCATCGTCACCGCCCAAATCCAGTACAGCATAACAGCTCTTATCTGTAAATACCGATAGTATATCTCCCGGCAGTACCGGTATGTCGATATTGGTAGATGCATAGTCGGGAGCTATGACACGGATGCCCTTTTGCTCCAAAAACTCCTTCGCATCGTTTGTGCGGAAGTAGGGATTAACTATGTCCATATCGCATATTACCACGTTATCGTGCTGCTCTTTAAGCTTTAATGCCATATTAATGGCGATTTCTGTCTTGCCGCTGCCGTAGTGTCCTGTGATGATGTTAATTCTTTTCATTGACAACCTCCTGTGCAGAGCTCATAGTGACCCTCCGCTTGCTGTAGAAGCGCATGTACATAAACCACACTGCAATCCACATAGCTACGGATATCACTTTGAGAGCAATATTATCAAGCAAAACCCCGGAGAGTGCATACACGACCATAGCTCCGATTATGGGGAGCATATAGAGCATAAATGCGTCCTTTAGCACCTTGGCGGTATCGGTACCTATAGTCACCGTGTCGCCAACCTTGGCACCTATGGGGTTTAATATTTCCACTTCTATTTCAGGATTGGAGCACAGTCTGCACTCACCGCAGTCATGACCGCATGCCGATGACTTATGCACCTTTACGGTAGCAGTGATACCGTCGGTTTTGATTACGATTCCCTTGCCTACCACGGCTATCCCTCCTGTATCAATATAAATGGTATTCTATAATTGTACCACAATATGCTCGAAATTTCAATAAGCAGGAATGATTTTTTTACAATATTCGATTAATATTTTATTGTTGAATACTAACAAAAAAACGACTGTAAAAAGTCGTAAACAGCAGTTTGTCATAAATGCCAAATCCTACAATTTGTAATCAATGATACATGGAAAAACAAATTGTAGGGAATGGCAGTTTACGACATTCCGCGAAATAGACTTTTTTACAGTCTTGCTATTTCAGAACTTTATTATATATTATCAAACAGGAAGTCAATAGGCTCACTTTCAGTCTTAACTCTATGACCGCCATCCCATACGGTAACAAAAAGGTTGTCGGGACAATTCATAGCGTTATAGTATGCTTTGATTCTTTCCGCTTCTTTTTCGCCGGTGTGCCAGTCGAATACCTCGTCAGCCTTGCCTATGGATATATACAGTTTCCTCGGAGCACATAGGGCGGCAATCTCTGCATCCTGAAATGTATTTCCGGAGTTGGGGTATGTCCAGTCAAGCCACGGATATGTATCACGGTCGTTGAAGGAGGCGCAGTTAAGACCAACCTTTATCCGCTTATCCGCTGCCATTGTGTGCATGGTAAAATACCCTCCGTAGGAAAGCCCCGCCATGCCGATGCGATTAGAATCAACTATATCTAAATTCGAGGCGTAGTCTATGCATCTCATTATGCCCGATATTTCTAGCCCGGTTATACTCATACCAAATCGCATAAGGTTGTTGTTGGTCTTGCCTCGGTCGTATACCACATCACACCTATGACCACGTTCCACGCCTTGCAGCGACCACACCATAATCTGCGGTGCAAGAACCACTGCACCTCTTTCCAAAATTCTTAAGCCGGTGTGGGTATAGTTGTTGTCACCGATTAAGTCCATACAAAGCTCGGGAGAACCGCCCCCACCGTGCTGCATTACCACCAGGGGAGCCTTGCCCGTAATACCATGGGGCACGAAGAGCATTGCGTAGAATGGAATTTCCTTTGTAATGTACACAGTAAGCCGGTATATGTCGCACATGTCATCACTTGCCACAAAGGTCTTTGTGGGCGGGGGACAGTCTGAATTGTCTACTCTGTCAATACCCAGCATTTTGATATACATTGTCCTGTAGTCTTCAATTTTATCCTTAAAGCTCTCCGGCGGCATAAAGCATCGGCGGTTATTTTTGCCCTCGGTGTTGAGCCTGGATATATATGCGTCTATACCTTTTGCATATGCCCTGCGGTATCTATCACCCGTATCGGGAGCCTCCTCCAGTATATGCTTGTTTTTATAAATCATTTTAATCACCCGACTTTGTTCGTTTTTAGTGAAGTATATCATAATTTATCAAGCTTGTAAATGGATTTTTCGACCATAATAGCACTAATTGGGCGGGCAAATGTTTTATTTTTAGAATCCGTTACTGTTTTATAGAGAAAAATTTTGACATTCAAGTGTTTTTGTGGTATTACACGAGTTCGCCACAATATGCTTATAATTTCAATAGGAAGGAATGTTTTTTACAATATTCGATTTATATTTTATTGTAAAAAAGTGACAAAACAGCAGCCGCCTATAAAATGTATGACAAATTTCTGCCGACATAATACAATAATTATTAAATTAATTAAAAAATACTTGATAAATATGTATTGTTGTGGTAGAATAATATTGCCAAACAATTCTGAATATTTAATCATAGTGGGTGTGTTTTTTATTTAGGTAAAAACACATGCTCTTTTCTGCATACTTGCTATGATAATTATGTCAGAATTGTTTGGCGACAATCGGAGTCATGTGTTTTTCGTGCATGGCTTCGGTCATGCACTTTTTGTTTCAGGTAAAAAGCGCATACATAGTGTTGCTACACACTTTTTGGGAGGCTGTACTTTATACAGCCTCCTGAACACTTCCGTTATTTGTATTCTTTATATTTTTATTTTGACAATTGCCATATTTTATGATATTATATAATAAGGAATTTATGGCTAATACTTTATATAAAGGAATGATTTGATGGACTACAAGAAGCTTGCGGAACTTTTGTTCCCTACGATTGATAAAACCCCCGAGGATTACGAAGCGATATATCCTCAGAGAGACCTTGACGAAGAAGCAAAGATTACCCGTTTTGCACCCAGCCCCACGGGTTTCCTGCATATAGGCGGACTCTTCGCGGCACTTATATCGGAGAGGATTGCTCACCAGAGCGGAGGCAAGTTTATACTCAGGATAGAGGACACCGATAAGAAACGTGAAGTGGATGACGGTGTTTCCAAGATTATAGAGGGTCTTAAATCCTTTGGTATCAAAATTGACGAGGGATTTGTGGATTTTGATACAGAGGAGGGTGCATACGGTCCCTACAAGCAGAGCCAAAGGGCAGAGATATATCAGTGCTATGCTAAGAGCCTTGTGGAGCAAGGTTTAGCATACCCCTGCTTCTGCTCGGAGGAAACCCTTGCCAAAATCCGTGAGGAGCAGGAGGCTGAAAAAATCCTGCCCGGTTACCACGGCAAGCATGCATACTGCCGTGATTTGAGCTATGAGCAGATTGAAGCCAATATAAACGAAGGCAAGAGCTACGTATTAAGACTAAAATCCCCCGGCAGTGAGGATAAGAGAATTAACTTCAAAGATGGCATCAGAGGTAAGATTGAGCTTCCGGAGAATATAGTAGATGTAGTTATATTAAAGTCAGACGGTATACCCACATATCACTTTGCACATGTGGTGGATGACCACCTTATGAGGACTACCAATGTAATACGCGGTGACGAGTGGATATCCTCAGTGCCCATACACATTCAGATGTTTGCCATGCTGGGTCTCAAGCCCCCTAAGTATGCGCACATTGCTCCTATCATGAAGGAGGACGACGGTGGCAAACGTAAGATATCCAAGCGTAAAGACCCCGAAGCGGCAGTTACCTGGTACAGTGACGAGGGTTACCCCGTAGACGGAGTTATAGAATATCTGCTTAACCTTGCAAACTACACCTTTGAGGACTTCCGCCGTGCCAATAAGACAGCGCCATGGACAGACTTCAAGCTTGAGATGAATAAGATGAGCAATTCCGGTGCACTCTTTGACCTGGTAAAGCTCAATGATATATGTAAAAATAAGATAGCTTCGTATACTGCAGACAAGGTATATACACTTGCAGCCGATTGGGCAAAGCAGTATGATGAGGAGCTTTATACACTACTTACGAGAGATGAAGAGTACTCCACAGCTATGTTTGGCTTTGACCGCAATCCGGACAAGCCCCGTAAGGATATAGGCAAATGGTCAGAGGTGAGGGGAGCATTCTCATTTATGTTTGACGAGCTCTTTGACGGTAAATATGACGATATCGCCAATGTTTCCAAAGAGGATATATGCGCTATTCTCGACACATATGCCGACACTTATGAAGAAGCACCGGACAATAACGAATGGTTTAATTCCTTAAAGGACGTTGCCGAAAAGCACGGCTTCGCCAGAGAGGTAAAGGAATACAAGCAAAACCCCGATGCATACAAGGGTCACGTGGGCGATGTGAGCAATGTAATCCGCGTGGCGGTTACAGGCAGGACCAAATCCCCCGATTTGTATTCGATTATGAAAACACTTGGTAAAGAAAGAGTATTAAACAGAATTTCAGCATATAAAGGAGCGATTGCATAATGGAAGCACCGATATCGAATTTTATACACGATGCCATAGATAAGGACCTCTCGGAGAAGGTCTATGACAAGGTTCAGACCAGGTTCCCGCCTGAGCCGAACGGATATCTGCACATAGGTCATGTTAAGGCTATTAATATTGACTTTTCTACCGCTAAGAAGTACGGCGGCACCTGCAACTTAAGACTCGATGACACCAACCCCACCAAAGAGGACGTGGAGTATGTGGACTCTATAATGGAGGACATCAAGTGGCTGGGATTTAACTGGGATAATGTGTACTACGCATCGGACTATTTCCCGGAGATTTATGAGTGTGCAGTCAAGCTTATCAAGAAGGGTCTGGCTTATGTAGATGACCTCACCGCAGAGGAAATCAGACAGTACAGAGGCACTCTCACCGAGCCCGGCAAGGAGAGCCCCTACCGCAACAGAAGTATAGAAGAAAACCTGGATTTATTCCAAAGAATGACTGACGGAGAATTTGAGACAGGGTCCAAGGTGCTCAGGGCAAAAATTGATATGTCCTCCGGTAATATAAACATGCGTGACCCTGTAATTTACAGAGTGCTCCATGCTACTCATCACCGTACAGGCGACAAGTGGTGCGTGTACCCCATGTACGACTTTGCTCATCCGATTTCCGATACTGCGGAGGGCGTAACACACTCTCTGTGCTCACTGGAATTTGAGGACCACAGACCCCTTTATGATTGGGTGCTCAAAGCTTGTGACTACCCCGTACCCTCCAGGCAGATAGAGTTTGCAAGGCTCAATCTAACCAATACCCTTACCAGTAAGAGAAAGTGCCTCAAACTTGTAAAAGACGGCATAGTAGACGGCTGGGATGACCCCAGAATGTCCACAATCTGCGGTATGAGACGTAAGGGCTATCCGCCGGAGGCACTTATAGACTTCGTAGAGAGAATAGGTGTTGCCAAGGCATTTAGCGTAGTAGACTATCAGATACTCGAACACTGCGTGAGAGAGAACCTCAACCTCCACGCCCCCCGTGCCATGGCTGTGCTAAATCCCCTTAAGGTAACAATCAAGAATTACCCCGAGGGTGAAAGCGAGCTCCTGCCCGTAGATATAAATCCCAATGATGAAAACGCAGGCACCAAGAATGTATCCTTCTCCAAGAATATCTACATTGAGAAAGAGGACTTCATGGAAGTGCCCGTTAAAGGCTATAAGAGACTCACTCCCGATAATGAGGTACGCCTGAAGGGTGCCTACTTCATAAAGGTTGACGAGATAGTAAAGGATGCTAACGGAGAGGTGACAGAGCTTATCTGTACCTACGACCCGGCATCAAAAGGCGGTAACTCCCCCGACGGCAGGAAGGTAAAGGGTACAATCCAGTGGGTTGATGCTAATAATTGCCTCAGCGCTACAGTGAATATGTACGACAAGCTGTTTACCACTTCAAATCCGGGAGACCTGGAGGATTATCTGGAAAACTTAAATCCCGAATCTCTCGTGGTACTCAAGGACTGCAAGATAGATGCAGACCTGGCTGATGCCAAACCCGGAGATAGCTTCCAGTTTATGAGAAACGGTTATTTCACAGTGGATAAATATTCCACCAAGGACAACGTGATATTTAACCGTACAGCTACACTTAAGGATTCGTTTAAAATCCAATAAAGTGAATAAACCGACCTCCCAATCGTTAGATTATTGGTCTAACTTTTGGGGGTCGGTTCATTTTTTTTCAGCACTTTTTTATATATTAAAGCATTTCCATCATCCACGCATAGGTGATTTCGTCACACTGGGGTAAGCCCTCATGACCGAAATCGGGGTATATAACCACGTCCTTTTCGCAGGTCATTTTATTGTAAGCGGCAAACTGTGTTGACGGTGGGCACACATTGTCCATGAGCCCTGTAAACATCTTTAGCTTTGCTTTAATCCTGGGTGAGAGGAACTGCAAATCTATGTAGCCGAGCTTTGTAAATATCTCATCTTCCTTTTCGTGGCGAGGGTCGCAATCTCTGAAGTATACTCTAAGCTCGTGGTATGCACGCTCGTCCATGTCCATATCCCACACTCTCTTGTAATCGCAGAGGAATGGATAATGAGGTGCAGCACGGTTTATCCTGGGTTCCAGAGAGCTGCAGGCTATGGTAAGTGCACCGCCCTGGCTTCCGCCGAAAGCACCCACTCTGGTTTCGTCAACTTCGGGCATACTCATCACTATATCTGCAAGCTCTGCCGTGTCGAGAAATATATCTCTGAAAAGAAGTGTCTTGGGGTCGTCATTTAAACCTCTGATGATGTGGCCTACTGTGGTCTTGCCGGTGTTGCCGCCTACATCCTCGGAATTACCTGCCTGTCCGCGTACATCCATAGCCGCTACTACAAATCCGGAAGCAGCATAGGGCAGATAGTAGCACCAACCGCCGCTCTTGCCGTTATAACCGTGGAAATGGAGCACTGCAGGGTTCTTCTCTTTAAGATTCTTTGGCTTTAACAGCTTGGCATACACTCTGGCACCGTTCACACCTGTGAAATACATATCATAGCAATCAGCCACAGGTGACTGAAATTCTGCGGGAGTGATGGTCACGTTTCTGTCTACGGCACGCATCTCTGCCAGTGATTCCTCCCAGTATTTATCAAAATCTGTAGGCTTGGGGTTAACTCCCCGGTAGGTTTTTAATTCTTCCAGGGGCATATCAATAAGTGGCATAGTATCATTCTCCAATCATAAAAAATCTTTGGTATATGATAGCACTTATTAGTGCAAATGTCAATAAAAATATACACTTTTTTATATTTAAAAACAAAAATCCCCCCGGCTCCCTCTGACGAGGGAGCTGTCACGAAGTGACTGAGGGAGAGATACTCTATATTTCTCATATTTGCTTTAGTTTTTCTATCATTTTGTCCCTAAGGTTTAGTATATAATAATTATCCTTGGGATATTCTTCAAAGCTTACGTCCATGCCGGCTTCATCATCTATCATTTTGACTACGGCATCTCTGCCTATATACTGCTCCAATGTACGGCAGAGGTTCATGTCGCCTATAGCTTCGTAGGTGACTTTACCTCTTATGGAGTTGCAGGCTCCGTCTTTTACGGGGTATAGTATGAACGAGTCTCCGGATGGGTAGCAACCTTCGGCGGAGGTGGTGACGTATGGGTTAATGGGATATCGGGAAAGCGGAGCATTGTAGAAATTAAGTCCCCAATGCAAAAATCCCTTTATATCATACTTATAGAGGAGCAAGCCCAGTATCCTCACTCTGCGAGAGGGCATAGCCATAAAGCTGTTTGTGTATCGTCTCTGGGGGCCTACGCAGTAATACGTCCACTGATTGGGTATATCGTGCTTGAGAAATTCGCTTATGTGGTCAACGCATGTCACGGGGCACTCCACAAGCCCTTTTTCATAAAATGCATATTCCGAAAGTGCATCAAGGGTTTTGCTGCTGCCTATGAGGGGCTTTATGAGGTCCGAGGCTCTTTTGTAGGAATCAATGTTATCAAGTTTGGGCTCATCCGATATGTGAAAATACGTTTTGTCACTTATTCCTTCATCCTCGAGTGCTTGCGAAATGGCTGCTATGTATTGTTTCAAAAACGATACGTATTCCTCGCTGTCGGATTTGGTGTCCCAGCCAAACATATAGCTGCTGACGCCGTTTTCCTCCACCATAATGTTTGGTGCTGCCTTTGCACCCCATTGAGAGAACATATGGGCTATTTCATAATACTTTATGCCGCAACGTTTGCAGATAGCTACAAACCTTTTGAACTTATCGAAGGTGAAGGTGTATTTATCGTTTTCCTTTTTGATATCTACCAGCTGTACACAGGTGCGTGCAGAGCCTATAGCCGTATCGAGGGGCGGTGTGTGGACGGGTATCAAAATCATGTTGATGCCCACATCTGCCGCCTCATGTATGTACGCCTCTATAAGCTTCCAGTGCTCTTCGGAGTACACCTCCACACCGTGATAGTCTGCGATGCAGTCTGCATGAAACCACCTGGTGTATATGAGGCTCTGGGGCAAAACTTCCTTGTCGGCTATCTCAAGGGTCATTTTCTTGGAGAAAATTTCCTCATTTGTGTCCTTGTGCAGGAGCCTGATGTCTATGTGGTACTCACCGGGCAGGGCATCACGGGGGATGTTTACCTCAATCCAGATAGAGGCGGAATTTTTCCACACCATCCACATATTGTTTTTCACTTCTATAGGCTCCAGGATATCCGGCATAAGTCCGGGTTCCTTGGTTATATAGTCAATATCCTTGTAGGGTTCGTCAGCGGCTATGTCGGTTACGGGAGCGTCCATTACCGCATTTAAGACAGAGAATACCCTGATATGGGGCAAAAGGGGAGATACCACCTCCAATTTGCCCTGAATGTGACCTTGGACTCTTGCGGCTATCTGATAAGAAAACCGCTCACCACGGAGGACAGATTTTTTGTGTATTTCGGGGTAGTTCAAGATATCATCGCACCGTACTTTTTCCAGTGAGGATATCTGCTTGATTATTTTCATGATTAAATCTCCTTTCGGGTATGAATTTATATAAAAATACTTCCGGTTAATCCTTGTTAATCAGGGAACTGCGGTAAATGCTTGGCGTTACTCCGGCATGCTTGCTGAATACCGTGCTGAAGTGGGGCAGATTTTTGTAGCCTACCTCGGCGGCTATGGCTCCTATGCTCTTGTCTGTGGTTGCCAAGAGTTCTTTGGCTCGTTCCACTCTTTCGGAAATCATGTAGTTTTTGATAGTGACACCTGCCTCCTTTGAGAATACATTGCTGATGTAGTTTGGTGAATGGGCAAAGTGCTCTGCTATCTCGTTTAGTGACGTGTCGAGATTTGATGTTATATACGCCTTTACCTTGTCTATGAGACCCTGGTTTTTCTGACTGTTATGAAATGCAATTGCAGAAATCACCACATCCACTATATTTGTGACGAATTCCTCCAGAGCGTTTAGTGAGCTGTATTGCTGTAGTACGTTCCACACATTGGTTTTGTTGAATATCAGATCCGGGTTGTGACCGCGTTGCAGCAGACAAAGAGACAGGTGTACCAGTATCTCATGACATATACGCTGTACGGTCTCTACAGGTGCCTGGCGGCTTCTGAAGCTGTTGAATAGTTCTTTTATCATGCTGGAGGTGTTTTGGGAGTCGCCTGCCTTTACATAGCCGAAGAACTCATCATCGAAGAAGTACTGATAATCCGACAGAGCCTCCGGTGCCTCCAGGTCAGAGATGCATATAATGCAGTTGTAGCCCAGGTAGAAGCTGTGCTTTATGGCGTCGAGAGCACTGTTGTATGACAATTCGCAGTTGCAGGTGCCTTCTATGGAATTGCCCACACCTATCACGTATTTCTCCGGGTAGTTGAAGTTGAGGTATGATTCAGCTGCATTGGCACACATCAATACCGAGTTCTGTGCCTTTGCAGGCGTGGCAACCGGCTCGGATAAAAAGAAATATATAAGCTGTGTGGTGTTGAAAAAAGGCAACACGCTTATATTGCGGCTCTCAAATATCCTTATAAGGTGGTTGAATATCTTGAAATTGTCTTTAAATGAATCGGCTTCGTTTGAATAATCAAGGGAGATTATCATGGCAGTACATACCGAATCGGCTTCAAAGCTGCCGAAGATATCGTAGAGCTCGTTTTTATCTCCGGATTTATCCGACACGGTATTAAAGAAGTAATTCATCAAAAAATGCTTGCTCACTTCAAGCTGCTTGGTCACAGTGCTGTTGTAGGAGTTCTTACGCTGCTCCTCACGCACGGCTACCATAGCATCCGATACCGCATTCATCACATCTTCATCGGTGTAGGGCTTTAATATATATGAGGATACACCGCTTGCTATGGCAGACTGGGCATAGTCAAATCTGTTGTATGCGGTGAGGATTATGAATCTGCTCTCGGGCAGGTTCACAGAAAGCTTCTTGGCGAGCTCCAGACCGCTGATTTTGGGCATTTTAATGTCAGAGAGTATTATGTTTGGTTTTTGGCTGAGGGCGATTTCATATGCTGTTTCGCCGTTGTCGGCGGTGAGTACGGTTTCAATCCCCAGTGAATGCCAGTCAAGAGACTTTAAATCCTTGAGGCATAAAGGCTCATCTTCTGCGATTAGTAATTTCATATCAATTTACCTCCGTGGATAGTGATTTTATTCTTATAACTGCTGTAAGACCGTTTGGCTTGTTCTCCGTGTAGTAAAGCCCGGAGTTCTCTCCGAAGTACAGATGAATTCTTTGGTTTATGTTGTGAATTCCGTATTTCTCAATTGGCTCGTCCGGCTCAAACTCTTTGTTGACATATTGGTTGAGCTCGTCTATATCTACAGGCTTTGTGCCGTTGTCGCTCACTGTGATGATGATATCATCGTGCTCCTGCCTTGCGGAGATTTCTATAATTCCCGGTTCTGTCATATCAGCAAAAGCGTGGTTGATGCAGTTTTCTACCAAGGGCTGGATTGTAAGCTTGCAAATTATATTTTGCCTCAATTCATCCGGAATATCAGTATATAGAGTGAATCGGTCCTCGTAGCGGATTTTTTGCAGATACATGTAGCTGTTGACATGCTCCATCTCCTGCTCCAGGGTTATCATCTCTGCTCCGTTGCTTAAGGATATCATGAAGAATTTTGACAGTGCTATTATCATCTGCTGTATATCCTTGGCATTGTACTTTTTGGCAAGCACGCAGATGGAGTTTAATGTATTGTACAAAAAGTGCGGCGTAATCTGTGCCTGCAGGGCTTTTAGCTCTGCACGTTTGCGGATGGCAGACTCCTTTTCTACGTTTTCAAAAAGCTCCTTTATGGTAGTCTGCATGTTGTTGAATGTGGTAAACAGCACCCCGATTTCGTCATTTGAATTATTCTGCATGGAGGACACATCTCCCGGCTTGTATTTACTCATTACAGCGGTAAGTGATGATATGGGCTTTGTAATCATAGATGATACAAATCGGATAAATATAATTGAAAGCAGCAGCAATATAAAAGCCGTGATAAATATCGACACCGATATTGCGTTCTGAGTAGAGCTGAATTCTTTGATTTTGACTGCACCCACAAGAAATAGCCCTGTGCCTTTAAGTGAATATGTGGATAAAAGATACGCTTCACCGTCCAGGATTATCTGACGGGTTTCATTTTTATTGCTTTGGAGCATATCGTTAAACAGGGTAGTGTTGTTTACGATTTGTCTGCCCAGATCGGAGGTTACATTACCCACGAGTGCATTGGAGGAGCATATGAAGAGTCTGCCCGTATCTGCCAGAGATACATTGTCTATCATACTGATGAAATTTCGTATACTGATTTCTGCTTTTAATACTGCCACGGGCTCGTTTGTGGTAACATCGGTTATCAGCTTTGAAATCACTATAACGCTTTTGGTTTCATCCAGATTATTTCGCACTGTCCACTTTGCAGAACTGCCGTGCTTTAGTGCATTGTTGAACCAGATGTCGTTTTTCATCTCGCCTACTGAAAACACACTGCCTCCGGAGCTGGGAGGCGGATAGTCATCACGCCCCAGCACATATAGTTCAAGCTTGGATATGTTGTTTTGGAACATGTCCACCTCCATAAGTGCCTGTTCAAGAGTGTCTATTTCCTTGAACGCGGAATCAGGAGAACCGTTGCACAGGATTTCCTGTACCTCTTCTTTTACTTGAAATGACAGCATACAGGCATTGATGTTGTCGATTCTGGAATTGAGTGCTTGATGAGAGGCGAGTATGGTCTGCTCCACATTCTGCCGTGCAAGACGAACCACCACTTTTTCTGAATACCAGAATATGGCAAGTGCAAAAATAAGTATAGTTAATGTAACAATTGTTGCGTATGCAATTATCATCTTGGTCTTAATTGAAGAAAACTGAAATTTCAAAAAGTTATTTTTCATAATATTTTCAACTCCAAAGTGAAACAATCACTATAGCTCTTTTTTTATATTATAGATGTTAATCTTAGCAAAAGTCAAGCTAATTTGAGCCAATTCCACAGCCGTGGGCAAAAGTTCGTAAGTTTACCAAACAAATCGTAAGTTTACCCCATTGCAAAGTTTTTGGTAGTTTGTTAAAATTTAATTACAACGTTTGAACTAATGTGTCTGCATGAGGTGAATTTATTATGAAGCGGATATATACAGTTTTAATATTGATAGCTATGGTATTCATGTTTGCAGGCTGTGCAGATGACGGCGGATCGCAAAGGAATCCCAAGCAGGAGATAGTATTAGCCTGCGGTAAGGACGCCACCGGCACTCTTGTCAAGGTGGTACAGGAATTCAACTCTCAAAGTGAGACTACTCAGGTAAAGCTTATGGAGTTTTCCAATGAGAGCGTGGAGCTGCACCGGGTGGTGTCATCCATGCTTTCGGGTCAGGAGGTTCACTTTGATGCTATGCTCATAGAGGATGTATGGGTAGGGGAGTTTTGTAAGAATGACTACCTTATGCCTCTGGATATTTCCCATGAATTTGATAAGGATGAGTATCCCAAAGGTATAGACAGCTTCATGGGTGATGATGAGAATATCTACTGGTACCCCGTAATCCTGGACGCAGGTATAATGTATTACAGAAAGGACCTCGCCCAAGGGTCACAAAGGCTGGACTATATAGCCAACGGTGATAAAGGCACCTATGCCATACAGGGTGTAGATGGTGAGGAAATGCTCTCCTGTGCTTTGGAGTTTGTGAATTTAACAGATAATACCGCAGAAGGACTTAAGCTGTATAAGAAAGCTATAGACAACTTCGTATGTGATGACAGCAATTATATGACAGAGTTTAAAAACGGCAATGCCACATATATGAGAGCTTGGTCAAGCCACAGTAGAAACATCATGCAGGGCTTTTCTGCAGTGAGCGGTCTGGTCGGTGCAGATGTCATGACTTCTACGGATGGCAGCAGCTATGCTGTGACCAGATCGTATGGCTTCTCTGTAAATCACCGTACTCCCAATGGTGCAAACTGTATGGAGTTTCTGGAGTATCTGAATTCAGACACTGCGCAGATGCAGATACTTAAGGGTATGGGTACTTTACCCATAAAGCGTGAGCATTATACCAATCCTGTCATACTGGATTACTCCGAGTATCTGGAGGATGCGGCGTCGATTTTTGACAGGCATATATTTAGACCCTACAGAGATGATTATACATTCGTGTCAAGAGAAGCACGAAAAGCTCTCAAGGCTTATATACAGGGTGAAGGTTCACTTGAAGCTGCCGTAGAGACAGTAGAGAATCTGTCCTGTGCACTACAGTAAACAATTAAGAAAGGTGGAAACAAAATGTCAGTCGAAAACACAGTAACAAAAAAGAGAAAATACAAGAGCTTCGGTGACTTCGTGGCGAAAAACAGATCTCAGGTACCGCTTACTTTGATGACCCTGCCGGCGGTGATACTGGTAATCATGTTTAGCTATGTGCCTATGTTTGGTATCATACTCGCCTTTAAGGATTTTAACGTGCGGGACGGTATATTTGGCAGTCCCTGGAGCGGACTTGCCAATTTTACATATCTTTTCAAGTCCAATGATGCATTTATGATGCTCCGCAACACCCTGGGATATAACCTGCTGTTCCTGACACTGGGCACAGCACTCAACGTGACACTCGCCATAGCAATCAGTCTGCTTCGAGGTAAATGGGGCAAGAAGATTTATCAGACCATATATATCATGCCGCACTTTTTGTCAATGGTTATTGTCAGTTACCTGGTACTCTCTCTGCTCAATATGGAGCACGGATTTATGAACAATACGGTTTTACCTCTGCTGGGGCTTGACCCGGTAAACTGGTACACCGCCAAAGGCCCCTGGCCCTTCATACTGCCTATAGTCAACTTCTGGAAGTGGACGGGCTACAGCTCCATAATGTATATAGCGGCAATAGCCGGCATAGACAGTGGTCTCTACGAAGCGGCGGCAATAGACGGAGCCACACTTCCTAAGCAGATATGGCACATAACCCTGCCGTCGCTGAGGACACTGATATGTATACAGATAATATTAAATGTAGGCAGTATCCTCGGAGGAGACTTCGGACTGTATTATCAGGTGCCTATGAATTCCGGAGCTATAAAGGATGTGACCACTACCATACCGGTATACGTGTTCAAAAACCTCACCTCCGGCTCGGCAGATACTCTGGGTCTGGCATCGGCTACATCATTTTTGCAGTCGATAGTAGGGTGTATACTGGTAGTCAGCACCAATAAGATAGTAGACAAGATAAGCGGCGGCGAGAACTCGTTGTTCTAAGGAGGATAAGAAATGATAGCAGGAAAAAAGCTTAATATAGCCTTACATATACTATTTACAATAATGGCGGTATGCTGTTTGTTTCCGATACTGCTTACACTGAGTATTTCGCTGAGCAGCAACAAGTCCCTGGTGGAGTTCGGGTATAATATAATCCCGAAGGAATTCAGCATCGAAGCATATAAATTCATATTTATGGATTCTACGAAGATACTAAGAGCCTACGGCATCACGATATTCAATGCCGTAGTAGGAGGTACACTCTCTGTGCTTGTTATAGCACATCTGGCGTATCCATTGTCCAGAGCAGACTTCAAGCTGAGAAAGCCCCTCACGTTCTTCATACTATTTACCATGCTGTTTAACGGCGGCTCGGTAGCTACATATATGTCTATCACTACTATATATCATCTGCAAAATAACATATGGGTAATGATACTGCCCTGTATGATGAATGTGTGGTATGTGGTGGTTATGAGGACTTTCTTCAAGACCGGAGTTCCCAATGCCATAATAGAATCCGGTAAGCTGGATGGAGCAAGTGAACTGAGAATTCTCTGGCAGCTGGTGTTCCCCATATCACTGCCGGGTATAGCAACTATAGCACTCTTTCAGGTGCTTCTGTATTGGAATGAATGGAATCTGCCATTGCTTTACATAGTAGAGCCCAAGCTCTACAATCTGCAGTTCCTCTTGCAGCAGATGATGCAGAACATCCAGATGCTCAACGAAAACCCCGAGTTCGCACAGCAGGCGGCAGCCGGCATGGCAGAAATCCCCACCGAGGGTGCCAGGATGGCTCTGTGCTTCGTGGCTATGGGACCCATACTGGTGACATATCCCTTCTTCCAGAAGTATTTTATACAAGGCCTCACAGTAGGCTCCGTAAAAGAGTAGGGGCGGTTCACGAACCGCCCGCATTTCGGGACATTCGTGAATGTCCCCTACGGAATTGTAGGGCACAGCGTTTACGATGTGCCGAACCCGGTTCAATTGTAGGGGCGATTCACGAATCGCCCGCCCCCATAGATTTTAAGCACACGGACCCCAAACCCGTATGCCTAAATATAAAAAATTCAAAAAAGGAGATTGAAAAACATGAAAAGACTATTGGCAGTACTCCTCATGCTGACACTTGCATTCTCAATGCTTGCAGGCTGCGGCAAAAAGGAAACAGCAGAGTTGGAAGATCCCAACACTGTACCCAAGGACACCTACGAAATTCAGTGGTATCTCATGGCAGATGCTCAAAATGACGTAGCAAGCGTTGAAGAAGCACTCAACGAGTACTTAAAGGACAAAATCAATGCAACGGTTAAGATTAACTGCCTGCCCAGTGCACAGTATACCAAAAAGCTGGGTACCATGATTAACGCAGGTGAGTACTTTGACCTCTGCTTTGCAGCAAGATGGGCATTGGACTACGTAGGCAATTCCAGAAGCGGCGCCTTTTATGATTTGACCGACCACTTGGACACCTACTTAAAGGACATCAACGAAATCATAGGCGAGGAGACCATGAAATGCTCTTATGTAGACGGCAGACTCTACGGCTTGCCGGTTTACAAGGAGATGGCTACTCAGCAGGGCTGGATTTATCGTAAGGACATCGCTGAGAAGTATGATATCGATATGAGCAAGTACAAGAGCTTCAAGGAGCTCGAGCCCGTGCTCAAGATGATTAAGGAAAAAGAGCCGGATATGAAGTACCCCATTGATTGGGCATACGGTGCAGGGGAGCCTGCTTCCCTTGTGATGACGGCAAACAACATCTTCGTAGACGGCAGCTACGACAACCAGCCCGTAAACAGATATGCCACCAAGGAGTACAAGGAGGCATGCGAAATTGCACGTGACTTCTACAACAAGGGCTATGTTCGCCCCGACGTGCTAACAGCCACAGACCAGGTTGCAAGAATGAGCGAGGGCAAGACCTTTGTAATGCTTCAGCCATTAAAGCCCGGTAAGGCATTGGAGCTCTTTAAGAACAGCAAGTATGAATTCGAGCAGGTTGGCATAACCGAGCCCGGTATAGACCACCTTGCAGGTACAGGCTCAATGCAGGTTGTTTCAGCTACAAGCAAGAACCCTGCAAGAGTAATGAGGTTCCTGAATCTCTTAAACACAGACCCCTATGTTAAGAACCTGGTGGTTCATGGCGTGGAGGGCAAGCACTATAAGAAGATAGACGACAAGACAGTGGAACCCATCAAGGGCAGTGGCTACAGCCTCTACACCAACAGCTGGGCAATCGGTAACGTGTTCTTAGATTACCTCCTCCCCGAGGATGACCCCACAAAGCACGAACAGCTTCAGAAGTTTAATGAGGAAGCTAAGAAACCTCTGGTTGCTACCTTCCTTCTCAAAGAGGTTACAGACCCGGACAAGAAGCAGAGAAATATAGAAATTAATAATACCGTAGAAAACTATGCTAAGCAGCTCAATTTGGGAGCGGTAGATGTTGAGCCCAACCTCAAGGAATTTTTGGAGGTGCTGGACAAAGCCGGTATCGACAGCCAGCTTAAGGATATCAAAGCTGAGTGGAAGGAATTCCAAAAAAATAACTAATTTATAATGAGAGGTTGCAGTAATGAAAATGACTTTTAAAAAGCTTACCGCATGTATAATTTCCTCAATATTATTACTCCCCTGTGTGCTTGCTTCGGCAGACACCGCAGACAGAACCATCACCTGGACCGGGGAAAACGGGGTCATAGCTTTATCCGATACTCCTGAGGAGGGGCTCGGAGCAATTCGCCCTATGAGCCACAACAGCGTGGAGGTGGTCTTTTCCCAAGAGACGGTAAAGCATGCCACCCTTCTGGTGGTACCCGTAGAGGACGGAAAGCCCCAGACTCCCACACCCCTTAACTCGGCACTGGTTCTGCAGAAGGAGGTAGTAAACGGCACAGCTTCATTCGGCTTTCAACTGAAGCCCTCCGTCGACAATGGGATTTATGCCCTGCAGGTTGGCGGAACGGGCGCAGGTTACGTAACCAAGTATTTTGCAGTCAGCGACTATATGGCACCGGGAGTGGTAAACGGCAAAATTTTTCAGTATGATGATTACAAAAACAGCATCGTACTGCCCCTCGATGTAACCGATGAAGACGATTTTGCAAAATGGGCGAGAGGTACCCACAAGATGTCTGTTACCCTAAGTAGCGGCGATACCTCTGTTGATGTGGCAAGCGAGGATATAACCGTGGATACCGCTGCAAAAACAATTGCAATCGACACAAGCAGCGGTGCGTATAACGCTGTGTTCCCTGCAGAGGGTTCAATGCCTGTGGGAAATGTGCAGCAGACCACAGTTTCCATAACACATCCGGAATTCTGGGCAAACGGCGTATTCGCAGGCTCGGTGGAAGGAACCTTCGGCTTGGTGATACCGGAGTTTTCTGCGGAAGGCTTTGCAAAGGGAGTGGACTTTGATATAGAGGTGTATTCCCAAGGCTACCAAAGCCAAGTGTACCCCATAGTTGCCTTGTATGACAACGGCAATCTGGTGGCGTGCAAGCGGTGCGAGTCCTTCGACATTGAGGCGGAGACCACAAAGACAATTACATTAAATGTTAAAAACGAGGAGCTTGCTCCCAGCGGAAGCTTTGCAATCAAAGTGATGCTGTGGCAGGGAGATGAGATATCACCTCTCACACCGGCGGTAACCTTCCCGTAATTACGATTGCTTCGCAATCTACATCTCACCACCAATTGTATGTCAAAATCACGTAGGGTTCGGCGGTTCCCGACGAACCGTATACGGCACATCGTAAACGATGTGCCCAACAAATTAACATCAATTGTGTGTAAGAATCACGTAGGGGACATTTACGAATGTCCCGAAACGCGGGCGGTTCGTGAACCGCCCATACGAACACTACAAACAACGAAAAAGGAGCTAAGAATATGAACATTAAAAAAACACTTAGCCTTGTATTGATATTCAGTATCCTGATGACCTCCTTTGTGTCGGCGGCTTTTGCTGAAGAAGCTGTGGATATTCCGGCGGAGGACGCTGCTTACTATCCTGCGGTTACAGTTCTATCCGCATTGGGGATTATGGAAGGCAAGTCCGACACCGAGTTCGGTGCAGAGGATTTGCTCACCCGTGCAGAGATGAGCGCCGTGGTAACACGCTTCCTGGGACTGGAAGCCGGTATTACTCCAAATGAGCAGCTTGTGTTCGATGACGTAGACGCCTCCCATTGGGGCAAATACTACATAGATACAGCGGCGGCACTGGGTATAGTAAACGGCAGCGGAGACGGAATCTTTGACCCGGACGGCAATGTTACCGCAGAGCAGGCAGTCAAAATCCTGGTATGTGCTCTGGGCTACGAGCCCAAGGCAGTGCAGAGCGGCGGCTACCCCGGTGGATTCGTAACCACGGCAACCCAACTTGGTATGCTGAAGGGTATTGACTTTTCCGATGGTATGGATAAGCCAATTCCACGTTACAAGATAGCAATGCTGGTATACAACGCACTGGAAGCAGACCTCATGGAAATAAAGTCCTACGGTGACAATCAGTATTCGGCAGTTTCCAAGGACACCAATGCCCTTGGAGCCTATCACGATACCGAAAAGAGAACCGGTACCCTTACCGCCACCTATGAATCAGCCATGGTGGGCAAGGACTTGGAGCCCGGCGAGGTAATAATTGACGGTGAAAAATATACAACCGAGCTAAATCTCGGCAAGTATGTAGGCTACGAGGTGGACTTCTACTGCCGTGAGGTAAAGGGCAGAAATAAATATGAGATTATTGCTCTTTTTCCGGTGGAGGATGAAGCCGCATTAACCATAGATTTTGAGGATGTGGAGACTGTGACCGTGTCCGAAAATCTCGGTGTAACGGTTAATTACTTCAAGGAAAACGGCAAATCAGCCAAATTCAATGCATCAAAGCCCGTGATTATGTACAACGGCAAGGCAGTGGAGCTTGCAGACCCTGCCGAGGCACAGGAATTTTTGGATACACATATGGTTCAGGGCAAGCTCACATATCTGGACAGCTCGGAAACAGGCTCCGGAGAAATAATCTTCCTGGACAACTATGATGCATATGTGGTATCAAGAGTAGATGCAGAGGGCATGAAGATTTTCTGCAATGTCTACGAGGTAGGTAGAATAAATACTCTGACACTGGATTTATCCACCGAGGACAACTCCGACCGCAAGGCGTTTATCTACGGCGAAAACGGCGAGGAAATAACCCTTGCAGATTTGGCTGCAAATGATGTAATCATGGTCTATGCCTCATTGGACAAGGAGCTGTACAAGGTATACCAAAGCAAAAATCAGGTAACAGGTGTCATAGACGGAATTTCCCTTAAAAAATCCGACTCCGATTCCGAGTCGGAGGAGGGCGGCGAGGATGAGGAGCAGCCCTACTGGGAGACCATATCCACGGTTACCTTTGATGATTTTATCATGGATGCCAATGTGAAGAACGGCAATGACAAGAGGACTGTATGGAGCGGCAAAAAGACAGTAACGGACACAACTCCCGGCGGTAAAACAAGAGACAGAATTATCTACCTTCAAGAGGGTACGTATTACTACTATGAACAGGGTAGAAATCCCGAGGTATATGTAACTCATTCACCTTGGGCGTGGGGTAAATGGACAGGTATAACATATCCTCCTGTTGTGGCAAATGAAGAAGACACCCCGGAGGTTAAGGGAGAAAAGGTGTTTGAGCTGGACAGACAATATCACTTTACCGGCGGCAACAAGATGGCGAGCCCGGACAGTACGGTTACTCTTTACAACATTTTCAATGAGAGCGATGTAGCTTTGGGCGACAAAGTGCGTATAACAGCTTGGGTTTATGCACCATCTGACAAACTACTCGAGACAGTGGGCTCTCCTCCTCGTCAGAATGACGATTATACAGTCAGCATTTGGTTGTCGGAAAACGAATACACCGACAGAGGACTGGTAAACTACGTAAACGAAAACGGCGGCAGAGTGCACAATCAGTTTGAGCAGGCAACCGATGACGAGGTAACCACCATGATTGTGCCGGCGGATCAGTGGAACAAGGTTGTCATGGAGTACGATATCAACGCCTCCAACAAGAATGTGTCCAGTATCAAGATAAACAACGACAACAAGACCCACACCGTGGGAACTTATCCCTATAAATTTTATGTTTCCGGCATCAAGGTGGAGAAATACATTGATCCCAATGCCGACGCCGGCAGACCTGTGCTCACGGCAGACCCCACTGAATACGAAATTCAGATTGGCGGCAATGAGTACACGGCGGCAAGCGGCTTTGCCACCTCCCTCCTGGAGCTTGGCAACAGCGTAACGCTTCTTTTGGACAGCAACAACAAAATCGTGGGCTATATCCGCGGACTTGACAAAAGCGGCTATGGACTGCTCATGGATGTGGGATTAAAGGATGAGACCTTTGGCGGCGGCAGACTTATGCTTAAGATTCTGGATGCCGACAACAAGATTAATATATACGAAACCTTAGCTGAGGTCAAGGCATTTAACGGCACAGATGTGGTAAAGATGCCTGCGGCGGATTTGGTGACAAATGAGCCGGCAGACCCATTGACGGACTGGCACCTGTGGTCCACGGACAATGCGGAAAACTTCGAGGCAGTTCCAAGGACCTGGACACCCGAGAGTGCCAAATCCAAGGCAGCCTCCCGCAAGCTTGTGTACTACGAGACCAACTCCAAGGGCGAGGTTCGCACAATCCTTGTACCCTCCATGCCGGAGGATCACCCCGAAGCAAGGATTATCATGGTCAAGGATTTCGAGTATGTACCCACCAATTCGGGTACAAGCACACTGTTCCACAGCTATTGGCCCGGATTTCTGACTCATCAGTATACAGCGGGCAGAGCTGAGCCTGTGTATATCATGACAAATGATGCCATGAAGTACTGGGTATGGGCAGATGACTACGGCGAGGAGGACTACCACTACCACAACGGCGGCCTCTGGGAGGATAATATAATAAACGGTATGAAATGGGAGCAGGCACAGCTTTACCGCCTGCCCGGCAGCAAGAAGATAGACTTCATAGTGATGAACCCTGTCCGTGTGGACGCTTATCCGGAGCACGCCAACGTAATGATAGTAGACCGTATCTCGGAGACCGAAGAGGGATATATTTTCCACGGTCACGCAACCAGAAACAGAGGTGCCTCAAACCACGATTATACCATGAAAATAAGCGAAAACTTAAGGCTTCTGGAGAACCTGTGGATGACAGCACCGGATTCCGGCGGCGTACAGCTTACATGGGATAACATATCGGATTATACCGGTACAACTCCCTACAGCGTTTCCTACGAAGCACTGGGCAGAAAGACTCCCTATGTAACCCCCGAATCGGTTAAACCCGGCGATGTGGTCCGTGTCATAGCCCTTAATAACGAAATCATATATCTTGAGATGATAAGAAGAGCCTCCACCGGTCTGGTAGCACCTTACTCGGTGGTAAACAAAGGCAATCCTGAGGGTGTGTTCAGCAAGGACAACGGATATACCAACGGTGAAATTGTCGAAATCAACAAGGCACTGGGTACCGTTAAGATAAGAGGCTATTACTGGGGCTGCAGTAATGAGAATGTTTCCGTACTGGATTATTCTCGGGCAGACAACAGTAACAAGAACAACCGCATTACAGAGCTTACGGTAGACTTCGCTCCCTATGCAAATGTAAGAATCTGGGACGAAGCTGAGCCTCAGCAGAAGTATAAGCAGGCTTCCTTCTTTGACTTTGAAATCGGTGACCAAATCCTGATAGTAGGAGCCATGGAACAGCTTCAGAACTCCGTAATACTCTTTAAAAATGACGGTGAATAATCTAAATAAACAGAAAGGAGTGATGTGTATTGAAACGCTTAACAGTATTTTTACTGGTTTTGGTGCTTGCACTGGGCTGTATGTCCTACGGGGCATCAGCAGAGGAAGCCGATCTTGATACCATGCTCAAAATCAACAGTGAGTATCAGCAGTACGATTTGATTTTGGTAACTCTTGCTCGCGCCAATTATCAGCTGCTGGCACCGGCGAGACCCTTTGCAGAGGCACTTGGCGCTGAGCTGGAATGGGACGGCGAAAATCAGCAGATAACCCTTACCAAGGATGACAAAACTGCAGTTATCACCTTGGATGCGCCAAGCGCCATGGTAAATGGTGAGGAGGTTATTCTCGAGACTCCGGCACAGCTTGTGGGGGCAACCTCCTATCTGCCCGTTGAGTTTGTGGGCAAGTCACTTGGTTACCGTGTCCTGCGTGAGCAGTACGGACGCTATGTACGACTTGTGAGCAGTACAAATACCACAAGCCCCTACTACAACGGCGATATAAAGCCCGGCATGGCAGAGCTCATATCCGACTATCACAGACCGGTGCCCACCGAGTTTGAACGGTCAAACGAGCTTGACGATTTGATGTTCTACACAGACTATGAATATATCCCCGAGGAGGAGCTTCTCAAGGAGAAAACCTTTGATATGAGCAAGCTGCCCTCCGGAGAGGTCATCTACACAAATGATGACTTCGTGGACAGCTCCGGCTCCGGCGAGACGGTCAACGGCTGGTGGAAGCCCGTTGAAATAGACGACGAGGGTGTGGACTTTGACAGAGCGGTGCAGATATGCTGTACCTACCCACCCAGTAATACCACATTCTTCATAGTAAAGCCCACCAAGCGTATAGAGAGCTATGTAGACCCCAAGGACAAATACCTGGTTAAGTTCAGCGTAAGGCTGGTAGGCGGCGGCCATGTGGACACAGGTGCCGGTAAGGTATATGTTCACGTTGAGGAATCGGACAAGAGCACATGGATTAAATCCGTTGAAGAGACGGTGGAATTCGGCAGCGACTGGACTACAGTTTATGCAATCGCTACCGGAGTGGACAATGCCAACCATATAGGCGTAACCACAGGCTTCTGGCGACAAACCATAGAGATAGGCGGCTTTGAAGTACAGAAGCTTGACCGCAACACGGATATAACCTGGTACGAGGAATACAAAAAGCCCGTAGACCTCATATCTCCCGAGCTTTCCAAGGATGCTCCATGGAGACAAGAGGCACTGGACAGAATAGAAGAAGTCCGCAAGGGCGACTTCAAGGTAGTAGTGCAGGACAAGGAGGGTAACCCCGTGGAGGGTGCCGAGGTTGAGTTCGATATGTTTGAGCATGAGTTCCGCTTCGGTGCAGTGTTGGATGCCTCCTTCTGGAATCAGTATGCAGGCGGCGCATTGACGAATTACATCAACACTCTGGGAGTAAACTTTAATTCGGTGGGCGCCGGCAATGGAACAAAACTGGAAGATACGGACTCCAATTTGCGAATAGCGAAACGTAAGTTCGACGACGCCAAAAACCTTGGAATAAAACATTTCCGCGGTCATGTTCTGTGGATGCCCAGCCTCGCCTCCGGCGATGTGGGGCCCTACCGCTTTTACGGACATAAGCAGCCGGAGAGCATGGACTGGGCGACCTTTGAAAACTATGTGAAGAACCATTTCAATCATGTAATGACAGCGTTTCCCGAGATAACCGAGCTGGAGGTTGCCAACGAGATGGTTAACCGCGTTACCTGGGACAGCAGATTCGGTCCCGACTATCTGCATGAGCTTTTCTACTGGGCAGATGAAATCCGCAAGAAGAACGGCTACGATGATATGAAGCTTGGCTACTGCGACAACCAGATAGGTAACGCAAAGTACTGGGAAAAGCTGGACTCCTTCCAGGCAAAGGACTTGCCCTACGAAGTATTGGTACATCAGGGACACAGCTATGACTTCGCCAATGACCCCTACGCCAATGTGCGTAGAGTCAGCACCTACCTGCAGTCTTGGGACAGATTTGTTTACGAATATGAAAAGCAGTTTACCATTTCCGAATTTTCCTGCTCTTCCGATACCCAAGAGTTCCAGGCGGACTTCACCAGAGATGTGCTGATCGCTGCATTCAGTCACCCCGGCTGCGAAGCCTTCAATATATTCTGGTACAGTGATGTATGGAGCGGTTCAAAAGCGCCGGCAGGCTGCGCACCGCTGTACGATAAAAACTTTAAGCCGAAGTTGGGCCTTAATCAGTGGCAGGACCTTATATATAACAAATGGTGGACAAAGGATGCCATCACCACAACAGACAGCGAGGGCAAAGGTCAGGTAAGAGGTTTCTACGGAGACTACGACATAACCGTTACAGTGGACGGCAAGCCTGTAAAAACCGAAATGGCAGCCTTCCATAAGGGTTATGAAAATGAGTTGGTTATTACATTACAGTAAAATAAAATAAAATTTCCGGGAGGAATATAAAAATGAAAAATAATAAATTTATAAAAAGAATATTATCTTCTCTGGTTGCACTTACAATGATATTCACCTTGATTCCCGCAGCATTTGTTTCCGCGGCTGAAACAGATGAAACTTACGGAAGCTATTGGGAGACAATTTCGGTTGTCACTATGGATGACTATGAAGCAACCACAGGAATAGGCGGCGGATACAGTTATTATTCAGGAAAGAAATCCGATAACACCGGATATGCATATGCACAAGCAGGAACAGGAAAATATAGTCTCTTTAAGGGCAGTAAAGGTGCTCAAAGAATACATCAAGGAACAGGACTGCGCACTATATCGGACGAGGGCACAAATATTACATCCATGCCTCAAATCCCCGGAGTAGAAAGCATTACCAATATATTTAAGATGAACAGAGCATGGTCTAATCAATCCGGAAGCTGGGATGCTGGTCAGGGAAAAGGAGCACCGGATTCAAGCATGCTTGTCAGCGGTATCTTTGACAGCACTAAGGTCAATGTAGGTGATACACTCAGAATAACTGCATGGGTTTATAGTACCGCCGGTCTTATTCAGGATGCATCGACTGCTAGTGACGTGTACGTTACTGATAAACCTGTAACGGTTTCTATGTGGGTTGCAGACAGAGCAAGAAGCGGAGATGTAGCAACCAATGGACCTGCAGCCAATTATAATGATGCAAAGCCGGTAAATGAACTTGAGACAGCAACTTATACAAATATAACTCCGGGCAAATGGGAAGAGATATCCTTAACCTATACAGTTACAGAAGAAAATAAAGATGTGACCGGTGTTTCATTTAACAATGACAAGATGGGCAGCGAAACAGTAGATGCTTTCCCGTTGTACTTCTATCTTGCGGCTGTTAAAGTTGATAAGCTTGTAGAAACTGAAGATGCAGAACTTGGTATGATTACAGGTACTGTCAAGGGCGATTTCGCAGCAGACGGCGAAGCGGATATAAATGTTATTGTGGCAGCATATGAAGGAACTACATTCCTTGGTTGCGATATGCTCGGCTACTCATCAACTAATACATATTCATTTGAAATCAGCAATGCTGCCGATGCAGACAGAGTTGTGGCATATGTTTGGGATATGACAGATATAGAACCGCAGACAGCACCGATTGTATTGACATTGGCAGAGTAATTGATATTATCGTAGGGACTGTAAAAAAAGTCACAACATCCGTGGGGACGGAGCTATTTTGTCACATAAAACCGAGGTTTTACATGGCAAAATTACCTGCCGTCCCCGTCTGTCATGACTTTTTCACAGCCCCCTACGATTAATGTAGGGAATGCATTTATGCATTCCGCAACGATTCATCCAACACACCACAAACAACGAAAAAAGGAGCTAAGAAGATGAGCATGAAAAGAATACTTAGCCTTGTATTGATAATCGGTATGCTGATTACTTCCTTAGTACCGACGGCTTTTGCTGAAGAAACTGAGAATATGGCAGCGGAGGATGCAGTTTACTATCCTGCGGTTACGGTCCTCTCCGCGTTGGGTATCATGGAAGGTAAGTCCGATACGGATTTCGGAGCGAATGACTTCCTCACCCGTGCAGAGATGAGCACCATAGCAGTGCGATTTGTGGGTCTGGACTCCCGGACGAATTCCGGCGTGGCATCTGTGTTTACAGATGTACCTGCAGACCACTGGGCACGCTACTCAATAGACACCGCCGCAGCCCTGGAGCTTGTCCACGGCAACGGAGACGGCAGCTTCGACCCCGAGGGCAGTGTCACCGCAGAGCAGGCAATCAAAATCCTGGTAAATGCTCTGGGCTATGAGCCCAAAGCCCTGCAAATGGGCGGTTATCCCGGCGGCTACGTAACCACGGCAAACCAGCTTGGTATGCTGAAGGGCATAGACTTTTCCGAAGGCATGGATAAGCCCATACCCCGCTGCAGCATAGCTATGCTGGTGTACAACGCACTGGAAGCAGACCTCATGGAGATAAAAGCATACGGCGATAATCAGTATTCGGCAGTTTCCAAGGATACCAACGCCCTGGGAGCTTATCACGATACCGAGAAGAGAACCGGCACCGTGACCGCTACCTATGAATCAGCCATGGACGGCAAGGATTTGGAGCCCGGCGAGGTGATAATTGACGGTGAAAGCTACACCACCGACCTCAATCTCGCAAGGTATGTAGGCTATGAGGTGGATTACTACTGCCGAGAGATAAAGGGCAGAAATAAATATGAGATTATAGCGGCTTTTCCGGTAGAGGACGAAGCCGAAGACGAAATAGATTTCGATGATGTGGAGTCTGTGATAGTGTCCGATAATCTCAACGTACAGATTAACTACTACAAGGACAAAGGAAAAACAGACAGAATTAATGCCTCGGAGCCGGTGATTATGTACAACGGTAAGGCGGAGAGCTTCTCGGATGCCGCCGAGGCACAGGAGTTTTTGAATACACATATGGCTCAGGGTCATCTGAGCTATCTGAAAGGCTCAGGCACATCTGATGTAATCTTCCTGGAAAACTACGAGGCATATGTTATATCCGATGTAAACCCCGAGCGCAACTGGATTTCCTACAATATATATACCATTGACGGCACAAAGCGCGGTATGCTTGAGCTGTCAAATGAGGACGTGTCCGACCGCAGAGTATTCTATTATGACGCAGAGGGCAATGAAATCCTCATGGGTGACCTGAGTATTGGCGATGTTATCATGGTCTATGCTTCATCGGACAAGACTATTTACAATATATACCGCAGCCTTAAGGAGGTCACAGGCACGATAGAAGCAGTGGAGACCTTACAGGAACCTGCCGGAATAAAGCTCTACATAGAGGGCGTGGGCTATGAATCTGTTAAGTCCCTGGACTCAAGCCTCATACCCACAGACGAAGAAGTCACACTTCTCCTGGATTCAAATGACAAAATCGCAGGTTATGTAAGCGAACCTTCAAAGTCATCTTACGGCTTGCTGATGGATGTGGGCTTTAAGAAGAATGCATTCGGCAAGGGTGCTCTGATGCTGAAAATCCTCAAGACCGACGGCACAATGGAGATATACGAAACAAGAGATGAGGTCACCGCATGGAACGGCACAAAGGTCACCAAGATGGATGCATCAAGTTTGGTGACAAGTGACCCTGTGGACCCCATGACCGACTGGGAGCTGTGGTCCACAGACAATGCATCGGAATTTACAGCCGTACCCCGTACCTGGCTTACAGACAGCGATAAATCCGATGCGGCGTCACGTAAGATTATCTATTACAAGACAGACTCCGAGGGCAAGGTGCACACAGTGCTTGTTCCCTCAATGCCCGAGGAGCATCCCGAGAGCAAGATTACAATGCTACACGACTTTGGCTATCACCCCAACCCATGGCTGGGATACAATAATATTTCCCATTCGGTTGGTGCAAGAATGCTCTCCTATGCAGACGGTACCTACCTCAACAAGGATTGCTATACCCATGTGATAAGCAACTTTGCAACGGTTTACGAGGCTGTGTCCATGGACTATGACGAGACCGACTACCGTGTGCTGCCGGCAGGCATTACCGAATTGACGGAGGGTAATGTTATAGACGGTATGGACTGGACAAACGCTCAGCTCTACTGCTATCCCGGAAGCGATACGGTGGACTTTATGATAGTAAACCCCAAGAGACCCAGCAACGGCTCCCCTCAGCACAAGGTGGTAATTGTAGACACCATAGCCGAGAGAATTGACGGATATACCCTGAAGGGCTACTCGGACGGCTTACCATACAGCATGCCCATTAAGAAGAACACAAGACTTATTGAGAATATACTTGTGACAAGCATTGACGAGAATATGCAGCTTGTGACCAAGGATATGCTTCCCGGCATGGCGCTGGACGAGGACAGACCCTATACTGTGTTCTTTGAGTCCGATGTCATGGGCAATCAAGAAACACCCTATGTGAGCCCGGACAATGTACACTCCGGTGACGTGGTGCGTATCCTGGAGCGTGACGGAGAGATTGTAAGCCTGGAAATCGTAAGACGTAAGGCTACAGGCGTTGTCACCATGTACAATGCCACCTACACAAGCGGCGGTATGTACGGTGCCCTCCTCCAGTGGAACACCTGCATACGCGGCGAGATAGTAGAGGTGGACACTGCTCTCAATATCCTTACAATCAAGGGCTACTACTGGACGGGTACTCCTCCGGTAGCAAATGTCAGTGCAGCTCCGGTTCAGTCATCACCGGTAGTGGAGTTTACCACATATCTGCATCTCACCAACAGCGGTGCCGCAGTCTACGACCTGGAAACAGGCGATTGCCGCCCGGCGCAGATATCCGACTATGAAGTAGGCGACGAGATTTTCTCATGGAAGTATACCTCCTCGCCGGCGGACGTAATTATATTTAAAAATGGTGATTAAAATAGTGAGTTACACCTCATCAGTCACTTCGTGACAGCTTCCCCTGAGGGAGGGGAAGGTGTCAGCGTAAGCTGACGGATGAGGTGGCAACATGAGTTGTCAACTTTCTATATTACAACCACCCCATTATCATTTACAAAAGGAGCGATGATATTGAAACGATTTACAATACTTCTATTGGTAATCATTATGGCAATCAATATATCGGCTTACACAGCCCTCGCCTTCGAGGACTTAGAGCTCATCATCAACGGCGAAAAGCAGTCCTGTACACTTACTTCGGTTTTGGTCGGCGCTGAAAACAATCAGCTGCTGGCGCCGGCATCTGAGCTCAGCTCTATGCTTGACGCACGCTATGACCAAAACGGCAGCGAGATTACCATTGCTAAGGATGCCGCCGAGATTGTGTTTACATTGGACAGCAAGACAGCTTTGGTAAACGGCATTGCAAAAGCACTTGAAGCTCCTGCACAGCTCATAGACTCAGTGCCCTATGTTCCCGTGGAATTCTGCGGCAGAGAGCTTGGGTATCATGTGCTAAGGGAGAGGGCAGGCTTCCGTTTACGCATAGTCAGCAAGACGAGCACCACTGCTCCGGCGGTTTCCGAGGAGCTCATACCCGGTATGGCACAGCTTGATTTGGAGTTGCTTAAGGTTCACAGACCCGTGCCAACGGAATTTACAAAATCCAATGAATTAACGGTTGATAATCTGATATATGCCAAGACCGATTACTCCGACGTGGCGGCGTATGTTTCCCGCCCCAAGAATGCCGAGCTGCCCGATGGTGAAGTGATTTTGTCACAAGATACCTTCATAGAAATGATGACAGGTTTCGACGACAGCAGTATTCCGGTTACAATCACGGAGGAAGAGGTTATACAGACCAAAGCCGGCATAAAAATGAGTGTGAGCATGGCAGGGCAGCCTATAGGCGTGGCAGAAACTCCCGCCATGGACTTTGACAGTGCTGTGCGCCTCGATGTAACCTGTGCCGCACCCTCAAATAACTTAGGCAGTGTGCCCATCCACTTTGACAATGCGGTACCTTCTCCGACTGTGAGAGACCAGTATATTCTCACCTTCTGGGCAAGGCTCATAGAGGGCGGCGACCCGGACACAGGCAAGGGAGCCTTTCAGATTCAGCTACAATCTCCTGCACCCAATTGGTACAAAACAGTGGATGCCAGAGCCGAATTCGGAACAGAATGGCAGAGATTTGACTATCTGCTCACAGGCTATGCCGACGCTCATAACCTCCGCGTTTTGCCTGCGGTATATGAGCAGGTAATAGAAATTGGCGGATTTAAAATTATTGATGTGGGCGAGGATGCTGATGTTTCCTACTTTGACAAGGAGGAGGACCCACTTTCGGAGGAACTCTCACCCGATGCTCCCTGGAGAGCAGAGGCACTGGAGAGAATTGAGGAAATCCGAAAGGGCGACTTCACGGTTGTGGTTGTGGATTCCGAGGGTAACCCCGTTCCCGATGCCAAGGTAACCTTCGATATGTTTGAGCATGACTTTATATTCGGCATACAGCAGGATACGGAATCCGTAGAGGACGAACACTGGGATGATTATGTACGCCAAAACAGCGAGGGAGAGCTTGTACACTTCACCTGCAATGACCCCAATCCTAACATCGAAAACTATGACCCCACAGGAACTGCCAACGGCGATAAAGAAACAGAGCTCAGGTCAAGAAGAGGCGCGCTTTTTAATGCCTTGTCAGTGGGCAACAGGCTCAAATGGGGAGTTTATGCACAAGACAAGTATTTTAATCCGGATTTGCCCTCTACAGCAAGCGTCGTCATAGACAAAGCTCACGAGGACGGACTCAAATACGTGCGCGGTCATGCACTCTGGATGCCGGAAAATTCTACCACAGGGTATCCTGAGGAGTTGTTTGCTGTGCTGGACGATACAACCGGAACCCTTAACGAAAGATATGCTAAATTCAAGGAGCTTTTGAAGGACCATATCGCCCAAATGAATGAGGAATTTCCGGAAATATATGAATGGGATGTTACCAACGAAACCCACGGAAGAACATACTTTACCAATGAGTTCCGCAAGGCTCAGCCCGACTGGGTTGCAGAATATATATTCGATGATATATATACCATAGCAGCCCAAGAACTCACCAACGGTCAGGAGCTTATGCTCTGCGACAACAGGCAGTTCGAGGAGCAGTACTGGGAGAGACTTGACTTGTTCAAGGAGCTTGGCATAGAATATGACTCCCTGGGAATGCAGGGTCACTCAAGAATAGGAAGCAAAGACCCCAATAACAACTACAGACCCACAAAGTGGCTGGAGATATGGGACAGATTTGCCTATGAATACGGCAAGACCTTTGCCGTTACGGAGTTCTCTGTAGGTGCTCTCAATGACGAATACGGTCAAAAGGGTCAGGGCGATTATATGCGAGACATTATGATTGCGGCTTTCAGCCACCCTGCGTGCACCGGATTTAATATGTGGTGGATGTCCGACCACTGGAGCGACTGGAATTCGCCCTTTGCAACGGACAACTATCAGAACAAGGAAGACGGAGCAGGCGTTTCGCCCTTGTATACTAACCAATTCAAGGAAAAACCCGGTCTTGCAATCTTCAAGGATTTGCTTTACAACAAATGGTGGACCAAGGGTGCCTCCGACACAACCGACCAAAATGGTACAGCAACAGTGAACGGCTACTACGGTGACTACGATGTAACCGTTACCGTCGGCGGCGAAAAAGTAAAAACAGAAATGGCAGCATTCCATAAGGGTTATGAGAATGTGTTGACCATTACATTGCAGTAGATTAATACAGGAGCTGTGAAAATGCGGTCCCCGACGAACCGCAATTTTCACAGCCCCTCTAAAAAATTAAATAGCTTGAAAGGGAGTTGGAAAAAATGTATGAAATAGGATTATCCTCCTGCGGACGTGATACATGGGAAGATATGTTTCGGATGTATAATCAGTCCGCCATTACAGCGGTGGAGATTTCGCCCAAGGACGATGGGTATGATGCTGTAAACTATAAAGCCATAAAACGATATGCGGACCAATATAATATTAAGCTCTGGTCTTTCCATCTCCCTTTCTGGCCATTTAGTGAAATTGATTTATCAAACAAAGATATATGCAAGGGAACACTTGAGTATTTTGAAGAATTGATTAAGAAGGCATCGGCCATAGGCATAGACAAATTCACTGTCCACCCCAGCGGTGAGCCCATAGAAGTGCCGGAGGAACGTATAGAGAGAATGAAGTGCTCACGGGAGAGCCTTGCCAAGCTGGCACATATAGCCAAAAAATATGATGCCGTCATAGCTGTGGAGGATTTGCCCCGCAGTTGCCTGGGCAACTGCTCCGGTGAAATCATGGAGCTTATAAGTGACAGTGATGACCTTATGGTTTGTCTGGATACCAATCATCTGCTCTTTGAAAATCCGGCTGATTTTATCCGCAAGGTCGGCAGCAGGATTATCACAACCCATATCTCAGACTGCGATTTAATCAACGAGAGGCATTGGCTCCCCGGTGAGGGCAAGCTGGATTGGCAGGCAATACTGCAGGCGCTTAAGGATATTGACTACAAGGGCCCCTGGCTCTATGAAATAGGCTTTAAATGTCCCAAGTCCATCATAAGAGACAGAGATTTGACCTGCGATGACTTTGTAAGAAATGCAAAGGAAATATTTGAAGGCAAACCCATAACCACGTTCTCAACACATATAGAAAATCTGGGCATGTGGGTGTGAAGGCAGGGAACAAATCATGGAAAAATTTAAACTTACAAACCTTTTGTGCGAATACAGAAATAATCCCCTCGGCATAAGCGAGCCACAGCCGCGGTTTTCCTGGCAGATGGTTTCCTCTGTCAATGGCGAAAGCCAAGCTGCATACCGCATTTGTGTTGCAGAGGGTGCTGCTGCTTTAGCCAAGGGTGATTACCTCTGGGACAGCGGAAGAATAACCTCAGGACAGTGCTTCGGTATTTCATACCGGGGTGCTGCCCTTAAACCCTTTACCCGGTATACCTGGACTGTTACGGTCTGGGATAACTGTGATGAAAGTGTAACAAGCGAACCCCAAACCTTTGAGACAGGGGTTTTTTCTCTTTCGGACTGGAGTGCAAAATGGGTTACGGCTAAACCGCAGGGCTATGGCACAAGTTTCTTTAATCTTGGAGACTGGCAGGCAAACACAGACAGCGGAGCGGTGCATATCCGTGCGGAATTTGATATAAAGGATAAGGAAGTAAAATCCGCAAGGCTGTATTCCGCAACCACAACGGGCGCCTTCGGCAACCTTACTTTTTGCGTAAATGATGTGTATTTAACCCTCAACGGCAAAAAGGTGGGGGAGGACGTTGTAACCCCCGGTCAGCTTTCCGAAAAGAAATGGCGTGCCCTCTACCGTGCCTATGATATTACCCACAGACTTACTTCGGGTAAAAATGCATTCGGTGCGGTTATTCTGTCTATGGCGTACAGCGCATTTATCAGGGTTTGCTATGCAGACGGCGAAAAAGAGGATATCTGCCTCACTGACATATGCAAAGCGGCAGGCAAGGGCCCTTATACTCTCTGGGACGAAGGTGTGGAGGACCAGGGCGGCAAGAAGGAAGCCTACAATGCCCTGAGAGAATACGCAGGCTATGATATGCCGAATTTTGATGACAGCGAGTGGAGTGAGCCGACTTTTGCAGATATAGTAAGTTCAATTGAAGAACAGGTTGTTACAACAGTGGTAACAGGCAGTTTAAAGCCTGTAGACATAAAACAGACCGGATACATACATTATCTGGTGGATTTCGGACAGGTTATCAACGGGCATATTAAGCTCACAATCCGAAACCCCAAAAAGGGCAGACGAATTTCCGTATGCTATGGGGAGGCAATTCACGAAAACGGCGAAATCAATTCCTTCAGTACAACCAACTATCAGCGAGGAGAAAACGGCCCCCATATTGATACATATATTCCAAAGGGCGAAGAGGTCGAAGTTTTTGAACCGAAGTTTGCCAATCACAGCTTCAGATATGTGGATATTATAAATTACCCCGGTGAGCCGGCGGCTTATGATATACAGGCACAGATTGTAAACAGCCCAGTGATGAACAAATCGGAATTTTCCTGCTCTGATGAGGATATCAACTCTCTATATGCAATAAGCTATTGGTCACAGAGGACAAACCTTGCCTCTGTACCTACCGACTGCCCCTCCAGAGAGAGGCACGGCTGGTTGGGTGACGCACTTGTTGTTGCAGAGTCGGAATGCATAAACTTTAACCTGATAACTTTCTATGAAAGCTGGCTGAAATCCATAGGAGACGATATGCGCTCCGACGGGCTTATTAATTATATAACGCCATTTCAGTCTCCTTTGGAGGACAGACTTCCCGATATTCCCTGGGCTGCAGCGGCGGTTTTGATACCTTGGTATTCCTATGAAGCCTACGGCGACAGGAGAATACTTGAACAATCATATCCCGTACTTGAAAAATGGATTGATTATATCCTTACACTTAAGGACAGCCGCAGGCTGATTAAGGGAGGTATTTTGTGGAATGACCACACAGCCAAAATGCGTATGAATACAGATTGGCTGGGAACCCTTTACTGTTACATCTGTCTTGTGTATATGATGAAAATTTCCGTCCTTCTTGAAAAAGACGGTTCAAGATACACCACCCTTGCCAATGAAGCAAGAGAGACGCTCAGGCTTGAATTTAAAAATGAACAAGGCTTTGCCGACAATCTCCAAAGCGACTTGGCACACGCTGTTAATCTGGGACTTAGTGAAAGGGACGAGGAGCAAGCGGCTCTAAGGCTTTTGACCGAGAGCTTGGCAAGCAGTGACTATGTGCTCCAATGCGGATGCCTTGGCATATGGCAGCTTGTTGCCGCTCTTGAAAAACACCGCCGCAATGATTTGATTTACAAAATCTGCAAGTGCGATAAGCCGGGAAGCTTCCTTTACTGGATAAAGAAATACGATGCCACCACTGCCTTTGAATTCCTTGATTACAAGGATTTCTATTCGAGAAATCATCCGTTTTTGATGGGCAGCCTTACACGCTGGTTCTTTGAAGGGCTTGCGGGAATACGCAAGACCGCACCGGGGTACAAAGCATTTGAAATCAAGCCCTATCTGCCAGAGGATATGACCTTTGTGAATGCAAAGCTTGACACCAATTACGGTCTGATATCCGTAAAAATAAGCAAAACAGACAAGGGCTTAAAATATGACCTTTCCGTTCCCTGCGGCACAACCGCAAGGCTGTATCTGCCGGGCGGAGAAGCGATGGAGCTTGAAAGCGGAAAATATTCTATTGATGGATAAGATGGTGACAGGATGATAAATAAAATTTTGGGAAAAGGAGCTTTTGCTGATTTCTTCCCAATGACGGCCTGTGGTTGGATTGATAATCAAAACGTAAGAAAGGAATAAAAAATGTTAACCGCAAGTACACACAATAATAATATCCAGAATTTACACACTCATACAAAATATTGCGATGGAGCCGACACTCCGGAAGAGGTGGTGCTTTATGCCATTAAAAAAGGAATATCTTCAATCGGATTCTCGGGTCACTCATATATGTCATATTCAAAAACCTTCGGACCATTGGGAGACCATACCGAAGAATACAAAAATGATGTTTTGATGCTGAAGGAAAAATACAAAGACCGGATGAAAATTTATCTGGGACTTGAGGTGGATATGTTTTCCCGACCCGATATGCAGGATTATGATTATTTAATAGGCTCGGTTCATTATTTGAAAATCGGTGAGGAATATGTTTGCTTTGACACAGATGCATCGGGTGTGAACAGTGTTATACAAAAGCATTTTAACGGCAACGGTATGGAATATGCCAAGGAATATTACAGAACCTTGGCACAATTGCCGGAGTTTGGGAGCTTTGACATTATAGGACATTTTGATATAATCACAAAGCACAGCGACAGAAAGAGCTTTTTTGATACAACGTCAAAAGAATATCTGAATGCAGCTTTTGAGGCAGTGGCTGCTTTAAAGGGCAAAATACCGTTTTTCGAACTCAACACGGGAGCCATTGCGAGGGGCTATCGAAAAGACCCATATCCGTCAACAGATATAATCAAAGAGCTTAAGCGGCAGGGATTTGGCGTTGTCATAACCTCGGATTGTCATAACAAAACCATGATTGATTACAAATTTGATGATGCCTCCGAGCTTTTGAAAGCCTGCGGATTTAAGGAGAAATACTATATTACGGAAAACGGCTTCACTGCAGTTCCGATTTGGTAAAGGAGAAAGAGTACACAAATGAAGTATTTAACAATTATTGTATTGATTTTTTCTGTATTAGGTGCAGCTGATAAAATTTTTGGCAATCGCCTTGGTATAGGAGCCGAATTTGAAAGAGCCTTCACTCTTTTGGGGGCAATGGCGCTTTCTATGATTGGAATGATAGTCATTTCTCCTTTCATTGCAGATATCGCAGAGCCCGTGTCGGGGTTTTTTACCGATATTCTGCATATAGATGCCTCTGTGGTTCCTGCGTCGCTTTTTGCAAATGATATGGGCGGTGCTTCTCTGGCAGCTGAAATGTGTGTAAACAAATCCCTTGGTCTGTACAATGCTCTCGTTGTTTCTTCCATGATGGGTTGTACCATGTCATTTACTATTCCTTTCGCTCTGGGAGTGGTACACAAAAGCATGCACAAGGAGCTTATGACAGGTCTTTTGTGCGGAATTGTTACTATTCCCATCGGTTGCATTATTTCCGGATTGTTTTGCAGAATTCCTCTTATTGACCTGATACTCAATCTTATTCCCTTGGTGATATTTTCCGCACTTATTGCTTTGGGCCTTATTTTGGTGCCGGAATTCAGCATAAAAGTATTTAAAGTATTCGGAGTATTTATAAGTGGGATTATAACCCTGGGTCTTTCCCTGGGAATTGTAAAATTCCTTGTAGGCTTTGAACCCATAAAAGGACTTGCATCAATAGAAGAAGGATTCGCCATCTGTCTCAATGCCGTAATTGTTCTTTCCGGCTCTTTTCCTTTTATTTATATTCTTTCAAAGCTTTTGCATAGACCCCTCAAGGCTATAGGCACAAGGATTGGAGTAAACGAAGCCTCTGTCATAGGATTGGTGTCAAGCCTCGCTTCCTCTGCCAATGCATTCGGTATGATGGAGCGTATGGACAAAAAAGGTATTGTGATAAATTCCGCTTTTGCAGTGTCCGGTGCATTTGTACTTGGCAGTCATCTGGCATTTACCTTGGCTTTTGACAGCTCGTATGTATTTGCTGTGGTTGCAGGTAAGATTATTTCCGGCATATCGGCAGTCATTCTGGCAAATGTGATTTGCAAAAGACAAAATGCTGTCTGATTAGAATGATATTGTAAGAAAGATGATGAACCTCAAATAAAATATGTTGATAATTTGCGATTTTGCGGTTATTTCATTGAAAAAATCTAAGTTAAAAACTAAAGTCAGTGTCTTGCAAAAACAGGACACTGACTTTGATTTTAAACTTACAATGCAGACAAGTCATCTAATTCAAGTTTTGGCATTTTAATTTCATTGTTTCTTATAAACATAAGCATATAAATTGGATAATATGTTATCTTACCACTAACAGAAACATTATAATTGGAAAGGACAATAGCCTCATCAATCGAATAATTTGGAGTATCAATTACATTAATCAATGCTGAATGTTTTCTGTAATCCTTACCGCTTTTTACTTCAATTGGCATAACCTTGCCATTGTATTCAATAACAAAATCCACTTCTCCTGTCTTTTTGCTATTGAAATAATATAGTTTAAATCCATGTGCTTTTAATTCCTGAGCCACAACATTTTCATATATTGCACCATAATTTATGTTTTGATCATTGGATAAAAGTTTCATCTTAGTTGCTCTGCCATATAAAGAGGTAAGCATCCCAACATCAGACAAAAACAATTTGAATAAACTACTTTTTTCATTAAGCAAGAGTGGAACTGTAGGCGCAGAAGTATTATATGCGGGAATAGCAACTCCGGCACTTGAAAGCCATACAAAATTATCTTCACTACGCTCATATCTGAGACCTTTTTTCAAATCAGCAAAATTAAAACGTTTATTTTGGGCATTTAATTCTGCAGGTATCAAATCATAAATTTGTGTAAGGTAGGGCTTTTTATCTTCCTTTTCGTATCTTGTAAAGTCTTTTTTGTATTGAACCACAATATCCTCATGCTCGGATATTACATCCTCCAGACTTTTCGTCTTATTAAAGCTTTTAACAGCTGCCGGCATTCCTCCAACATTTAAATATGTGTTAAAAATTTTCATTATTCGGTTGTGTACTTCTTCGTTTACGGGTTTGCGCTCTACAAAAGAAGCATACAGAGATTCTTTAAGTTCATCAGTAAAGTTATAGATTTGTAAGAATTCCTCAAAGTCCATAGGATACATTGTTACAGTTTTTAAATATCCTACAGGAGCGGATTTTATATTTTTAAGTTCAACTCCAAGCAATGAACCACTAAATATATATCTAAAAGAGCCTTCGTCAACCCAAAATTTTATTTTTGTAGTAAGTTCCTTAAACTCTTGTATTTCATCAAAAAATATAACAGTTTTACTTTTTACAAATGGTTTCTTCGAAAACAAAGATAAATTTGTTATCAAATCATCAACTGTTTCACAATTTGTAAGCAGTCCAACAATTTCCGGAGTTTCAATCAAATTGAATTCTATATAATCATAATGATTATCTTCTAAAACTTTTCTTATAATATAGGTTTTACCTACCTGCCTCGCACCGTCAATAAGTAATGCTTTATTCTCTTTTTTTAGCCAATCAATTATGGTCTTTTCTATTTTTCTATGAAGCATATCGCACACCTCCTGCGTTTATTGTACCACCATTTTGACATTTATGCAATAGATTTTAAAAGAATAGTGACATTTTTTCTTCTGTTTTATTTTAAATTTTGACACTTTTTCCGAAAATAAAGTGCTAAATTATCACATTTTTACTATATATTATTTTTTTAAAATTTGGAATTAAAAACAAAAATCCCCCGGATCCCTCTAACGAGGGACCTGTCACGAAGTGACTGAGGGAGAGATACTCAATTTGTATATATAAATATAAAAAATCTCTTGAAATAATTACCCATATATGTTATACTGAGGCGAATACTAAATTGCAAAAGAGGTTATGAGAAAATGGCTGATAATTCAAAACAATACAAAAAGCAAAGTGCATTTAAGTCATATTTATTTATGACGCTGGGAGCTGTGATAATGGCGGCGGGTATTTATTTCTTTAAATTCCCAAACAACTTCTCGACCGGTGGTGTCAGTGCGCTTTCAATACTTCTTGTGCCTCTGCTTCGGGGAGTTTCCGCAGGACAGATTATGATTTTCTTCAATATACTTCTCCTTATTGTGGGATTTCTGGTTTTCGGCAGGAAATTTGCCTTTAAAACCGTATACTGCAGCATGCTTCTCTCCATATGTACACGAGTTTTTGAGATTGTGCTTCCTATGGAAGCTGCATTTACAGACCAGAAGTTTCTGGAGCTGATATTTGCCATAGGTCTCACGGCTGTGGGCAGTGCAATTCTGTTTAACGAAAATGCAAGCTCCGGCGGCACGGATATTGTGGCAATGATACTTAAAAAATACTCAAGCCTCGACATAGGCAAAGCCCTGCTGTGTTCAGATGCCATTCTTGCAGTAGCCAGTGCTTTTGTATTTGATATAGAGACGGGTATGTTTTCTGTGCTTGGACTTGTGATGAAGGCGTTTGTAGTAGACAATGTCATCGATTCTATTAATCTCACCAAGTGCTTCCAGATTATTACAGATAAGGATAAGGAAATCTGCGAATTCATCACCAAGGATTTGCACAGGGGTGCCACTGTATCTATGTGTACAGGAGCATTTACTCATGATGATAAACGCATAATCATAACCGTGCTGAACAGACCCCAGGCTGTGGCATTGAAGCAATACATAAAGTCCGTAGACCCCAAGGCATTTACAGTAATCACCAACTCAAGCGATATACTGGGCAGAGGATTCAGAACTATAGTTTAATAAAATATATTTAGGTTAATTTACGATGCAATCGTAAATTAACCTTGACAATTATGTGCGATTAATGATGCAATACTTGAAAACTATGTTTTATTTTAACGAATTGAAAAAAATTGCATAAAAAACAGGCAGAAGCGGTGCAACCACTGTGGTTACACCGCTTTATCAATAAAAAATGGACTGTAAAAAAGACCGTTTCGGAATGTCGGCAAGCGCCATTCTCTACAAAAATGTAGGGTTCGGCGGTTGCCGACGAATCGCAATTCCGGTCTTTTTACAGTCCTTTTGAATTAAAGCTTATTATTTAGATTATGCCCATAAACTTAAGTACAAAGTAAAGTACAAAAAGTGCTGTGGAAATCCACATTACGGGCTTAACGTCTTTGATTTTGCCTGTGCATATCTTAAGAATTACCCATGTGAGCATACCAAACATGATACCATTGGATATGGAGTATGTAAGGGGCATGAAGGTTATCGCTACGAATGCACTGATGAGATCAGCAGCATCGCTGTCGAAGTCTATGTTCTTAACAGCGGTGAACATGAGCAGACCTACGAATATCATAGCCGGTGTGGTAGCAAATGAAGGTATAGCAGTAAATACCGGAGCGAGTACCAATGCTATAACAAACATTACAGCTGTAGTGAGAGCGGTGAGACCTGTCCTGCCGCCTGCGGAAACACCTGCACTTGATTCTACATAGCTGGTAACTGTGGAAGTACCAAGGCATGCGCCGGCTACTGTACCTACAGCATCAGCGAGGAGAGCACCCTTTGCATTGGGGAGTTCACCTTTTTCATTTAAGAGTTCACCCTTAGAAGCTACGCCGATAAGTGTACCAACTGTATCAAAGATATCTGTAAAGAGGAATGTAAACATTATAACAAGGAATGTGGAGAAGTTCTTTACTATATATCCAAAGTCAAATCTGAATAATGCGGGAGCCTCTAAACTCCAACCGTTAAAGGAGGGGATTACAGAGTAAACACCTGCTTCAACATCAACCACATACCAGCCTGCAAGCTCAGCGATGATACCGAGAATCCAGGTTGCAATGATACCGAGAAGTATGCTTCCGGGAACCTTGAAGTGGTGGAGCACACCGATTATTAAAAGACCTACAATAGATAATACAAACGGGGGGTTGTTAAATGCACCGATGTTTACTGTGGTTGCAGGGTCCGGTACTACAATCTTTGAACCCAGCATTGCGATGATTGTGATAAACAATCCTATACCTGCTGTAATAGCATATTTAAGGTTAGCAGGAATCTGATTTACGAGCGCTTCTCTAAAGTTGCAAAGAGAGAGAAGCATGAAGATGATACCCTCTATCAGTACAGCAGTGAGAGCTACTTCGTAGGAGCATCCCATAGCGCCGCATACGGTGTATGCGAAGAATGCGTTAAGACCCATGCCCGACGCAAGAGCTACAGGGTAGTTGGAGAAGAATGCCATACAAAGTGTGGCAATAGCTGCCGAGATTGCGGTAGCTGTAAATATCGCTCCCGGGGTAGCACCCTCAATACCGCCTAAATAGTTGGGATTAACTGCGAGGATGTAAGCCATCGCAAGAAATGTTGTGATACCGGCTATAATTTCGGTTTTCACATTTGTTCCGTTCTGTTTAAGCTTAAACAGTTTTTCCATTTTCTTAAACCTCCAAATTAATAATTAAATTCGGGAAATATTTCCCATACAAACATATTACCACAAATCTGCAAAATTGTAAATATTTTTTGAACAGAAATCAGAAAGCATATTACATAAAAAATTAGGCGGTTTTTTATGTAATATTCTAAACAGACATATTTTTTATATAAAATTACTCTATTATTTGTTGACAAAACGAACGTTTTATATTACAATTAATAATGTATGGTTATATTAAATTCAGAAAAGAAGTGATAGGTATATTGTACAAGGAATTTGTTGATATTCATTCTCATGTTCTGCCTGCCGTGGATGACGGCGCACTCAATATGGCTCAGTCACTCGATACGCTTCGCAGTATGCAGTCATTGGGAGTTACGGATGTGTTTCTCACTCCTCATTACTGCAAACGAAGGGGTCATGTTACACCTACGGGAAAAATAAGGCATACATACAGCAAGCTGTGCACAGCTTGTGAAGATGAGCAAATCTCAATAAGACTGCATCTGGGCACGGAAATGGAGTATTCCCAGGACGGTGCCAGGTATATCAGAGAGGGCAGGGTTTTTACCATGGGAGATACTAATTATATACTGGTGGAGTTCCCGCCGTATATCAAATCCCAGACTATCCTGCATGCTACAAGGGAGATTGTACAGATGGGGCTTATACCCATCATTGCTCATGTAGAGCGCTATGAGAGCCTTTACAGTGATTTTGATGTATTGTATTCACTTAAGGAAATCGGTGTTATGATACAGGTGAACATACGCTCAATGTGCGTATTTAATCTTAAATTACGCAAATTTTTAAAACGTATTATCAAAGAGAGACTTGCAGACTTTCTGGCGGGGGATGTGCACACAGTACCGCTGGATGAAAAAGAGATTGCCAAATGCTCAAAGCTGGTGATTAAGTATTCCTCAGAGGAATACCTTGATGATCTTATGAGCGGCAATGCCAAAAAAACAATTTTGAACAAGGAGATAAAATGATGGAGCACGAAGTAATGAACGAAAATGAAATCAACATACTGGATATGTTGTTCATTTTAAGAAAAAATCTGGTTAAGATTATAGCTGCTGCGGTTGTTGCAGGTATACTGGCATTGGTGTATACCCTTACGGCGGTTATGCCTATGTATCAGTCTACCACACAGATGCTTATAAAGGGTCTGGACCCGGATGCTATGACTGTGTATGCAGACTCTACATCCAGGATTATGCTGGTAAATAACTGTATAGAGGTGCTTAAAGGTACCGAGGTTATGCAGGATGTTATTGATGAGATGTCACTTGATATGACCCCGGAAAAGCTTCAGGGATGCGTGAGCATATCTTCTCCTGCAGACACACAGGTTCTTAAGATAAGTGTGACTCACTATGACCCCGCAGAGGCTAAGGAAATCGCAAGCACATTTGCCGAGGTTACTCATCAGGTACTTGCCAAGGACGTGGGTGTGTCTACGTTGAGTGTTATTCAAGAGGCGAAAACCCCTGCCGGTCCTGTATCGCCCAACCCTGTCAAAAACACAATCATGGGCGGATTTGCAGGTGCGTTCATAGTAGCTGCTTGGGTTATAGTAGTGAGACTTATAAATAATAAGATATATACTCCCGATGACGTGGAGAGGACACTTGGGCTTACGGTATTCGCTTCCATCCCCGATGTAGCGGAAGGAACATCATCCAAGCACACATCCAAAGTGCCGGCAAAAAGCAAAAGGGAGGATAAATAATGCAGACTAAGGTTAATGTAACTCATGTAAAAAGTAAAACATTCGTAGAGAGTGAGTCATTTAAAAAGCTCAGAACAAATATCCAGTTCAGTGGTAAAAACATCAAGGTTATAGCATTCACCAGCACATACCCCGGTGAGGGCAAGTCTGAGGTATCTTACAGGATAGCATGCTCCCTTGCAGAAATGGGCAAAAAGACCGTGTATGTGGATGCGGACCTGAGAAATTCTACCTTTGTGTCCAAGATATCTTCTGAGATAAAAGGTGAGCTTAAGGGATTGGTACATTGCCTCGTAGGTGAAAATACTCTTGATGAAGTTATAGTAAACACTCAGAACCCCAATTTTGACTTTGTACCCATCGGTGCGTTCCCGCCAAACCCCAGTGAACTTCTGTCTCAGGAGGTATACGCAGAGATAGTAGCCGAGCTCAGAGAGAAATATGACTATGTAATTATAGATACTCCCCCTGCAGGTTATGTGGTAGACGGTGTTATTGCATCTGCTGCAGCAGACGGAGTGATATTTGTGATTTCCTCCGGCAGCATAAGTGCCAGAGAAGCCAAGAATACCATTGCAGAGCTCAATAATGCTAACTGCAAGCTCATAGGCTGTGTACTCAACAAATGCAGCAAAAGGTCCGGCGGTGACTACGGTTACGGTTATGGCAGCGGTTACAGTCACTACGGCTATGGCTACGGCTATTCCAGAGGATTTGCATCAGATCGTAAGGACAGTATATTGACTAAGCTTTTGGCTAAGAAAATAAAGAAATAATTCGAGGTATACCATGAAGACAGTAATGCTTGTATTTGGCACAAGACCTGAGGCTATCAAGATGTGCCCGCTTGTAAACGAACTTAAGACCAGAGAAGCCATCAATACAGTTGTGTGTGTTACAGGTCAGCACAGGGAGATGCTTACGCAGGTGCTGGAGGCATTTGATGTGACTCCGGATTATGACCTTTCTATAATGAAACAGAAGCAGACACTGTTTGATATAACTACTCTTATATTGGAGAGAATCAAAGCTGTGCTGGAGGAGGTAAAGCCCGATGTAGTCCTGGTACACGGCGACACATCTACCACCTTTGTTACAGCATTGGCATGCTTCTATATGCAGATTCCTGTGGGTCATGTGGAGGCAGGGCTCAGGACATACAATATTTATTCACCTTATCCGGAGGAGTTTAACCGTCAGGCTGTGAGCATTATATCTAAGTATAATTTCGCACCTACGGAGCTCTCTAAGTCCAATCTGTTAAGAGAAGGCAAGGATGAGAGCACTGTGTACATCACAGGTAATACCGCTATAGATGCCCTGAAGACCACCGTGAGACACGATTATACTCACCCGGAGCTTGAATGGGCAGCAGGCAGCAGACTTATCATAATTACCGCTCACCGCAGAGAAAACTTAGGTGAGCCCATGCATCATATGTTTCGTGCCATAAGACGTATCATGGACGAGCACCCGGATGTAAAGGCGATATATCCTATTCATATGAACCCCGTGGTGAGAGAAGCTGCAGAGGAGGAGCTGGGAGACTGCGACAGAATCCATATCATAGAGCCTCTGGAGGTTCTGGATTTTCACAATTTCCTCTCACGAAGCTATATGATACTCACAGACAGCGGCGGTATACAGGAGGAGGCTCCCTCCCTGGGTAAGCCTGTGCTGGTGATGCGGGATACCACCGAACGTCCCGAAGGTCTCAAGGCAGGTACGCTTAAGCTTGTGGGTACTGATGAGGAGGTTATATACTCAAATTTCAAGGAGCTTCTGGAGAATGAAGAAGCCTACAGAGCTATGAGTACCGCTTCCAATCCTTACGGAGACGGATTTGCATCTAAGAGAATTGCCGATATATTAGAAGGCAAACAGATATAAAAAAGAAGGAATGTTTAAATGACATTTACCGTAAAAAAGAATACAACCGGTGTGATGATTGTAAGAATTTTGCTTGTTGTTTTGATTATAGTCAATCTAAGCTTTATCTGGATTAATTCTGCCAAGACAAGCTCTGATTCCACCAAGGACAGCAAGACTATAGCTAAGACCGTGACAGAGAAGGTAGTCAAGGATTATCATGAGCTGCCTAAGACTGAGCAAAATAAAGAGGTTTCAAAGATGAACACCAAGATACGCTCCATGGCGCATTTCACGGAGTTTATACCACTGGGACTTTTGTTCTTTTTCCTTGCACTTGCGATTTTTGAGTTCAGAAAAGGTGAGCTGATAAAGCTTCTGCTTACGGCATTGATACTGTCGATACTGTTTTCGATGCTGAGTGCTGTTGCAGATGAAATACATCAGATATTCGTAAAGGGCAGGAGCTTTGAAATAAAGGACATCCTCACGGATACCTTGGGAGCATTTTGCGGTTGTATAATAGCCACAATACCCATTGCCGGATTTAAAAACAAAATATTGAAATAATTAAAGCTTTCACATTAAGATAAGTTGTAGGGGAGGATGCCCACATCCTCCCGAATTAATCGCACCCTACAATACTAATGTGAAAGCTTCTTATTTTATCTTTCAAATGTTATTATAATATCCTTACTGTCCACCTTGTCTTGTGTTTCTAATTTTTCAAATTTTTTGTAGTCACTGAAATTACATACAGCCATACATATAGTGGGGTCGTAGCCTTCATACTTTATCTTATCCAGCTCAAAGCTTACAAGCTTGTCGCCTTTTTTTACTTTTTGCCCCTCTCTGGTGTGTGATGTGAAGAATTTACCCTTAAGGTTAACTGTATCTATACCTATATGGAGCAGTATTTCTGCACCGTCGGTACCTGTCATGGTCACTGCGTGCAAGGTATCTGCAATTGTAGATACACTGCCGTCGCATGGTGCCAGAAGCTCTCCGTTTTCGGGTATTATGGCAATACCGTCTCCCAGGGTGAGAGTAGCGAATACCTCATCTTTAACATCTGTGAGGGGTAGTGTCTTACCTTTTGCAAATGCATACAATGCATTGCCGTTATCAGGATTATGACTTTGTGATGATACTGGCGATACCTGCGCTTCCGGTGAATTCATAGCTTCCTCAACCTCAGACTTGATTACGGAAACCGTAGGACCGTATACCACCTGGATGCCGTTACCCTTGATGATTACTCCGGAGGCACCTGTAGATTGCAGAGCTGCTTTGGATACCTTTGAAGCATCCTTCACAGTAACTCTGAGTCTTGTGGCACAGCAGTCAAGGTCAGCTATATTTGAGTTTCCTCCCAATCCCTGCAGGATTGCTATTGCTCTGTCGGTGATACCGCCTTTGTTTTTGTTTTTCATATCTTTACGTGTATAGAGCTTTACTTCCTGGTTGTCATCACGGCCGGGGGTCTTTAAGTTGAGTTTGGTTATCATAATCTTGAATACGAAGTAGTAAATCACGAAGTATACCAGACCTACCACCACTATCCATAACCAGCGTGTTTTGGCATTTCCCTGCAGCACACCGAAGAGTATAAGGTCTATGATACCGCCGGAGAATGTCATACCTACACCTACACGGAGTATATGCATGAGCATATAGCTGAGACCTGCGAGTATACAGTGCACCACATACATAACAGGTGCTACGAACAGGAAGGTAAACTCTATAGGCTCTGTGATACCTGTCAGCATTGCGGTGAGTGCAGCAGACAGCAAGAGACCTCCTACGACTTTTCTCTTGTTGGGGCGTGCACATCGGTACATGGCAAGGGCGGCACCCGGCAGACCGAATATCATGAAGGGGAATTTACCCGACATGAATCGGGTAGCTTCTACCGAGAATGAGGTGGTGGATTTCGATGCCAGCTCTGCAAAGAATATGTTCTGAGCACCGTTTATCACATTGCCGTCTATTATGGCGGTACCGCCTACGCCTGTCTGCCAGAAGGGCATATAAAACACATGATGCAGACCAAATGGTATGAGGGCTCGCTCTATGATACCGTATATCCATGTGCCTGCATATCCGGATTTGAGCACCAGATTGCCCAGACCTGATATAGCAGTCTGTATAAGCGGCCACACAAAGAACATAATACCGCCTACAATTAAGAATACCACACTGCTTATTATGGGTATGAATTTAGTGCCCTCAAAGAACGATAGTACAGGTGTAAGCTGTATCTTGTAGAATCGGTTGTGCAGAGCCGCTACACCCAGACCTACTATGATACCTCCAAATACACCCATCTGCAGGGATGTTATACCCAGTACGGAGGCAGTAGAATTGGCGGGCATGGCATCTATACCGCCTTTTGCGGCAATTAATGCACTGATTACAGTGTTCATCACCAGATAGGCTATTACAGATGAGAGTGCTGCTACTGCTTTTTCGTTTTTGGCCATGCCTATAGCCACACCTATGGCAAACAGCAGTGCCAGGTTGTCAAATACTACACTTCCTGCCTTGCTCATAATATCAAATGCAGTGTACAGGATGCCACCCGGATATATTACAGAGGTAAGCCTGTAGGTTTCCAGCATGGTTTCATTGGTAAAGGAGCTGCCGACTCCGAGAAACAGTCCCGCAATGGGCAGCAGGGCAATCGGCAGCATAAATGAACGTCCTATACGCTGCAGAACACCGAAGATTTTATCTTTCATATATAATCCTCCCGAATTTGTATTTCAAAAGGTATTATTTGCAAAAATTATAAAAATAAACGAAAGTATATATAAAAATAGAATAATTTCAATTAAAAGACTTGATATTGAACCCAAAATCTAATATAATATACATATATATGATTATTAAAATGAAATGAGGAAAATACAATGATTTTTTCTAAAGCCGATATGCTTTTGCCAAAGGATTGCTCTATGACCAAGTGGAGCACCGTTGCGTGTGACCAGTATACCTCAGAGCCGGATTACTGGAGAGAGGTTGAGTCTTTGACCAAAGGAGCCGTCTCTGCATACAATCTGATATTGCCGGAGGTATATCTGGAGGATAACGATGTGGAACAGAGGATAGAGAGGATTAATCTGCAAATGGCAGAATATCTCAGTAAAGGTATATTTGAGTCATTGCCGTCTTGCTACATATATGTAGAGCGTACACTGAAAAACGGCTCTGTGCGCAAAGGTGTGGTGGGAGCCATAGACCTGGAGGAGTATGACTATGCCAAGGGAAGCAAATCCAAAATCCGTGCCACGGAAAAAACAGTAATTGAACGCATACCTCCCAGACTAAAGGTGCGTGTTAATGCGCCGGTGGAGCTTCCTCATGTAATGATACTGCTGGATGACGCCAGGAGAGAAATTATAGAGAGCCTCTCGGCAAAAAAGGATAGCTTCAAAAAGGTATACGACTTTGACCTTATGATGGATTCCGGTCATATAACCGGCTACATAATAGATGATGAATCTGCAAAGGAATTTGAATACAAGCTTGAAAGCTTAAATGATATAGCTGCCTTTAATGCCAAGTACTCTGTATCGGAAAGCAGCCCTCTGGTGTTTGCTGTAGGTGACGGTAACCATTCTTTGGCTACTGCCAAGGAATATTACAGGCAGATAAAGGAAAAGATAATCGAAGGTGATGAATCCTCGGCAAGGTATGCTCTTTGTGAGCTTGTAAATCTGCATGATGAGTCTTTGGAATTTGAAGCAATTCACAGGGTGATATTTGATATCGATACAGACAAATTTATAGAGGAGCTCAGCAGATTTGCCCATGAGGGTGACGGCGAGCAAAGCTTTGTATTGGTTCATGAGGGCATGGCAACCAAATACAGTGTAAATAACCCCACTGCCAATATCACTGTGGGCTCTGTGCAAAGCTTCATAGACAATTATATTGAATCAAACGGCGGCAGGGTGGATTATATTCACGGTGATGAAGTAGTATATGAACTTTCCAGGGGCAATAACATGGGTATAATTCTTGAAGCTATGGACAAGTCAGACCTGTTTAAGACTGTTATCGTAGACGGTGCACTGCCTCGTAAAACCTTCTCTATGGGAGAGGCATGTGATAAAAGATTCTATACTGAGGCAAGAAAAATAAGAAATATGTAAACCATTTATTGACAATATGGTGTAATATATGTTAAAATAAACAGTAATGCTTTTAAGGAGGATAAAAAAATGTCAGGACACTCCAAGTGGAATAACATAAAACACAAAAAAGAAAAATCAGATGCTCAGAAGGCGAAGATATTCACCAAAATGGGCAGAGAAATCGCTGTGGCTGCAAAGGCAGGCGGAGCAGACCCGGAGGTTAACGGCAGACTTAAGGATGCTATAGCCAAGGCACGCTCATTTAATATGCCAAATGATAACATTCAGCGTGTTATCAAGAAGGCTGCCGGCGATATGAATACAGATAACTACGAGGATATCGTATACGAGGGATACGGTGTAGGCGGTGTCGCTGTAATCGTAGAGACCCTTACAGACAACAGAAACCGTACTGCAGGTGATTTGAGACATTATTTTGACAAATTCGGCGGTAATCTGGGTACTAATGGCTCGGTTAGCTGGATGTTTGATGAAAAGGGTATGATTATAGTTGCCAAGTCCGGTGATGTGGATGAAGATACCCTTATGATGGATGCTCTGGACAGCGGGGCGGACGATTTTAACGGAGAGGGAGATTTCTACGAGATATCTACAGCTCCGGCAGATTTCCGCGCAGTTCGTGACGCTTTGGAGGAAAAGGGCTATAAGCTTGAATCTGCAGGTGTGGAGAAGATACCCCAGACCACAGTAAAGCTCACCGACGAGCACGATATACTTATGATGGAAAAGCTCATAGAAAATCTTGAAGACAACGATGATGTCCAGGAAATATACCACAACTGGGAAGAAGAATAATATTTACAAGGAGGATTGGTTGTGGAAAAGCTTCTGATTAACGGCGGCAAGCCTTTAAAGGGAGAGGTTATGATAAGCGGTGCCAAGAATGCCGCAGTAGCCATAATCCCCGCGACTCTTTTGGTCAACGGTGTGTGCCGTATAGAAAATGTTCCTGATATCAGTGACGTTGACAGTATAGTAAAGATGATTACTTCTCTGGGTGCCAAGGTAGAGAGGGAGGGAATCAATACACTGATTATAGATTCCACCCAGCTTAAGACCTACGTGGCAGATCCGGAGCTGGCGGTTAAAATGAGAGCTTCATATTACCTGATGGGTGCACTGGTGGGCAGATTTAAGAATGCTCATGTACCCCCACCGGGAGGCTGTAACTTTGGCGTGAGACCCATAGACCAGCATCTTAAGGCGTTTAAATATCTCAACTGCAGTGTTACTACGGATGATGATTTCGTGAAGATAGACGGCTCATCACTTTCCGGCGGTAATGTGTATTTTGACGTGGTGTCCGTAGGTGCTACCATTAATGCCATACTGGCTGCGGTATTGGCTCCGGGCAGGACAGTACTGGAAAGTGCGGCAAAGGAACCCCATGTGGTTGACCTTGCAAACTTCCTTAACTCGATGGGTGCACAGATAAAAGGTGCCGGAACCGATGTAATCAAGATTACCGGTGTACCTTCGCTCAAGGGCGGTACGTATTCAATCATACCCGACCAGATAGAAGCCGGCACATATATGTTTGCGGCGGCTGCTACCAGAGGTGACGTGGTGGTGAAAAATGTAATACCAAAGCATCTTGAAGCTATAACCGCTAAATTTCTGGAGATGGGCTTAGGTGTAGATGAGGGCGATGAAGAGGTGCGTATATATGCCAAAGGTCCCTTGACTGCAATTAATATAAAGACTATGCCTTACCCGGGTTTTCCCACGGACCTGCAGCCCCAGGCAGTAATAATGCTGGCAACTGTCAATGGTACAAGCATTGTTACAGAGGGCGTATGGGAGTCCAGATTCCAATATGTGGAACAGCTTGCAAAAATGTACGATAAAATATCCGTAGATGGTAAAAGGGCTATAATAAAGGGCGGTGCACCACTGGTGCCTGCCAAGGTTACCGCTACTGACCTCAGGGCAGGCGCCAGCATGGTAATAGCTGCTCTGGCATGCAATGGTACTACCGAGGTAGACGGATTGAGACATATAGACAGAGGATACGAGCACATAGTGGAGAAGTTTGCTGCACTGGGTGCTGATATACAGCGTGTAGATGATTAGGTTTTGCACATTATTCAGCAGCAGCGGCGGTAATAGTATATTTATATCCGACGGCAATACCAATCTGCTCATAGATGCCGGAGTAAGTGCCGCCAAAATAGTAAATTCACTGGAAAGCATAGGTGTATCGCCAAAGGAGCTTGACGGTATACTGGTAACTCATGAGCATTCTGATCATGTATCCGGTATAGGTGTGCTTACCAGAAAATTTGGCATACCTGTATATGCAAATGAAGCCACTATGGAAAAAATCCTGTCTTCATCAAGTACCCCGGCTGCAGGGTGCACACGGATTATAACCACCGGGCAGAGCTTTAAACTGCGTTCGGCACAGATACGTTCTTTTAAGACTCCTCATGACAGTGCAGATTCTGTAGGCTATACAGTGACTATGGATGAGCGTAAATTCGGCATAGCTACTGATACCGGATGCATCACCAAGCCTATGCTCTCGGCTTTGGCAGGGTGTGAGGCGGTGGTCATAGAAGCAAATCACGATGTCGATATGCTCCAAAAGGGAGCGTATCCCTACATATTAAAGAGACGTATACTGTCTGATAACGGACATCTTTCAAATGAAAACGGTGCCTGGCTTGCTACTCAGCTTGCATTGTGGGGTACTAAGCACATTACATTGGGGCACTTGAGCGATAATAATAATACCCCTTCCAAGGCATACAGTGCTTCTCAAAAGATGCTTTCTGATAATGATTTCGAGGTTGGCAAGGACGTGATTTTGCAGGTTGCCATGAAAAGTGAAATTACCGAGATAATTTAGTATTAAAATTAACACATCCCTTGAATGAAGAATGGGATGTGTTTTTGTTTACTATATTCCAAATGACTCGGTAATACTTACCACTTCTATCAGATTGCCCGGTGCCAGACCTTTTACCACACCGTTTGAGGAAATGATTTTGGAGATTTCCAGAAGGTGGCAGTTCTTTATCTTTTCGCCGGGAAGTATCAGCGGTATCTCGTCCGGCATGCGGTATATGATTCTTTTGTTTATCCTGTCAAGAGCATAGTCCGGTGTCAGAAATTCGCTTGATGAGTTGAATGCCTTCTCCGGTGTAAGTCTCATGTCCAGGTCCTCAGGAGGGATGTTATCTTCAACTGCGTTTACCACTACCTTTTTGCCTGTGATTTTCTTAGATAGTGCTATAAGTGCGTGGAAAAGCTTGCGGATTTCGTGTACAGAGTTGTATATACTTATAAGGCACACCACATTGCTTTCAC
>JAGATB010000020.1 GCA_017621495.1 Clostridia bacterium
AAGGTGCCGCTGCGGAAGCGCTTCGCTGGGTCCTCGCTAAATCGGCAAGCCGATTTACACCTTTTGAACTCAAAAGAATGTGAAATCTGTCATCTGCCCGAGCCCCAATGCACGCTCCGTGGCAACGGCAGGGTGCCCGGGTTTAGAGTAAGGTTGGTGCACATATTTACAGAACCACCACCCGCCCGGAGTGAAGGAGCATACCCGTAGCCGACATAGAGGGCTGTTTTTGGTAGCTGTTTTTGAGTATAAGCGATTTTCGAGGGGAAACGGGCAGGACATTAATTCAGTTCCCTTATTGTCCTGCCCGTTTAGATCTGCACCAGTGAGCAATTGCGAACGATTCAGCTCGACCCCGAAAATCGCTTAGACGAAAATTACAGATAGCAAAATAGCACTCGTGGTCGGCGTAGGGTATGATCCTTTACGCAGGGCGGATGTTTTCCTCTATCTAAGTTACTGAGATAAACTCCAATTTATGACTTTAATATCAATCTAAGCTCACCTTAATCGTATGAATCTCAATCATATACAGATTCCGATTCCCATTTACGTATATCTCCCGTAGCGGCATCAATCTCAAACTCATACTCCGTATTGTCATAGATTATCTTACCTTCATATATCTTCATGCCGTCGTCGTAATCTGTCTCAAATTCACGTATATCTGCCTCCGATGCTCCGGGTACTTTGGCTAATGCTATCTCCTTTGCTCTCTCAGGGGTGATTTCGGTAGTGTCGGCATTTGCCTTGACATCGTTTCCGGGCTTATAATTCTCCGCATCGGAATCATAGGAAATGATTTCTCCGGTTTCGGCATCTATGTCATAGTCATATTCCTTGAAATCCTTAGAATAGAACTCCACTTCATAGATACTGCGTCCATCGTCTTTTTCACGTTCAACCTTGACAAAGTTTACATCAGCTTCCTTGAGACCTGCATGCTCTAAGGCAATTTCCTTTGCCTTGGCCTTATCAATCTCATTTCTTTGACCGCAGCCGCCAAGTGCCACAGAAAACATCAATACCAACAATAACAACAATTTTTTCATAATATTGACTCCTTTCAAAATTTATACACATATATTATATATGTTGAATACCAAAATATTATCATTTTAGAATGGTTAGTTTTTCCTAACTTGTATCTTTATAATATCATAATATATAAATCATGTCAATAAATTTTTAAAAGTTAACGGCACCGCTTTCGCGATGCCGTCTTAGCTTTATATATTTAGTTCTGCTCCAAAACTTCGCCCAGGGCGTCCTTTCTGGAGAGGTTGTTTCTGCCCATCTTGTCGATTTCTACGAGCTTAACGAGGATTTCATCGCCTTCGCTCACCACATCTTCAACCTTGGCTACTCTCTTGGTATCAAGCTTGGAGATGTGTACCAGACCTTCACGGTTGGGCATGAATTCTACAAATGCACCGAATTCCATAATCTTGGTAACTCTGCCCTTATAAATCTTGCCTACTTCCGGCTCTGCTACTATACCCTCTACAGTTGCGAGAGCACGGTTAGCAGCCTCCGAATCCTCGGAGAGGATATATACGGAACCGTCATCATTGATATCAATCTTAACTCCGGTATCTGCTATAATCTTCTGTATAACCTTACCGCCGCTGCCTATAACATCTTTAATCTTCTCTACAGGCACCTTGGTGGTGATAATCTTGGGAGCATATGCAGACAGCTCTGTTCTGGGAGCTTCTATAGCCTTGAGCATTACTTCGTCGAGGATATAGTTTCTGGCAACTCTGGTCTTTTCAAAGGCTTCCTTGATGATATCATAGGTAAGTCCGTCTACCTTGATGTCCATCTGGATAGCTGTGATACCATCCTTGGTACCTGCTACCTTGAAGTCCATATCACCGTAGAAGTCCTCTACACCCTGAATATCTACCATAGTGAGGAAGTCATCACCATGTGTGATAAGTCCGCAGGAAATACCTGCTACAGGAGCCTTAATCGGCACACCTGCATCCATAAGAGCCAGTGTACTGCCGCATACAGAACCCTGTGATGTGGAGCCGTTTGAGGAAAGAACCTCAGACACCAGTCTTATAGCATAGGGGAATTCCTCTTCAGAAGGTATCACGGGCTTAAGAGCTCTCTCAGCAAGTGCACCGTGACCGATTTCTCTTCTGCCGGGGCCTCTGGAGGGCTTGGTCTCACCAACGGAGTATGAGGGGAAGTTATAGTGATGCATGTATCTCTTGGAGGTTTCCTCATCTATACCGTCTATAGTCTGAGACTCACTCATAGCACCGAGGGTAGCAATTGTGAGCACCTGTGTCTGACCTCTGGAGAAGAGACCGGAGCCGTGTACTCTGGGGAGCATGCCTACGCTTGCACTTAAAGGACGAATCTCATCAATGCCTCTGCCGTCTACTCTCTTGTGGTCTTCAAAGAGCCACTTTCTTACGATTTCCTTCTGTATCTTGTAGAAGATTTCATCCAACTCTGCGTCTCTGCCTTCTACTTCTTCACCGAAGTGTTCTATAACATCATCGGTTAATACCTTCATTCTTTCGTCACGGATTCTCTTGTCATCTGTATCAATCGCAGCACATACCTTGTCATATGTGTAAGCATAAATCTTATCAAAGAGCTCGTGGTCTACCTCGTGTGCAACGTAGGGTTCCTTCTGCTTACCTACTTCTGCCACGATGGTGTTGATAAAGTCACAAATCTTCTTGATTTCCTCATGTGCGTAAACTATAGCGTTGAACATTACGTCCTCTTTCACTTCGTTCGCGCCGGCTTCAATCATGACAACCTTTTCCTTGGTACCTGCAACGGTAACGTACATCTCACTCTTTTCGCGCTGTTCAAGTGTGGGATTGATAACGAACTCACCGTCTACGAGACCCACTACTACAGCACCTACAGGTCCTGCGAAGGGCATCTCGGATATAGATATAGCTATGGACGCACCGTTCATAGCACAAACCTCAGGAGAGTTGTCTATGTCTACCGACATAACAGTGGTTACTATACCTACGTCATTTCTGTAATCCTTGGGGAAGAGAGGTCTTATGGGTCTGTCTATAACTCTGGATGTGAGTATAGCCTTTTCACTGGGTTTACCCTCTCTCTTCAAAAATCCGCCCGGAATCTTACCTACGGAGTACATCTTCTCCTCATAGTCAACACTAAGCGGGAAGAAGTCTACACCGTCTCTGGGTTTAGCGGATGCTGTAGCTGTGGCAAGCACTACGGTATCGCCGTATCTTACAAGCGCTGAGCCTGAAGCGAGCTGTGCCACTTCGCCGGTTTCTACAGTAAATTCTCTACCGGCAATAGTTGTGGTAAATGTCTTTTTCATACTGATATTTTCCTCCTTTGAAATTTAACAACGGGAAAAATTACCATCAGCAGTTAAATACACATTCTTAAATAAAACTGCATATTTAACTGCTAATACCGACAGATTTCCCGATGTTTTTAATATGCAAAACAGGCAAAGAGGTATTTTAATGTCCTCTTTGCCCGAATTTGAAACTACTTTCTGATGCCGAGTCTTGCAATTACAGAACGGTATCTCTCGATATCAATCTTTGCAAGATAGTTGAGAAGGCCTCTTCTCTTACCAACCATCTTAAGAAGACCTCTTCTGGAGTGGTGATCCTTCATGTTGGACTTAAGGTGCTCTGTGAGGTGATTGATTCTGTAAGTGAGAATAGCAATCTGAACCTCAGGTGAACCTGTGTCGCCTTCGTGAGTAGCATACTCATTGATAATAGCCTGTTTTGTTTCCTTTAACATCATATCTGTTTCCTCCTTAAAATTAGCCCTTCAGGGCTTTAATCGCCGCAATACGAAGACCCGGTTGGAGTTTCCAAAATCTTGGCATTGGGCTGACAACTACCATATTATAACATAAGTTTTATCAATTGTAAATAGTTTTTATAAATTTTTTTACTGTTTTACCCATTTGTACGAAATTTCATATTATTCCACAGTTACAGACTTGGCAAGATTTCTGGGTTTATCCACATCGTGTCCCAAATTCAGCGACATATAATACGCCATAAGCTGAGTTGATGTACCGCATATGAAAGGCATAAATATTTCTTCTGTTTTTGAAAGGTAGATTATGTCGTTTGCAATCCCCGAAGGTATGCTGAGTCCTTCCGTTACAAACAGTATCACTCTTGCACCCCTTGCCTTTACTTCCTCGATATTACTTATCATTTTATCGGCAGTTGTCATGCTCGTTATGATAGCTACTACCGGGGTGCCGTCTTCTATCAGTGATATAGTCCCATGCTTTAGTTCCCCTGCGGCATATGCCTCACAATGTATATATGATATTTCCTTTACCTTAAGGGCAGCCTCCTCACATTGAGCACGGTCAACACCTCTGCCGATAAAGAACATATTTTTGACGTTCATATATTTTTTTGCCACATATTCACAATGCGACTTGTGGTCTAAGGTTTCACGAATTTTGTCCGGTACATCATTTACCAGAGCGTGTGTCAGACGGCTGATTTCATCTGCGGCAAGGGTTCCCTTTATTCCTGCAAACTTTAACGCAATCAGATACAGAGCTCCCAGCTGAACATGGTATGCCTTGGTGCTTGCTACGGATATTTCCGGACCTGCTTTGGTATAAAATACGCTGTATGCCTCTCTTGCCAGTGCGGAGCCTTCATTATTTACAATTGCAAGGGTACGCACACCTTTAAGCTTTGCAAGTCTCAGGGCAGCCAGGGTATCCGCCGTTTCACCGGACTGAGATATGGCAATTACCAAATCATTCTCTCCCAATATAGGATTGATATAACGAAATTCCGATGCGTAGTACACATTAACGTTGAGCCTTGCCAATGACTCTATAGCAACTTTACCTATAAGACCTGCATGATAAGCAGTTCCGCAAGCTACAATGTGAATTTTTTCAAATTGCCGCAGGTCATCATCCTTCAAATCCCCTACTGCAATATTGCCTTCGTAAACCAGAGGGCTTAAAGTTCTTACAAGTGCCTCCGGTTCCTCGTGGATTTCTTTTATCATAAAGTGCTCAAATCCGCATTTTTCCGTTTTGTCTACGCTCCACAAGGCAGTCTGAAGCTCTTTTTGAACAATATTTCCTTCCGATGACACAAAGGTGATACCATCTTTATCCGCCACTGCGATTTCTCCTTCCGAAATTTCATAATATTTATTGGTAAATTTGAGTACTGCAGATATGTCCGAGGTTATAAAGCTGCCATCCAGAGAGGGCGCTGCAATTAGAGGATTATCCTTTCTGAAGGCAAAGATTTTGCCTTCGTGGCCGCTAAACAATGCGGCTACCGCATAGGAACCTTCTATAGTATTTAAAGCTTTCCTTACAGCTTCTATGGGCTCTCCAATCTCTGTAAAATGATAATCAATAAGCTTGGCTGCAGTCTCTGTATCCGTATCGGATTTGAACACATACCCTTTACTTATTAAAAAAGACTTTATTTGGGCATAATTCTCTATGATACCGTTGTGGACTATGAGAACATTTTCGGTACCGTGAGGATGAGAATTCACATCAGAGGGTGCTCCATGGGTTGCCCATCTGGTATGACCTATCCCACAGGTAGTATCAAAGACACCTACAGCATTTATTTTACTTTGGAGCTTATCAAGCCTTCCTTTTTCTTTGACAAAGCGTAAGCTGCCGTTTTCAAAGTAAGCTACACCTGCTGAATCATAGCCTCTGTATTCCAGAGCAGAAAGCCCCTGCATAAGTTTTGGCACAGCATTTTCTGTGCCGGAAAAACCGATAATTCCGCACATAATATCACCTTGCATATAAATTATAAGAGAGCTACTCCATGTATAGGATAGCTCCCTTATTATATACCAAATTTACTTATATAATTCCTTAATTTTCACTGTATATAACTGTAACATCAGGATGAAGCTGAAGAATTGAAGCAGGTACCTGCGGTGTAATCGGTCCGTAAACTGCTTTTTCAACAATTTCTTTTTTATTCTTGCCGTTTGCTATAAGAACTACTTTCTTTGCCTGCATTATAGACATCATACCCATGGTAATTGCAGTACGAGGCACATCCTCCTCTTTTTCAAAGAAACGTGCATTTGCTTCTATTGTGGAGGGATCCAAAGCAACTTCATGAGTTTCCTTGATGAATACATCGTCGGGTTCATTGAAGCCTATATGACCGTCCAGACCTATACCCAGAAGCTGGATATCTATACCGCCCAATTCCTTAATGAAATTGTCGTAATTCTCACCCTCTTTTGCCAAATCCTCTGCACAGCCGTTGGGTACAAATGTCTTTTTGGGGTCAATGTTTATCTGAGAGAAGAGGTTCGTGTCCATGAAATAGCGGTAACTCTGGTCATTGGAGCCGTCAAGACCTACATATTCATCAAGATTGACAGAGGTTACCTCAGAAAAATCCACATCACCGTTTTTGTTATACTCTATCATCTTGGCATATGTACCCAACGGGGATGAACCCGTTGCCAGACCCAAAACTGCATTGGGCTTGGAGATAACTTCTGCACAAATCATGTTTGCCGTCATGCGGCTTAACTTCTCATAGCTGTCTACTGTAATAAATTTCATTTTACAACACTCCTTGGAATTTTATTTTCTTACTACTACATTTGTCTGACTCTTTACAATGCATCCGGAGGGGAACACACCTCTTAATGCATTCATGGGATAAACCGAGGTATCCTTGCCTATCACGGTACCGGGATTTAGTACACAGCTGCAGCCCACGTCTGCTCCGTCTGCCAGGATACCGCCAATCTTTCTGAGACCTGTCTCATAATCCACATCTGCATGAATCACTACAGGCTTGCCGTCAGTCTTAAGATTGGAGCAAATGGACCCTGCTCCCATATGGGAGTGATTTCCCATGATGGAGTCTCCTATATAATTATAATGCGGTGCCTGCACCTTGTCAAGTAAAATACAGTTTTTAAACTCAGAGGAATTACCCAATACACAGTTGGCTCCGGTTATGACACTTCCCCTTATAAAGGCACCGGGTCTTATCTCTGTGCCTTCGCCGATTATTGCAGGAGCCTCTATGGTAGCTGTAGGAGCTATCTTAACATTCTTACCCACCAGGACTCCCTCGGAGATTTTCTCGTAGCCTTCAATTCCGCTTTTTATTAACTCTTTGATGTAATCCTTAAGCTTGGGAAGCATCTCCCAAGGGTACTCGCATGAATCAAAAAGGTCAACTAAATAGGATGTTTTGCATTCGTATAAGTCTTTGGTTTTTACAAGCTTATTCAACACTATGTCCCCTTTCGATAATAACATTTACTATGCGGTCTGCATACTGTACGCAGAGCTCCTCGCTCTCACTCTCTATCATTACACGGACTACGGGCTCTGTACCGCTCTTGCGCAGAAGCACTCTGCCCTTGCCGTTTATGAGCTTCTCTACCTCATCTTTTTCTTTGAGTACTGCTTCGTCATTTAATGCAGCTTCCTTCTCTTTAACGCGGATATTTCTGGTATACTGAGGATACAGCTTCACCGGCTCTGCAAGCTCGGAGAGCTTGAGCTTGGTATCACAGATTTCTTCAGCTATCATTATAGCTGTGAGCAAGCCGTCTCCTGTAGTTGCATATTTTTTAAGTATAATATGACCGGACTGCTCACCGCCCAGACAGTAGTCATTCTGCTGCATGCATTCGTACACAAACCTGTCGCCTACGGTAGTCTGTACGCACTTCATACCTGCTTCTTCAAGGCTTGCCACAAATCCACTGTTTGACATAACGGTAGCTACTACAGTGTTATCATTGAGCATACCTCTGGAATTGAGTCGTTTGCCCAGGATATACATCATAGCATCACCGTCTACCACATTACCGTTTTCATCCACGGCGATACATCTGTCTGCATCACCGTCAAAGGCAAAGCCCACATCCAAGTGACGTTCCTTAACCAGCTTGCACAGATTCTCAATATGTGTAGAACCGCATCCGTTATTAACATTGACACCGTCCGGCTCAGCACCTATTACCACAGTCTGAGCACCAAGTGCACCGAATACGGATTTGGCAATCATCCATGATGCACCGTTTGCACAGTCTATGCCTATTTTAAGATTTTTATATGAATTGGAAGCAATAGAAATCAGATATCCTACATAGCGGTTTCTGCCGGATACATAGTCTACTATACAGCCGATTTTTTCTCTGCGTGCCAGGGGCAAATCAGAGCCCGACACTCCCAGAGCCTTCAAATCGCCGTCAATGTATGCTTCAATCAGAGCAGTGGTCTCATCATCAAGCTTTTCTCCGTAACGGTTTATAATCTTGATACCGTTATCATAGAACGGATTATGAGAAGCTGTAATCATGATACCGCAGTCAAACTCATCCTGACGGGTTACATATGATACACTTGGAGTAGTAGTAACATGGAGCATATATGCATCTGTTCCGGAAGCTGTAATACCGGCTACCAGTGAATACTCAAGCATATAGCTGGAGCGTCTGGTATCTTTACCTATTACTATACGGGGACGGTAGTTGGCTTTATCACAACCGGAAAGTGCTGACGAGAAATACCATCCCAAAAATCTGCCCACCTTGTAAGCATGCATGGAGGTAAGCTCTCCATTTGCCTCTCCACGGAAGCCATCTGTACCGAAATATTTATTCTGTACCTTTTCTCCGGGGATATTTCTGCGGATAGCTATGCTGTCCTGCAGAAGCTCATCTGCAGATACATCAAACAGCTCACAAAGCTGCAGTACCTTATCTATCTGTGGAAGAGCCTGATCCATCTCCCACTTGGAAACCGACTGTCTGGAGACAGAAATCTCCTCCGCTAATTGCTCCTGGGAAATATTCTTTGCCATACGCAAATGTGTAATTTTTTCACCGATTGTCATAATACTACTCCTTTACTTAAATATACATATTAATTATATTATGATGATATCAAAAAATATTATATATATCAACCAACTTTAATATGTTTTTTTCGCAACCATAGGTTGCGGAGTGCTGTAATATTATATCCTATTTTAATGTTTTTTACTCAAAAAATCAACAAAAGTAATGAAAAGTTTACAAAACATTAAGAATGAGGCTGTTAAAAACAGCCTCATTCTTATTATTTATTAAAACTATATTATCGGAGTTACAATCTCAACATCCTGATATACAGGCAAGCCTGTACCTGCAGGTATGAGCTTACCGATGATAACATTTTCCTTAAGACCGATAAGCGGGTCTTTCTTACCTTTGATAGCAGCATCGGTAAGAACTCTTGTTGTCTCCTGGAAGGAAGCAGCAGAGAGGAAGGAATCTGTAGCCAAAGCAGTCTTGGTAATACCCATGAGTACGGGTTCGCACTCGGGCTCCATTCTGCCTTCTTCGGCAGCCTTTTTGCGTTCTGCCTCGAACTCGGCCTTATCCACCAATGAACCTATAAGCAGGTCTGTATCTCCGGGCTCGGAAATCTTAACCTTCTTAATCATCTGTCTCACGATAACTTCTATATGCTTATCATTGATATCGATACCCTGGAGTCTGTAAACTCTCTGAACCTCCTGGATAAGATAATCAGTAACAGCCTTAATACCGTTATCGCCCATAACACGCAGTAAATCCTGCGGATAGATGGAGCCTTCTGTGAGCTCCTGAGCCAATGTAACCTTGTCACCGTCAGATACTTTAAGTCTGGAACCGTAGGGAATGAGGTAATTGTGTGTGATACCGTCCTCTGTGGTGATGACAGCTTCACGTTTCTTCTGAGTTTCCTCAATCTTAACGATACCTTCTTCTTCGGCAATGATAGCCACACCCTTGGGTCTTCTCGCTTCGAAGAGCTCTTCAACTCTGGGCAGACCCTGTGTGATGTCATCACCGGCAACACCGCCGGCATGGAAGGTTCTCATAGTAAGCTGTGTACCGGGTTCACCGATAGACTGTGCAGCTATGATACCAACTGCCTCACCTGCATCAACCAACTCACCGGATGAAAGGTTAGAACCGTAGCACTTAGCACATATACCGATTCTTGCTTCACAAGTGAGTATGCTTCTGATTTTGGCTTCTGTAACACCGGCATCCGCAACCTTAGCGGCAATTGTCTCATCCATGAGAGAGTTAGCATACACCAGAACTTCACCTGTCTCGGGATGGATAATATCCTCAAGAGCAGTTCTGCCTATAAGTCTGTCTCTGAAGCTTTCTATAACTTCATCGCCAAGAGCTATCTTCTTAACTACGATACCTTCTGTAGTACCGCAATCCTCTTCACGTACTATAACCTCCTGTGATACGTCAACAAGTCTTCTGGTGAGGTAACCGGAGTCAGCGGTTCTGAGGGCTGTATCTGTAAGACCCTTACGGGCACCGTGTGTTGAGATATAGTATTCCAATACGTTGAGGCCTTCTCGGAAGTTAGCCTTAATCGGAATTTCGATAGCATTACCGGAGGTATCCGCCATAAGACCACGCATACCGCAAAGCTGCTTAATCTGGTCCTTACTACCACGGGCACCGGAGGTAGCCATCATATAAATCGGGTTGTACTGGTCGAGGTTTTCCATAAGTGCATCGGATATATCATCCACAGCCTCGTTCCATACCGATATTACCTTATTGTATCTTTCTTCTTCAGTTATAAGACCTCTCTTATACTGCTTGGTAACCTTATCTACAGCCAACTGTGCATCATCAAGTCTTGCATACTTGGACTCAGGTATCTTCATATCAAATACGCTGATAGTGAGAGCACCCTTTGTGGAGTACTTGTAACCCAATGACTTGATACCGTCGAGTACTGTTACGGAATCGGTAGTACCATGTACCTTGATGCAGTTGTCAAGGATTTTGCCCAGACCCTTCTTGTCGGCTGTGAATTCCATACCGACTTCAAGTTCAAGGTAATTACCGTTTGATCTGTCTACCAGACCGATATCCTGAGGCACCTGCTCGTTAAATATAATCTTACCTGCTGTAGCATCGATTATACCCTCGTGGGTAATACCGTTTACTACACGTTTATTGATAACCTTAATAGGTGCGTGGAGCTCAAGGGCACCTGCGTTGTATGCCATAAGCACTTCATCAAAGCTCTTGAAGTACTTGCCCTCGCCCTTCTCACCGCAAAAGCAGCCTTCTTCGGTAAACTGAGCAGGCTTCTTGCCCTCTGCTTCCAGCTCGGCATTCATCTGCTTCAAGGACTTACCGCGTCTTATTGCTTTCTTGTTATTCTTATTAAATTCCTGATTGCTTAAGTAGCAAACTATATCTCCTACCTCAAAGCCTGTATCACCGGGATCGGTAATCTTAACTTCCTTGGGCTTATTGATAGTAAGGTAATAACTACCCAGTACCATATCCTGTGTAGGAACTGTAACCGGCTTACCATCCTGAGGCTTCAGGAGGTTATTTGCAGAGAGCATGAGGAATCTTGCCTCAGCCTGCGCCTCCGGTGAAAGCGGTACGTGAACAGCCATCTGGTCACCGTCGAAGTCAGCATTGAACGCTGTACATACAAGCGGATGGAGTTTGAGTGCTCTACCCTCTACCAGGATAGGCTCGAACGCCTGTATACCCAGTCTGTGCAGTGTAGGAGCACGGTTTAAGAGTACAGGATGTTCTTTGATTACATCCTCAAGTATATCCCAAACCTCGGGTTTAAGTCTCTCTACCATTCTCTTAGCACTCTTGATGTTATGGCAAAGACCATCGGAAACGAGCTTCTTCATAACAAAGGGCTTAAACAGCTCTATAGCCATCTCCTTGGGGAGACCGCACTGATAAATCTTAAGCTCCGGTCCTACAACGATAACCGAACGTCCCGAGTAGTCAACACGCTTACCGAGAAGGTTCTGACGGAAACGACCCTGCTTACCTTTAAGCATATCGGACAAGGATTTGAGAGGTCTGTTGCCGGGGCCTGTAACAGGTCTGCCGCGTCTGCCGTTATCTATGAGGGCATCTACAGCTTCCTGAAGCATTCTCTTCTCATTGCGTACGATGATATCGGGAGCTTCCAGCTCCAATAGTCTTTTTAATCTGTTGTTTCTGTTAATAACTCTTCTGTAGAGGTCATTTAAGTCAGATGTGGCAAATCTGCCGCCATCAAGCTGTACCATAGGTCTGATTTCGGGCGGGATTACAGGAATTACATCCATTACCATCCACTCCGGTCTGTTGCCGGAAAGTCTGAATGCTTCAACTACCTCTAATCTTTTAGCTATTCTTATTTTCTTCTGACCCTGAGCACCCTCGAGCTCCTCTTTGAGCTCTTTGGAGAGTGTATCCAGATCAATTGCAGTGAGCAGTTCCTTTACGGCTTCTGCACCGATAGATGCTTTGAAGCCGTTTCTGCCGTATTTTTCTATAGCTTCTTTGTATTCGCTCTCGGAGAGAATCTGCTTTTCTTCAAGATTGGTCTTACCGGGATCGATTACTATATATGATGCAAAATAGAGTACCTTTTCAAGTATTCTGGGGCTTATATCGAGTATAAGACCCATACGGCTGGGGATTCCCTTAAAGTACCATATGTGAGATACGGGAGCAGCAAGCTCTATATGACCCATACGCTCTCTTCTTACCTTGGAACGGGTAACCTCAACTCCGCACTTATCGCACACTATACCCTTGTAACGGATTCTCTTGTACTTACCGCAGAAGCACTCCCAGTCCTTTGTAGGTCCGAAAATTCTTTCGCAGAACAGTCCGTCACGTTCGGGCTTTAAGGTTCTGTAATTAATAGTCTCCGGCTTCTTTACTTCGCCGTGTGACCACTCTCTTATTTTTTCCGGAGAAGCCAAACCTATTTTGATGGCACTAAAGCTCTTTTCTTCAATCATAGTTTCTGTCATAGCTTAATCTCCTTTCTTACCGGTCAGTGTCGAAATCATCTATGCTGCTGTCCAGATCTTCGAGGTCATCATCAAAATCTATCGTGAGTCCCTCTATATCCAGTTCAAGCATTTCAGATTCCGGTGCGTCTTGTATATCATCTAAATCAATGGGGAAATCGGGTTCTTCCTCATCCTCATCATCCTTGCCAAAGCTCTTCATGAAGTCACCGAAGAGGTCATCCTCTTCTTCCTCATCCTCGGCATCATCAGGTATGTCGTCATCATCCGGTACAGCCATTTCGTAGAAGTCATCGCCCTGGTCAAAGTTAAACTTAAATCCATCGTCATCAAGAGATTCTCTCAATACGATTTCTTCATCATTTTCATCGAGTACCTTAACATCGAGACCAAGTGACTGGAGCTCTTTGATAAGTACCTTGAAGGATTCAGGAACACCCGGCTTGGGAATGTTCTCTCCCTTTACGATGCTTTCATAGGTCTTGACACGTCCCACGACATCGTCAGACTTAACGGTGAGGATTTCCTGAAGAGTGTATGCAGCACCGTAAGCTTCCAGTGCCCAAACTTCCATCTCACCGAATCTCTGACCACCAAACTGAGCTTTACCGCCCAGAGGCTGCTGAGTAACCAGCGAGTAAGGACCGGTACTTCTTGCGTGAATCTTATCATCAACAAGGTGATGAAGCTTTAAGTAGTACATGTAACCAACTGTTACAGGACCGTCAAAGGGCTCACCGGTTCTGCCGTCGTAGAGCACTGTCTTGCCGTCTACATTCTTGCCCGCCATCTCCAGTGCCTTGCAGATATCTGCCTCTGTAGCACCGTCAAATACGGGTGTGGCAATCTTCCAGCCCAGAGCCTTTGCAGCATAGCCCAAGTGTACCTCAAGCACCTGACCGATGTTCATACGGGAAGGTACGCCCAGAGGGTTTAACACTATCTGCAGCGGTGTACCATCCGGCAGGAAGGGCATATCCTCTTCAGGCAGTATACGTGAGATAACACCCTTGTTACCGTGACGTCCTGCCATCTTATCACCTACAGAAATCTTTCTCTTCTGAGCGATATAGCATCTTACCAGCTGATTTACACCCGGTGCAAGCTCATCACCGTTTTCACGGGTAAATATCTTAACATCTACTACGATACCTGCTTCACCGTGAGGTACTCTTAAGGAGGTATCTCTTACATCTCTTGCCTTTTCGCCGAATATAGCGCGCAGAAGTCTTTCCTCTGCGGAAAGCTCGGTCTCACCCTTAGGTGTAACCTTACCTACCAGGATATCTCCTGCTCTTACCTCGGCACCTATTCTTACGATACCTCTCTCGTCTATATCTTTAAGTGCATCTTCACCAACGTTTGATATATCACGGGTGATTTCTTCTGCACCGAGCTTGGTATCTCTTGCTTCACATTCATATTCTTCTATATGGATAGATGTAAATACATCCTCCTTAACGAGTCTTTCATTGATTAAGATAGCATCCTCGTAGTTATAACCTTCCCATGTCATAAAGCCTATGAGAATGTTCTTACCAAGAGCTATTTCACCATCAGAGGTAGATGGGCCGTCTGCTATGATATCGCCCTTCTTAACCTTTTCGCCGTGTTTCACTATAGGTCTCTGGTTAATGCATGTACTCTGGTTGGAGCGGAGGAACTTAGTAAGCTTATATACTTCTATCTTACCGTTCTTTCCCTTGATACGGATTTCATCTGCATCTACACTTACAACCTCACCGTCTTCTCTTGCCAGTACACATACACCGGAGTCCTTGGCTGCCTTGTATTCCATACCGGTACCTACTATAGGAGCCTCTGTCTTAAGAAGCGGCACAGCCTGACGCTGCATGTTAGAGCCCATGAGTGCACGAACGGCGTCGTCGTTCTCAAGGAAGGGAATCATAGCCGTAGCCACAGATACAATCTGTCTGGGTGATACGTCTACGAAGTCAACCTGTGATGGGTCTACTTCTATAAATTCATCACGATATCTTACGATAACGGTTTTGTTAACGAAAGTACCGTCGGGGTTAAGCTTTTCACTGGCAGGGGCAACCTTGTAATTGTCCTCTATGTCAGCTGTCATATATACAACTTCATCCTCTACCTTCAGAGTCTCCTTGTTAAAGGTTCTGTAAGGCGCTTCGATAAAGCCGTATTCATTAATCTTGGCATATGATGCCAGGGAGTTAATAAGACCGATGTTAGGACCTTCGGGAGTTTCGATAGGACACATCCTGCCGTAGTGAGAATGGTGAACGTCTCGAACCTCGAAGCCTGCTCTTTCACGGCTGAGACCGCCGGGACCGAGAGCGGAGAGCCTTCTCTTATGAGTAAGCTCTGCAAGGGGGTTGGTCTGGTCCATAAACTGTGAAAGCTGTGATGAACCGAAGAATTCCTTGATAGCGCTTACAACGGGTCTTGAGTTTATAAGTCCCTGAGGAGTTACGGAATCAAGGTCCTGAATAGTCATTCTCTCTCTTACTACTCTCTCAAGTCTGGAGAGACCTATTCTGAACTGATTCTGCAAAAGCTCACCTACTGCACGAAGTCTTCTGTTACCCAGGTGGTCTATATCATCAGTACAGCCTATACCGTACTGCAGACACAAGTGATAGTTAATGGATGCAAGGATATCATCATTTATGATATGCTTGGGTATGAGGTCATCCATTCTCTCTTTGATTGCATTTTTAATATCTTCTTCACTTTCAAACTCATCGAGGATTTCGCTGAGCACAGGGTAACGAACGAGCTCGTCTATCTCAAACTCGGAAATGTCAAAGTCTATAAAGTCATAGATATCCACCATAGCATTGGAGAAAATCTTAACTTCCTTGCCCTCGACATTTACATATGCAACACTTACGCCCGCCTTCTGGATTTCCATTGCCTTTTCCTCGGTGAGGCATTCGCCTGCTGTAGCCAAAACTTCACCCGTAGAGGGGTCTGCAATATCCTTTGCGAGAGTTCTGTTTTTGATTCTGTTGGCAATTGCCAGCTTCTTATTAAATTTAAAGCGGCCGACCTTAGAGATATCATATCTCTTGGGGTCATAGAAAAGCGCGTTGATAAGCGACGTAGCACTCTCTACCGTAGGAGGCTCGCCGGGACGGAGCTTTTTATATATTTCAATAAGAGCTTCCTCTGCATTCTTTGTAATATCCTTTTCCAGAGTTATCTGAATGGTATTATCATAGCCGAACAGCTCTAAGATTTCTTCATTTGTATTAATGCCGAGTGCACGTACCAAAACTGTAACAGGGAGCTTTCTCGTTCTGTCTATTCTCACGGAGAATACGTCGTTGGAATCGGTCTCGTACTCAAGCCAAGCACCACGATTGGGTATAACTGTAGCATTGTAGAGCTCTTTACCGATTTTGTCGTGCTGCATGTCAAAGTATATGCCCGGTGAACGAACAACCTGGCTTACGATAACACGCTCTGCACCGTTGATGATGAATGTACCGGAATCGGTCATAAGCGGGAATTCGCCCATGAATATTTCCTGTTCCTTAACTTCACCGGTTTCCTTATTGATAAGTCTTACCTTAATCTTAAGGGGCTTGGAGTATGTAGCATCACGTGCCTTACATTCTTCAATGGAGTACTTCGGATGCTCATCAAGATAATAGTCATCAAATTCGAGTACCAGATTTCCTGAGAAATCACAAATAGGAGATACGTCATGGAGTACCTCTTTCAAACCCTTTTCGATGAACCAATCATATGACTTCTTCTGCACCTCAATTAGGTTTGGCATCTCAAGAACTTCTTCTACTTTGGAGTAGCTCATTCTCTCATTTCTGCCAAGCATGATAGGATGTGGTCGTTCCATCAAATTAATCACCTCATAATATTTTTTGCAACCCTGTAACTTAAAATATTTCTATTATTATTACCAATTTTTCCCGAATTTATGCATCAAAAAACGTGTTTTTTCACAAATGCATATTTACAAGAAAAGATATAACTGCAATTTACAATAATAACATATATTTTGCATTATGTCAAGGAAAAGTTTTTCAAATTTATACATAAATTTTTGGCAATTTTCACAATATGCCTTGAAGTGCCTGCTATCTGATAATGAAGTCATCATTAAATCCGCTGTCAAGTACTGCCTGTGCGTAGGACTTTGCCAACTCCAAGGAGTGGAGCCTGTAGTTACCGCATTGAATAGGATTTACCGCAGGAACTTCATCGGAATTAATCACATCTCCAAGGGACTTTATCACCACTGATTTAATATGGTCAGTATCCGGGCTGCCCCACACAGTAAGATAAAAGCCCGTCCTGCAGCCCATGGGCGAAAGGTCTATGATACCATCCATATAGTTTCTCATATATGTAGCCATGAGATGCTCCAAAGTGTGGATGCCGGCTGATTCCAGCTCTGCTTCATTTGGCTGGGTAAAGCGTATGTCATACTTGGTAACGGTGTCACCCATATCACCTTGATAAACTGTGCACTTCCTTATGAATGGTGCCTTGACCTTGGTATGGTCGAGTGTAAAGCTCTCCACGAGCTCCTTGCCGTTTTCGTTCATGAGTATTTCCTCCTTTTATTTACAGGCGATTCATCAATCGCCGCTACACATAAAATCTGATTAGTGATGAGTGTGCTTTTTGCCTGCATGAGTATACAAAAGATTTGCAAGGGCTATATCATCTTCATCAAATACCACTATGCCGTTGTCCGTTAAGAGCCTTGCCGTAACGCCCATGCCGGAAATCTTGTTACCGGAGAAGGTACCGTCATGGATTTTTTTGCATCCGCACGAGGGGCTGCCCTGCTTTAATATGGCAAAGGTCACATTATTGTTTTTAGCAATATCCAGTGCCTCCCGAGCTCCTTTATTAAATGCTTCTGTCACATCCTCACCCAGAGTATTAATCACCTTACCGCCGCAGATTTCACTGCATGGTCTGGGAGTGGGCAGTCCGCCCATAACCTCGGGGCATACCGGTATAAGCTCACCGCGATTCTTCCACCTTAAGAAAAAGGGATTTTTTAATATATTGTTGGTACCGTCGTATTTGGTGCACTCACCGTAAAGGCAAGCGGAAACTAATATTTTAGGCATTTGATTTATCTCCTTGCTTTATACTTTTTCCGGAAGCTGAACCAGAACTATGGCAGTCATCATAAACATACATCCTATAAGTTCACGCACACCGGGCTTCTCTCCAAAGGCTATGCCTGCAAGCAGTGCAAAAAATGACTCAAGACTCATAATGAGTGAAGCCACCGCCGGGTCTGTATCCTTCTGAGCAACTATCTGCAGTGTGTATGCCACTCCGGAGCTCATAACACCTGCGTAAGCAAGCGGAATACCGCATCTGATTATATCCGAAACGGAGGGTTTATCCACAATCAATATGTACACAAGGCTTATACATCCAACCACAAAAAACTGCAGTGCCGAGAGCTTGACTCCGTTTACCTTGGGCGAAAAATAATCAATCGCCAATATATGGAAGGAAAACATAACTGCACAAGCCAAAAGCAAAAGCTCCGATTTATTAAAAGAGAAGCTTGTACCCTTTTTCACACAGAGAAAATACAATCCTGCTGTAGCTATCGCCACACTAATCCAGATAATTGATTTAATCCTTTTGCCTATAAATACACCCAGCAACGGCACAATAATGATGTACAGCGCCGTCATAAATCCAGCCTTGCCGGCATCTGCATCCACAAGAGCCGCCGTCTGCAAAGTGCTGGCTATAAACATGATGATACCACAGACTATACCGCCGCAGATAAGCAGTTTTTTGTCATCAGGTTTATAGGTATTGTTTTTCTTTGATTTGGCATCCATCACTAAAATAACAGGCACAAGTGCCGCAAATCCCAGATAAGAACGTATTCCGTTGTATGTACAGGGGTCAAGCAAATCCACACCCGCCTTTTGCGCTATGAAGGCTGTACCCCATATAAACGCCGTAATAACCAAGAGGAGATTACTGCGCATAGTTTTTGATTTTATCATTTGTAGAATTCTCCTAGCTAAATTATCTTTGCAATGCCTGTGCAAAGCCAAGTGACAGGAACACACAGAAAGTACCACAATATAAAGTACCTTAAGCATATCTGCCCCAAAAAATTAAAAGGCAGGGCTGAATAATCCCATACATTCCATTTTAATATGATATTAACGGTAACCCCTACCAAAAGCTCTGCCGATGTGATAACCGCCGCACCTATAAGGCACCTGAATATAAGACTCTCTCCGGCAAAAACGTTATTAAGAAGGTATATGAGCAAGAAGCAAACGCCGCCGGTAACAGACATAGTCCAGTGAGTGTATCCTCTCCAGAGAACTTCTATACCCGAATACCCTGCAGCTCCGAGCAAAAAAATCAATATATATTTCATAACAAACCCCACAATATTTTCTACAAATATTATTTGGTCTTTATATTGATTTATTCATTTACATATTGCCTCATATGGCAGAATTTTACCGCATAATATGCCATGTTAATATTATATAATGTATTTTGAATTTTTTCAAGAGTTTTTGAGTCAAAAAATGTATTATTTTAAAAATCTACTCTGCATATCATAAACAAAAACAGCGCAGCAATCATAGAGACTGTGCTATGGGTTCTAACTTAATATAATCATATAAATTTTGTTAGCATGATAAATTAGAATTCAATTTACTAAGATAGAGGAAAACATCCGCCCTGCGTAAAGGAGCATACCCTACGCCGACCACGAGTGCTGTTTTGCTATCTGTAATTTTCGTCTAAGCGATTTTCTGGGTCGAGCTGAATCGTTCGCAGTTGCTCACTGGTGCAGCTCTAAAAGGGCAGGACAATAAGGGAACTGAATTAATGTCCTGCACGTTCCCACAGCACGAGTAGTGGTGACGGCAGGGTGTCAGGACTTATACGCAAATTAGCTATAGGACGAAACGTTCTTACGTGAGTTTGATACGCTCGAACGCCCTTGGGGACGGACCTGTTTAGTCAACGAAATCTGCGATTTCTATGACAAAACAAGGTCACATCCCCAGTCGTCGCTCGCTACATTGGTGCGTTAAACTCCAATTTATTCAAAAATTCTCATTAACCTCTCGTCCGTATAATCCTCCACAATTATATTACTTCCCAACTCTTTATGGAGATTTCGCTGATAGTCGGCATTAATCGGCAGACGGCTTATGACTGTGGCGCCCATCAGGGCTCCGGCAGCGATTTCGGCTCTGCCGTCACCTACCACGAGCACATTTTTGCCGTCAACATCCAACTCCTTGAGAAGTTTTTTCATAACCATATCCTTGGGCATTTTTTCTGTCCAGGTAGAGCCTATGATATCCTCCACCAGCTCACCTTTACCTATCCGATAGCCGAGAGCCTCAACCTCTTCATGCATACCCATGCCCTTTTCTACAACGGCACCGGTCACGAAATAATTCACCACACCGTTATCTCTTAAAAATCTCATAAAATCCATAGAACCTGCAATACGGAATTTATCGGGTTTTTCTCTGGCTATTATCAGGTTTTTATTACGGCAATACCCGTTTAACACAGCCTCATACAGTTTAAACAGCCTTGGAGTTTTTTCAGAAAGCAGCTCATTCATTTCATTGGTTTCGGGCAAATCATCATAATACTCCACACCGTTCCATATTCTCTTTATAATCTCGGAATTGGTTTTCATATCACAGTTTACCCTGATGCTTCCTTCCTCTACAGCGCGCCTTATAGCCCACTCCATCTGTGTAAGTGCAGACAGCCCTGCGGACTCCACACAAAATCGGTCTGTCTCGGGATGAGGCTCTGCACCGGCAAGATTTATAAGCCTATCTTCATTGGCCTTGCTGTCAAAATCTTCACTAAGTCCGTTTACTATCACATCATAAAGACATATGCTCATCACAGGAGGCCAGTCCCGTATAAGCGAATGTGTACCGTCTATATCATGAAAAGCATATTTTATTTCTCTGTCCGGGAAATGATTTATAACAATTTCTGAGCTTGTATCATGTACCTTTAACATATTACATCAACCTTTCGTATAATATCCTTCGTTAGCGTCTATGAGATTGCATATAGCTTCTACACTGGTATGGGTAGTAAGCCCGTCCTCAGGAGTATTTTTGCAGTAATCCACCATCTTCTCCACAGTCGTAGAGATTACCTGCAGTCTGGTATCTGCCGAAGCATAGTATACAAATAAGCGTCCTTCCTCATCTGCTATAGCACCGTTTGAGAATACGCAGCCGGACACATCACCATCACGCTCAGAGCCTTTTGGTGCCAGAAAATAACCTCCGGGACTGTGGATTACCTTCGTGGGGTCATCCAATGCAGTCATAAAACAGTATAGCACATATCTGAGACCTGTAGCATGATTACGTACACCATGAGCTATATGGAGCCATCCGTCCTTGGTTTTGATAGGTGTGGCACCTTCGCCGTTTTTTACTTCCTTGACGGTATGATAAACTCTGGCATCTATAATTTTCTCCTCCGTAATTTCAGCATTTTCCATACTGTCTACCAAGGCAACTCCTATACCGCCGCCACTGCCTACGTCTATAAATCCGTCGGAAGGTCTGGTGTACAGCAGATACTTTCCGTCCACAAATCCGGGATGCAGGGTGACATTTCTCTGCTGATTGGGGGATTTGAGGTCGGGCATACGCTCCCATCTATCCAAATCTCTGGTACGTACTATACCGCATTTTGCTACAGCAGAGGAGGTATCATCTACAGATGTATCCTTTCTCTCACTGCAAAACAAACCATATATCCAGCCGTCCTCGTGCTGAGTAAGACGCATATCGTAAACATTTGTATCTATCTCCTCCACTTTTGGCAGGACTATGGGCTTGTCTCTGAACTTAAATCCGTCAACACCGTTGTCGCTCTCTGCAATTGCAAAGTATGATTTACGGTCATTACCCTCTACTCTGGCTACCAGAATGTATTTACCGTTTAAATAAATAGCACCTGCATTTAATATGGCATTTACACGAATTCTCTCTAAAAACATGGGATTTCTGTCATAGCTGAAATCAAATCTCCAGTTCAGCGGTATGTCCTCACGCATAAGTGCAGGGTACTCATAACGATTGAATATACCGTTAATGCTGAATTTGGGTGTGTTCTTTCTGGATATAACCTTGTTGTGATTTTCGGTAACCTCCGCTACCCTCTTATCAAAATATTCTCTGCTCATTTTAATGCTCCTTATCTATTAAAAAATTCTTTTTCTGTCTCTGCACAAAGATAGTGATATACAGGCAGATGGTACTCCTGAATTTTATATGTTTCATCAGCAGGTACCTTTATGGTAACATCAGCCATATCACTCAGTTTACCGCCTTTGCTTCCTGTCATAGCTAAAGTCTTGACCCCCAAAGCATTAGCAGTTTCTATGGCATTTACTACATTGGCAGAATTGCCGGAAGTGGAAATCCCTATCAGCAAATCCTCAGGCCTTGCGTATCCGTACACAAGCTGAGCGTACATCATATCCGGCTCTACATCATTAATAAACGCCGTCATCACTGCACCCTGAGCGCACAGCGATATAGCCGGAAGTGCCCCCTGCAGCTTATCTCTGAGGTGCTCCGGTATGCGTTCATCCGTAACCCTGCGGCATAATAGGAACCCCTTCATAAGCTCGCCTACAATATGGTCACTGTCTGCTGCACTGCCACCATTGCCGCATATCAGGATTTTGCCGCCTCTGCGATATGTATTAATCATTATCCCAAGTGCCGCATAAATATCATCCATACATGCTTTTAATGCAGGATATCTCTCATATAACATCCTATCATCCTCCCTTTATAATATCAACTCAATTTAATTCTAACACGTTATACATGTACTTGTAAATTTTAATAATATGTGATATAATTAAGAAAATCAACAATTTTTGAGGTGAGCATATGGAATGCAAAATAAAACAATACAAATCCGAGTTGTCATTAGACGGCGGATTTGAACTATACAAGAGGCTCATACCTGCCGGTACTGTATATCCCCTGCACTGGCACAACTTTTTTGAATTTGAAATCATAGTGGACGGCAAGGGCATACATACGTATAACAACAATGTTTATCCCGTAGACAGAGGCAGTGCATTTATGATGAGCTATTATGATTTTCACTCACTTACTGCACTGACAGATATAACCCTGTACTGTATACACTTTGATGAAAGCACCATAGACAAAAAAACAGCCGGTATATTAAGTACGAGCATTAATAAATTCCACTTTGACTTTGACGCCGCCGGCACAGAAAAAATACAATTGATAATGGAACGCCTGGAATCCGAAACATCGGGCAAAGATGTTTTAAGAGATATTATGATAAAAAATCTGGTATCTGAAATAGTTATAGAAATGATACGCAAATCGACAGATGGCACACTGCAATCATCCATGCCTGCAGTGCAGCAAATAATGGCGTATGTCAACGCCAACTTCCGTAAGCATATAAATTTGGAAACAATAGCCGGGGATTTATCATTTACTCCGAATTATCTGGGGCATATATTCAAGCAGCATGCAGGCTCTACATTCAACGAATACTTAAATACCATGAGACTCAAATACGCCTGCAATCTGCTTACGGTATCGGATTTATCCGTAAAGGAAATAGCATTTGAATCGGGTTACAACTCTGTGGAGTACTTTATGTACATATTTAAAAAGAAAATAATGATGACTCCCGGAGAGTATAGGAAAAGGAAGTAAAAGTTAAATTGGAGTTTATGTGCCTGCGGCACATAAACTCCAATTTACTTTATTATTGTCTTAGCACTCGCCATAGGATCAAGTCTCTTATTGCTCCACACAAATATTTTTACTTTATCTGCAGCTGCATCTACATTATTTATGATACATTCCACCACATCGCTGCTGCCTATTTCTATATTAAATTTATCTGCTATTGCAATATCGGATATATCGTTGCCGGCATCATATGCCACCACCATGAGTACTGCCTCAGTGCTTGCGTTTACATTGGCAAGATTTATCTCCAGTGTGAACTTCTCATTTGGAATCTCATCTACATATGCATTGGATGAATTTCTGATTTTAACACTGTTTATCCTATATTCTTTCCAGCTATAACCGGATACACCGCCGTCTATAGATACGAAATCCACACCTGCATTGCTTGTGTATGCTTCTGCAGTAGAGCCGCGGTATCCGTATACAGTAACGAGAGCCGAATTATCAAATACCGCACCGTCACCGAAAATTGCATCTCTATCAAAAATGGTAACATCCACAGCCTCTGAGCCGAGATTGGAAAATGCATTTATCCCTATACTGCTAAGGTCACTTTCAATGATAATCTCATCTATAAAGTCACAGCCGTAGAATGCTCCGTAGCCGATTACACTTTCATCTGTTATGGTGACCTTTCTTATAGATTGCGGTATCATAAAGTTACCGGATGAATTTGCTTTGAAGTATTGAGTTACAGCACCGTCTGCAGAATTTGCCGTACCGAAAATATATCCGAATACTGCGGATGAATTATCGTTAGTTGCTCTGTTACCGCCTATAAACGGCAATGTCATTTCTTCCAGTGAGGTGCAGCCCTCAAATACATTATATGATATTGCTGTTACCGATTTGGGAACTGATATTGTTTTTATGCTCTCACAGCCTGAGAAAGCATGCGAGCTTATAGTCTTAAGTCCCTGAGGCAGAGTCACACCCTCAAGCATCTTACAGTTATAAAACGCATATGAACCAATCGAAGTAACTGTTTCCTGTATTTCTACAGACTTCAGATTTGTGCAATTATAGAAAACACTGTACTGTATTTCCTTAAGTTTTGAAGGAAGCACAAAGGTTTCAAGACTACTGCAATTTCTGAAGGCATGCTGATTTATTTCGTCAACATTATCAGATATGGTTATATTTGTAAGCATAGAGCAATTATCAAATGCTCCATAAGGCACTTTGTAATCACCGGTTATAACTACCTCTGTAAGCTCCTTCGGAACCATTACAAGTGTATAATCCCTGGTACCATAATATTGCTTTACAGCTCCATTAGCTTCGCTTCCGGTTCCAAATATAGCACCAAATACACTTTCCGAATACGATGCATCAGCTTTTGTACCTATAAACGGCAGGGTTACTTTATTTAATTCAGCACAGTTTTCAAAAGCATTTTTGCTTATGTACACCACACTGTCTGGAACTGTAACCTCTTTAAGCAAGGAACATTTACCAAAAGCACCGTATGCAATTCTCTTTGTGCCTTCCTTTACATTGGCTGCCGTCAAATTCTCAAGTGCACTAAGCACCCATCCCTCTTTATACAATATACCGTCAGTATAATTAGCTGTGTTAGCTAAAAGTGCTGTAGCTTCAAATGCCAGCTTTTCTATTTCTGTTAATGTCGCAGGAAGTGTGATGCTTTCAAGTAAAGTACAATTGCTGAATGCTTCTTCCCCGATAAACTTAAGCCCCTCACTAACTGTTACACTTTTTAAGTTAGTACAGCCATAAAACGTCTTTTGCGGTATTGACGTTACCTTAGACGGTATCACAATACTTTCCAATGATGAACAACCGCTGAATACCTCACTGTACAGCGATGTCAAACCATTTGGTAACACTATCTCTTTTAATGATGAACAGTTTTTGAATGCGCTGCTGTCAATCGAAGTTACATTTGATGGTATGTTTATCTTTTTCAATGAAGTACAGTTTTCAAAAAAGTTCTGTCTCATTGTAGAGCATACACTTTCCGGAAGATTTATATCCACCAGCATAGTGCAATTCTGAAAAGCACCTATTGCCAATGCAGATTCCGCTGTAATTGTAACCTTCTTTAAGCTTGAGGGTATCAGTGCATACAAAGTGCCGTCACCGTGCGACTGATTCACTGCAGAAGTATCGGACTTACTGCTGTGTTCAAATATATATCCGAACACGGCATAATTATACATGTAGTCTCCTTTTTGTTTGCCTATAAAGGGCAGCGACATCTCTTCCAGTGAATTGCAACCGGTAAACATCTGAGCTTCAATTTTCTTAACCGATTGAGGTATGTATACCTTCTTTAGTGATGCACACCCTGCAAATGCCTTTTCTGCTATGCCTTTTGTAGTCTCATCAATCAGGCTGACTTCCGAAACATCTTTATCAACATTAATTACCCATCCGTCAATATAGAGTACACCGTCTGTATATTTACCTGCATCAGACAGAAATGCCGCATCGGTAAATGTATCTGCCTGTATCTGGGTTATCTTGGAGGGAATATTGATATCCACAAGGCTTGTGCAGTTGTAAAATGCTTTACTGTCTATACTTGATAGCGTCTCCGGCAGCACCACCTCTTTTAATGATGTGCAATCCATAAATGCATTTTTATCTATCCATGCAGTGCCATCGGGAACTGTTATACTTTCAAGCGACACACATCCGGAAAAAGAATTATCACATATTTGTCCGACTCCTTTAGGTATGTTAACCTTCTTTAATGAAGTACAATTTTGCATGAAATTATCATGCATTACAGCATTCATTTCCGCAGGCAGAATTACTTCCTCAAGCATAGTGCAATTCTGAAACGCAGCTCTGGCAAGTGACGTCTCCGCTGTAATGGTAACCTTCTTTAAGCTTGCAGGTATACGTGCATATAAAGTACCGTCACCGGGGTATTGTTTTACCGCAGATGTATCGGACGAATCACT
>JAGATB010000021.1 GCA_017621495.1 Clostridia bacterium
GACATTTATCAATAAATGTGATAAAATAGTATTAATACTTAAGAAAGGTAACAGACGGATATGAAAATTCAGGAATCAGCAGAAAACTATCTCGAAACCATTTTTATGTTGAAAAAAGACCGTGGTTTTGTGAGAAGCATAGACATAGCGCACGAGCTGGGATTCTCCAAGGCGAGTGTTTCGGTAGCTATGAAGTCACTGCGTGAGGCGGGCTACGCTGTGGTAGACGAGGACGGCGGCATATCACTTACAGAAAAAGGTCTGGAAGTTGCCAACCGCATGTATGAAAGGCATGAGGTCATAGCCAATGTGCTCATCTCCCTGGGTGTGGACAGTGAAATTGCATATGAGGACAGCTGTAAGATTGAGCACGTGATAAGCGATACTACGTTTGAAAAGATAAAGGAATATATAGAGAAGGTTTCTGCGAAGGATTAATCCTCCGGTAAGTCACTCTCTATAGCGTAGATATCATCTATGGGGATTTCGGTGGCATCACACATTACTACCGTTCTTTCAAATTCCCTTATTTCTGATACAACTCCGCTGACGGTGATGTATGCACCCCCGGTCTTCTTATCATCGGGTCTGAAATACGTGATTTTCACCTCCGATTTTTGCTCCGGTTGCTGTGCTATATAGATCAGCACGGCATTAATCTCAGCTTTAACTGTTTCGTCAAGCTCTGCCCTGCTGTCTGTCAGCCGGGCAGTTTCTTTTACTGCGTCATCGTAGCCTGTGAGTGCCGCAAAGGGTGCGAACTGTGCGGCTCGGTTTTCCGCCGGCATGGGCTTGCGTGTTTTCGATTTGTGGTGAGGCATATTAATGATATCGTCATACCTGTCCATTATGCCCTGTGGCCTCCTATTTGATTATTTCTTTCTATGGTGGTAGCTCCCTCTCTCAGATTACTTCCCTTTAAAACAGCATTTTTGCCGAAGCGGTTTCTTAGTTCAATGGTAGTCTCCTGAATTCTGCGTTCCTTGGCAAGCCTGATTTTTTCTTCACAGCGCTTGATATCAAGTGCATCATAATCCGTAAATAAATCCGTCTGTTCATAAGCGGGCTCGCTATCTGCCATACCTTCATTTATTATGTGATTTGCCGTTATATTTATTCTGCGAACCGAAAGCCTGCCGTCCACAATCCTGCAGTAAAGCTCCATTACCGAATTCATTATTATGCTCACAGACGAAGTGTATCTGCCTATATTTGCAGTGCCGTGGGCGTGCTTGGGGACTCTCCTGCCGTAGTAGTCCGTGGTGATTTCGCCCTTATAGGTACTGCTTATTGCAGGGTTGGCAAGGTTCTCTATATCGTATCCTACAGTCAATACTATCTGATCTGTTACCAGGTGCTTTTCCACCAAATCCAGACAAAGCAGCTCCGTCATCTCTCTCACTATCAGCTTCGCCTTGTCAAAATCATACGGGCACTGAAGCACCTGCCCCGAGCTTATACTGCTGCTTGCCGGTTTATATGCCTTTGCCTCTCGCAATGTGCAGGGCTCGTGACCCCAGGCGTGGTCTATGAGCAATTCCGCATTTACACCGAATAACTTGTACAGTAGGTTCTCGCCATAGGTTGAAATTGATGCTTTGGCAATATCCCCCATAGTATACAGATGGTTGGCTTCCAGTTTTTTGAAATAACCTGCACCCACTCGCCAAAAATCCGTCAAGGGCTTATGAGTCCAAAGCTCCCTGCGGTAGCTCATCTCATCAAGCTCGGCAATGCGTGCACCGTCTTTGTTTGGCGGCATCTTCTTTGCTACTATATCCATAGCAACCTTGGCAAGATACATATTGGTGCCTACGCCTGCGGTTGCAGTGATACCCGTGGTTTCCAGTACATCATGAATAATCATCGCGGCAAAATCACGTGCCGACAAAGACATAGCCCCCAAATACGGAGTAATATCCATAAACACCTCGTCAATGGAATACACCAATATATCCTCTGATGATACATATTTGAGGTAGATATCATAAATTCGGGTGCTTAGCTCCATGTATCGTGCCATACGCGGCGGTGCTGTAATGTATGCAAGTTTAAGTGACGGATTGCTCATAAGCTCCGAAGCATCACTCGATTCACCGGTAAACCTTCTGCCCGGGGCTTGTTTAATCCGCTCAGAGTTAATATGCCTTACCTTCTGCACTACCTCAAACAGCCTTGCTCTGCCGGATATGCCATAGAATTTGAGTGCAGGTGTTACCGCAAGGCAAATTGTCTTTTCGGTGCGTTTTGAGTCCGCCACCACAAGGTTAGTCGTCAAGGGGTCAAGATTTCTGTCCACACATTCCACAGATGCATAAAAGCTCTTTAAATCTATGCATAAATATGTCTTACCGTCCATGTGCAGTCCTCCGTGATTTTTCTTATTATCTGCAGTATAACATAGGCTATGCACAAAAACAACGTGTCAAACAAAAAAAGGCTGTAAATAAAGTCATGACAGACGGGGACGGCAGGTAATTTTGTCATGTAAAACCTTGGTTTTATGTGACAAAATAGCTCCGTCCCCTTGGATGTTGTGACTTTATTTACAGCCCTTTGAAGTGTTGAGATGGTATTAAATTGAAATTTACTACGTTATTGTATCATTACTTTTTGTTTAGAAATCACCTTATGTGTAAACACCGCCGCAGCTAAGAGGATTACAAATGATACTGCTGACAGCAGTTGCTGACCGTACATCGGTATGCCGAAGAGCATATTGCCGTTTGACTGGATATAGCTCAAAACACGGCTGGCTATAATTGTGACACCAAAGCCACAGATACCGCCTATGCTGTTTTTAATAGCCATAGCCTGTACTATGTAGTCGCTGTCAACATAGCTGTAGGATATATTGAACATATTCTGATTAAGCCCTGCAAGGCTCACTGCGTAGAAAATGCTGAAAACAGCCACGCACCACCAGGTTGATTTGGTAGCAAAGGCATTTACTCCGAAGCCGATTGCCGCAAGAACAAGTGCAACCTTGATACCTGTGGCGTAGGAGGTCTTGTCCGAGAATCTGCCGAATGGCTTTGATATGACAAAACGAATAAGATTGCCTATCATATTTATCACCTGTACCATACCTACAGACAGTAAGAGGTCATTGGTTTTGAATACACCCATAAACCCAATAGATGCATATCTGCCAACATCCCACAAAACCGAAAGTATAATTACATTCACGAAATTCCTGTTGCCGAAGGTATGCTTCGCCACTACTCTAAGGGAGGTTTTTTCCGTTTTGGGGGCGTCGTCTGTTTTGTCACGTGATATGAGCATCAGTGTTACAAAGTTTGACAGATTAAGCACCAGCAAAACCACAGCCAAAAAGATAAAGCTGCCCTCTATATTGCCATTGGCTTCAAAGTGGTCTACCGCATAACCTACACCAAGGGTAAACACTATACCCGAAAGCAGAGATATCATCTCCTTGACAGCGGAGTACTCTCCCCGCTTGGTGGGCTCTACAAAAGAATTCGCCCACTTGAAATACACGCCTATTACCAGGTACTTAAACATGTATGCTATGAGCACCAGGGCTACCACTATGATTGTCTTTACAGTTCTCGAAGCCGGTATAAACGGCACCAAATATATAAGCATAAAGAAAATCTGACTTACCGTATCAAAGAATATTACGGTCTTTTTGGTATCATTCATCTTCTGCACAAGGAAAAGTGACAAAAGCTGAAACAGGAATGCCAGAGTTATAAATGAAGATATGATTCCTGTGAGAGAATCGCTTATGCCTATGTGCGTAAGAAGCTTGGCGAGGAAGGCATCCGCAACCAAAATGGACACAAAATACTCAATAGTACACTGTGCCATATATGACGCCCTGGAGCGCTTGTATGCTGCTGTGTTAAAGATATTATTCATAACTGCACCTCTTGTTTTTTATTCGCAGCATATATTATACGTGTTTTACATCAAAGTTTCAAGGGGTTTGGTTACGAATAAAATTCGTATTTTAAAATGCAGAATTTGTATGCTTGCACACCAAAGTCCGAAGGTACTGTGAAATTTCACATAGAAACCAAAGATGGGAAGGTCAAATCAAACACGACTGAAATAACTGTAAGGAAATAAAAAAACGACAGAAGACGTCTGAAAATCGGATAAGACATAATGGGCGAATCATCGGAACGACGAGGGCGTCGTTCCCTACCTGTAATGTACGCACCAATGCAGGGAAAGAATTTATCCTTTCCCTGCATTGGTGGCAAAGAGTTTTCAATTTTCAATTCTCAATTTTCCATTTGTGCCGCAGGCACATAACCTCCAATTTATATATCTGTATGAATTGTATCATTTGTTTCATGGGACTTAAATGCGGCTTCCATAACACGAACTACTCTTAAGGTTTCCTCCGGTTTGATGGTAAGAGGTGCGCCTTCTATAGCATTTACGAGCTGTTCATATACGGGGTCAAGGTTATCTGTTACGTCAGTAGGCTCGGTGAGCTCTATGGTTTCCACCGTGTTTGGGTCTCTGGGAGCCATAGTCTTAGTGGGGCCGGCTTTTACCTTTTTTATCTCGCTGTCCCACGTGCTGTCATCGGATAGCTTCTTTACCACCTTGCCGGTACCGTCCCAGTCGGTGATTATCATGGTACCCTCGGTACCGAGTACATAAAATCTGGGATGGGTTATGAAATTGTTGGTTGAGATTTCTATGTGAGCTGTGAGACCGCTTTCAAATGTCATGGTAAGGCGGAAGTTATCGTCCACCTCCGGGTAATTTACAGAATACATCTTGCAGTAAACTTCCTTCACCTTTTCCTTAGTCATGTACATAATCTGGTCTATGAGGTGCACACCCCAGTCATACATCATGCCGCCGCCCTGGGCTTTGTTGGTTCTCCAGCCGGCAGGCATTCCTCTGGAGCCCTCCACTCTGGATTCTATAACGTAGGGCTTGCCTATGACACCGGAATCGATAGTACGCCACATATTGATAAAATCTCTGTTGTAACGTCTGTTCTGGTCCACGGTAAAAATCCTGCCACATTCATGTACAGTGAATATTATATCCTCCAAATCCTTGGCATTCATAGTAACGGGTTTTTCACAGATTACATGCTTGCCTGCTCTGAGTGCCTCTATGGCGAACTCCTTGTGGGTTTCATTGGTAGTGGCAATCAGAACTATGTCTATATCACTATCATTTAAAAGTGCCTGACATGATTCATATGCTACGAATCCCTGTTGTCTTGCCAGCTCCATACGCTCCTCGTTGATATCGTAAACGCCCTTTATCTTAACACGGACATTGCCTTGGGCGAGCTGGCGGTTGTGATTGCCCGCCATGCCGCCGTAGCCTATAATTCCTAAATTGTATATCTTCATTACGCCCACCACATTTCTCCCGGCTGTTCATAGATTATAACTTCTTTAAGGAAGCTTATAGCCTTTTCAAGACCTTCCTTGGGGCTCATCATGGAGTCCTCATGCTCAATGCTTATAACGCCGTCGTAGCCCACAGCCTTGAGTGTGCTGATTACTGCGTTCCACATTTCCTTACCGTTGCCGTAGCCCACTGTTCTGAACACCCATGAGCGGTCAAGCACATTGCCGTAATGACCTACATCCAGAACACCGTTTACTGCAGTATTTGCCTTGTCTATCTTGGTATCCTTGGCGTGGAAATGATGAATTGCATTTGCCTTGCCCAAAACCTTAATAACCTCTACAGGGTCCATGCCCTGCCACAAAGGATGGCTGGGGTCTACGTTTGCACCTACGATATCTCCTACGGCATCTCTTAATCTGAGAGCTGTGGAGGTATTGTATACGCAGAAGCCGGGGTGCATTTCAAAAGCAATCTTCTTAATGCCGTGTGCCTCGCAAAATTTAGCCTCTTCCTTCCAATAAGGAATGAGCTTTTCCTCCCACTGCCATTTAAGAGTTTCGAGGTAGTCCTCGGGCCAGGAGCAGGTTACCCAGTTGGGTCTGATGCTGCCTTCGCTGTCACCGGGGCAACCGGAAAAGCCTACGATTGTATCAACACCGAGCTTTTCCGCCAGAAGAACAGCATTGTTAAAGTCATCGTGGTACATTTTGGCAATTTCCTTATTGGGGTGCACGGGGTTGCCGTGAGCACTGATTGCCGCTATGGACATATTATTATCTGCAAGTATCTGCTTGATTTCATCAATTTTTGATTGGTCATTTAAAAGAACCTGGGGGTCAAAGTGAGCCTTGCCGGGGCAGCCGCCTGCACCCATTTCAAGCTGCTGAACTCCCAGCGGAGCAAGGTACTCCACCATATCTTTAAATGACATCTGTGCCAACACAGGGCTGAAAACACCTAATTTCATATTTATATCCTCCTAAACTATTTGGTAGAATCTCTGCGCACTATCCTGTGCGATAATATTACATTTGCGGTGTGACGTCCCGATATTATATTTTCCAGCTGACAAAAGGCATTTTCGCCAAGGTCATGATGAGGCTGTGCTACAGTGGTTATCTTGGGAGTAGATGTGTATGAAATATCGGTATTATCAAAACCGACTATCTCCACATCCTCCGGTACTCTGATACCTCTTTCGCCAAGTACACTCATAGCTCCTGCCGCCATCCTGTCCGATATAGCAAAGATGCTGTCAAACTCTATACCCTGGTCCAGAAAGTCTGAAAAACCCGTAACTGCATTGCGATAACCGTAGTTTCCGTAAATAACCAGCTTCTCATCAAATGGTATACCGTTATCATCAAGTGCGGATTTATACCCGTCGAAACGCCCCTTGGTAGATACGAGGTTATTGTCTGCAGTATAGAAAACTATCCTGCGTCTGCCGTTTGATATGAGAAGGCTAACCGCATCGTATGCAGCCTTGGTATTATCTATAGACACATAGGGAGTATCCTTGGTATCGATATACTCATTGCACTGCACTACGGGAATAGTCTTTGAAAGCGAACTCATCTCAGCTTTAGACAGAGAGCTGTTTAATATGATAATGCCGTCAAAAAGTCCGTTGGTGGCAAAGTTTATGTAGTACTCTTCCTTCTCTTTAATGCCCTCTGTGGCACAGACCATAGTATAATAACCGTGCATACCGGCTATACGGTCTATAGAACGTATTACGCTGCTGCAGAAGGTATTGGCAAGTGAGGAGAGCAACACCATGATAATCTTGGTCTCACTGCGTCTTAATGCCTTGCCGAAAAGATTCGGCTTATAGCCCAGCTTCTCTACTGCACTTAGCACTGCCTGCTCGGTGTCCTTGGAGCAGACGCCCTTTTTATTTATAACTCTGGAAACCGTAGCTACGGAAACACCTGCCTCCTTAGCCACGTCTTTGATACTTATATTTGCTATAACTCACACCTCCGAAAATCATTGTAATCGTTTACACTAAATATTATATCATATGATTTTAAAAAATTCAATACCAAAATACGTAATTTAAAAAAAATTAGTAAAATCCAAATTTTTCTATTGACATTATGCTCACATTGTGATACAATCACGTTAAGAAAATCAATGTAAACGTTTACATTTTATAATTGAGAGGAGTTTTGAATATGGCAAACGTACTTGACGCATTTAAAGATTTAAAGCAGGACAATGCTAAGGTGGACAGAAGCAAAAAATTTAGAATAGGTATCGTGGGTACCGGTTGGATTGCAGCGGCACACATCCAGAAATATAAGATGATGGATGATGTAGAAATAGTTGCCGGCTGCGATATTATCGAAGGTAAAGCAGAAAAATTCTTTAAGACCTGGGAAGTAGAGGGTGTAAACTGCTACACAAGCGACATCGAGATGTACAAGAAAGAAAACCTCGATGCAGTAAGTATATGTACATACAACGCAACTCATGCCGAGTGTGCCGTAAATGCTTTGAATGCAGGCGTCAATGTACTTTTGGAAAAGCCCATGTGCGTGACAACCGAGGAAGCAGTAGAAATCATGAAAGCCGAGAAAAAGAGTGGCAAAATACTCTCTATAGGCTTCCAGCCCAGATTCGACAACGACATGAAGCTGGTTAAGCAAGTGGTACAGTCCGGCGTGTTGGGCAAGATTTACTACATTCAGACAGGCGGCGGCAGAAGAGAAGGTATCCCCTTCCCTTACGGCACTACCTTTATAGACCCCAAGACAGGAGTTATAGGTGCTATGGGTGACATAGGCTGCTACTCTCTGGACATGGTGCTCAATGCTGTGGGTTATCCAAAGCCACTTACAGTTACCGGCTATACATCTGCATTCTCGGGAACAAATCCCAATTATTCAGGCTATGTAAAGAGCGGTCACCCGGAGTATGCCAAAATTTTCGGTGTAGATGACTTCGCTGCGGCATTCGTAAGACTGGAGGGCGACATCATACTCGACTTCAGAATTGCATGGGCAGAGCATATTGACTCCCCCTGCGACACAATTATTTTAGGCTCCGAGGGCGGACTCAGAATACCTGCTACAGAGTGCTGGAACGGCACAATCGGTGGAGATATGACTCTCTACCACACAGTGGCAGGTCAGCTTGTGGAGACCACCATACCGAGGACGCAGAACAAACCTGTAGACTGCTTCTACGAGAAGATTCGCTCCTTCCTGGATGCAATCCACACAAACGGCAAGGCTCCCATTCCATCAACGGAAATACTCTACAATCAGGCTATCATAGACCACATTGTTAAGTCATCCAAGGAAGGCAGAGAGCTCAAAGTAGAAATCCCCGAAATATAAATAAAAGGGTGTGCATACAATGAATAGATTTAAATTAGGTTTACAACTTTATTCCGTTCGTGACGAAATGGAAAAAGATATGGAAGCTACCCTTAAGGCAGTAGCTGAAATGGGCTATGAATGTGTGGAATTTGCCGGATATTTCGGCAAAAGTGCAGAGGAAGTAAAGACTCTGTGCGATAAATACAACCTGACCCCCATTTCCGTACATCAGACACATCCGGTATTTCTGGAAGATGCCGAGACAAATATAGCTTACTTAAAGACACTGGGAGTTAAATACAGTGCTATCCCCTGGGTAAGCCCCGATGACTGGGAAAACAATTACGACAAGCTTATAGGCGAAATCAAGCAAGTGGGCAAGATTTTGAAGGACAACGGCATACAACTGCTGTACCACAACCACGACTTTGAATTCCATGTAAAACACGGCAATGACTGCGTGCTAAATGCACTCTACAAGGATGTTCCCTCAGAGCTTCTTGCACCGGAGCTGGATATGTGCTGGGTGCACTACGCAGGCAATGACCCTGTGGAATATGTAAAGAAGTACGGTGACATAGAAGAAGTGCTCCACGTAAAGGATTTCATATGCAAAAACCTGGCTGCAGGCCCCTTATATGCACTCATCGATGAAAAAGGCAATGCAGACGGCGAACAGAGAAACCGAGAAAGCGACGGATTTGAATTCCGTGCTGTAGGTCAAGGCAGACAGGATATACCGGCTATAATGAAAGCCGCAGAGGACACAAAAATCAAATACATCATAGTAGAACAGGATGGTCATACCACAGGCAAATCAAGCCTTGAGGATGCCAAGGACAGCATTGATTATCTGCGTTCTATAGGATATTAAAAACAAAGGGGCTGTAAATAAAGTCACAACAACATCCAAGGGTACGGAGCTATTTTGTCATGACTTTATTTACAGCCCTGTCATTTAAAATAAGTCATCAAATATGCGTAATTTCTTAAGGTCTGCAATGAGCTGCTTAGTGGATTTCATTTTGAATTTCTTTAAAATTGCAGTTATATGATTTTCGAGTGTCTTTTTCTCTATATATCTTTCTTTTATTATCTCGTTGTAGGTTTTGCCCTCGTATAAGCTTTTTAAAATTTCGGTTTCAGTCTTGGTCAGGGTAGCTATCATGTTCATAACATACAGGAGGCTTTTCCTCTCTGTTTCATACTCTGTAATCTTCCTTAACACCTTTTCCGTAGAAAACTCATCGAGCATGTACTTATTGTTATAGACAGTATTTATCGTATGCTCGATTTTTTCCTTTGAACTGTTTTTCAGCAAAAATGACTTTGCACCTACTACATAAGAATTTATGAAAATTTCATCATCGTCATGCATAGTCAATATGACAACCTTTATATTGGGAAAATCCTGTGTTATCCTTTTGGTACACTCCAGACCGCTGTATTTTGACTCCATCTCAATGTCCATCAGGATTATATCGGGGTTTAATTGTCCGGCAATATCGTATGCTTCAATACCATCGGCAGCCTCCCCCACGATTTCAATTCCGGGACTGTCCTTGAACATACTTTTAAACCATTTTCTTGTTTCCTGCATATCATCTGCTATAACAACTCTTATTTTTTCCATTTCTTACCCTCCCATCGATACAAAACAATGCTGACACATGTTCCTTCATTTTCTTTGCTGGTTATTCTTATATGACCTCCGTGATCCATAATCGTTTTATATACAAAAGCCAAGCCCACACCCCAATTGCTTTTCCTGCTCTTTGACGTATACAGAGGTTTAAATATGCTTTTAAGATTTTTCTTTTTGATACCTTTGCCGTTATCGATTATATCAATTACAACCATTTCTGCGTCGTTCCTGATTTTAATATTAAGCTCATAGCTGTCTCTCACCGTATTTTCAAAGGATTCTACCGCATTTCTCAATACATTTACCATTGCTTCTGCCATGCTTTTTAAATCCGCATAAACAAGTAATTTGGTATCCGTACATTCACATTTCACATTTATGTTATTATCTATATGACAGCTCTCCACCGCATGCATTATCACATCATATACGGATACAGACTCCATGTTGTAGGTGACCTTCTTAGACAAAGATGTAATTGCAAAAAATTCATCTATATAGTTTTTGCAATATTGCGATATAGAAAGAAGTGTGTCGTTTTTCTCCTCAGTAGAGTTTTCGGTCAATGCTTGATTTGACATTGATTCTATATTAAACAAAATGTTCTTAAACATATGAAATATCTCACGGGTTTCATCTGTCATAGTCCATTTTCTTTTGGCAAATTTGTATCGTATAGATGCCGAAGTACGCAGGATTTTGGACTTTAGCATATAGCATAAAATAGCAACCACATATACACATAATACCAGCACCAGAGTTATATACTGATAGGTGCTTATCCTGAAAAATTTTCTCATTCCCAGGAAATTATCCAAGGACATATCGATGTAGTTGTTCTTCAAAGGACCAAGTACAAAAAATGCTATAACAAATATATCCAGCACAAGCATGAAAATGCCGAAAATTATCAATTGGTTTCTTTTTATCCAAAACTCTTCATTTCTCTGCTTAATCAAAAAGATTATTGCAGGACTCAGTATATAGAAGGATTGCACCAATATAAAAAACCAATTCAATGCAAGTATAAGGATTTTTGCGGTTTGGGCATGTGATGACAACACAACCAGCTTATAAATTTCAAAGGCAGTTGTCGAATCAAAAAATACCAGATACATTGCACAGAATAAAGCAAATATCGAGCAATGCACTATGTTTTCTTTCCTCATAAGCGATTTGTGACTGCGCATACCCAGTTGAAAAAGCTGTACACCGGTCATATACACCACAATATACACATTGAAGGCATCGAGCAAGTCTCTGTAATACCATTTGGAAATGGCAAGCTTGAGCAGTAATTTGTAATCCCATTTAAACAGCCACATGTTGGTATAGTCATATTTCCAAAGTGATATTGATGACATAAGCATACCTATGAGACCTATTGTCATAATCGCAAAGAAATATGTATATTTATTTTTGTATTCCTTTATAAGCAAGCATGCAGAAAACAGCACCAAAACACATATAACATATATCATACAAATTCAAATCCTCTTCATTGGAATAATAATATTTTTTATTATATCACACTAAAAGAAAAAATCAAAGTGTTTTATATATAAAATCATTGTCAATATTTTCAATTTTGAATTATGCTTCGTTCTCTCTATGTATATTATAACATATTTTTTGGTACTATTAACTCCTATCTTTTTCGGGATTTGCGTTCTATGCATTTAATATTTCCCCGGGGAGGCGCCGGTCAATTTTTTAAACAAAGTGTTGAAATAACTGACATTATTAAATCCGCAGGCATCGGAAATCTCTGCTTGCGTGTACAATCCGCTTTTAAGCATATCTTTTGCCTTTTCTATTCTTAAATAATTTATGTACTTAAGAGGTGACAAACCGGTATAAGCTTTAAACTTTTTTCTGAACATTGATACGTTCATATGTGTAAGTGTACTCAGGTCGTCAATATCAATTGTGTGTTGATAGTTGTTTTCAATATATTCAATTGCCGGATATACATCCTTTGAATAGTCATTTCCGTGAATCTCATCATTTAACAAATAGTATATTATCAGCTGCACCATGCTGCAGCTGAATAATTTATGTGCAGCACCTTTTTTGAAGTTTATTTCAACAACTTGCTTAAATGCCTCAAGCAATCGTGCCGAGTGTACAACCCTCGGCAAAGTCTGCAAAGGAATTTTCATCTCGTTTTCTATATTAAATGATATGATGATGTAATTAAAGATTTCTTCGGCTACGGAAGAAATACAGTAATTACTATCTTTTGGCAGGTATACCACATTACCTTTGCGTAGGGTTATAGCTTCCCCGGGAGAAGAATATTCTGCTTTGCCGTCCAATACATAAATAAGACCACAGCACGGTCTGGAAGTACACACATACTTCCAGTCCGATACAACACTCTTCTCCAGAGCATATTCAACACCTGACACAGTTATATTAAAATTATTATAATCATTTGAAATCATGACACACCTCTGTTAAGGCTAAAAATTGATATATAATTATTTTAAAATTTTGTTTTATTAATACGACTTGTTCTGTTATCCAGCATTTGAGGGATTATTCTTCCACTCATATACACATGTTCCTGCTGATGTACCTATATAAACACGGGGTAAAATCGGATGAAACTCCACTGTCCATACATCCCTTGAACCGGGAAGTCCCTCCACTACCGACCACGTTTCGCCACCGTCAAAGCTTTCAAAAATACCCGCACTCTTTGCGTAAGTATAGTTGTTGGCTCCGCCGCAAACCAAATGCAGAGGATTTGCAGGGTCTTGTGATACATCTTTAATATTAAGAACCCCTTCGCTTTTTTCAAGGCCGTCATTTATAGCTGTCTTTGTCTTATTTTCTGCATCTATCTTATACAGACCGCTTGAGAATGAACCTACATATAACGTATACGGGTCGGTATAATCCACAGTACCGCGTTTTGAGGTAGTAAATCCGTTTGCAACCTCTGTCCATGTTTCGCCGCCGTCCTCGGAAAGAGAAATCGATTCACTCTCAATATTATACACAATATCTCCGTTTGAAGGCGACATGGCAGAAACCGGTTTTTCAAGAGCTGACCATGTCTCACCGCCATCGGTGCTTTTTAAGTAGCCGGCATAAATTATATCATTATTCGACGGATGAAAATAAATCCGGTTTACTTTTGTAGTGTTGTACGACTCGGATTCTTCTATGAGACTCCAGGTCTTTCCGTTGTCCGTTGACCTTTTTAACGCATGTATTGATGTAGAGCTTATACCACCCATACATATGATAATATGATTGGTATCCGACGGGTCTCTTTCTGCTGCCCAGACAGTTCTTGCTCCGCTGTATCTGCCTCCCGCAAGGGTAACACTGTAATCAAAGGGTCTGTATTCGCTTGCGGCATAGCCGTCTACTGTCTGCATAAAGCCACGGTCTGTCTGTGCTATGCCAAGATAGCCGGTGTCATTTGCATCAAATACAAAATCGCATGCACGCATACCGGAATACCCGGACATTGAAGGATAGAAATTTCTGCCGCCGTCTGTTGACTTATGCAAATCTCCGTCAAAGAAAGCAAAAATTGTCTTTGTGTTTTGGTCTATTTTAATCGGTTCGGCATTGTAGCCTATAACTTCTGTCATATACGATAATTCTGAATGAACCGTTGTTTTGATAAAGGTTCTTCCGTCGTCCTCGGAATATCTGAGTGAGGGTCCCGGTCTGCTTGTTCCTGCATATAGTATATACTTGCCCGGCTCGGAAGGGTCTTCCATTATATCAAGGGTTTTAAGTGCCTCAACACCAATATTTGCCGCAGTATTAACGGAAGTCCAGGTTGTTCCTCCGTCTGTTGTTTCAAACAGTGTATCTGCACTTGCAGCAAACATATGTTTAGAGTCAGCAGGATCTTTGACAAATGACAGTATTCCCTCACGGGGAAGTCCGGAATTTCTTGCAGTTCTTTTCCAGTTAACTCCGCCGTCATAGCTCATAAACAAGCCGCTTGTGCTTGTAGATGCGGCAATGAAGCTGCCGTCTGCATAAAGGTCGGAAATCACCTGGGTATCAAGACCTCTTGGGTTCCATGTTACACCGTGGTCATATGATACATATATTCCGCTTAAGATACCTGCACTGTTTGTTCCTGCGTAAATGGGATAAACTCCGTCCACCGGCGTCCCCGCCTGAAAGTACCTTCCCGGCCTTTGTGCAACCGGAAGCTGCTTTACAATAGTCCAGGTTTTGCCCGCATCCGTACTGCGGTAAATTCCGGGATACTGACTGCGTCTCGGTGCAGTAGTTGTACCTAAAGCCAGAACAATATTACTGTCCGCAGGGTCAAAGAACAAATCACTGACACCTATGGTCATAAATCCATCGCCGGTGCTTTTCCAGCTTGCACCACCGTCCGAGCTTGAATACACGCCCGCCATATCGTTTCCGCAAACCATAATCTGAGGGTTTGAGGACGAAATGGCAAGAGCCTGCCCTGCCTGTCCTGCCTCACCGCCTTTGATGCCGGAAGCTATCTGTACAGGCGAGGTCATATGCAGATTTATGATCCAGTCATTATAACGTGTAGTAGTAAAACTGTCAACCGAGGCACTGCTGTCAAACTCAACGGTTATAACAAGCTGCGGCAAAGGACTCCATGCAGTCGGAATACGAATATTTGTGCTTGACAGAATACTACTTTGAGCAACGCCAAAATTAAACATGGTTTTTCCGTTTGCCAGAAACTTTTTAACCTCGTCGGTCATATCAAAGGAAATCTGATTTGCAGTACCATAAACCGTACCTGCTGCCACTCCCTTATATTCCGAATATTGTGCGGAAACATAATCATCGGCTGAAACACTTGCCGTTAAAAAGCAGTTTGAAAAGGTAATATCGGGATGAGTATATCCCAAAGCCGTAGCATCGGTATATGTAATTGACTGACTAAAGCTGTCCTCGCACTCGAAGCTTGTGAATCCTGCCCTCCATGCTGTAGCCTCCGAAAGGAGGATTTTCCACTCCGCCTTGGCAACATTAGCTCCTGCCGGAATACCTGTCAGGTCATACTGAAATATTGAGGCAGAGTCACTGTCTTTATTAATCAGCCATGCATAGTTATCGTCATCCGTTGCCATGGAAGTATCCGTGCTACCGGGATAAACAACTCCGCTTGACCTTAGTGCGGGAGTTGCAGTAATAGCATATGTACTCTCCGACGCATATGTGTGAGTCTGAAAGTTAACTATCATACACAAAGCAACAATGCAGTATATTAGTTTGTATACATTCTTCATTTTGTACTCTCCTAAATTATTTATTAGACAGCAACGCCCCTCAACTGAGGGGCATTTGCCGTCATCTGCAAAATAAGCTACTCTTATTTTGCAGACACAAGGGGATTGAGTGTATCGATACTATCCCATACAAAGGACTTAAATGAAACAGCACTTGCATTTGTCAGGGTTGCGCTAAGCTTATTATCGATTATATTATCTTCAACTACACAGCTGAGAAGAGTATTGTTTGTGCCGTAGGCAGCTATAATCAGCACTGCCGGTCCTTGATTTACATCAACATTTGCTGTAGCTGTACCATCTGCAACACTTAAAGTGTGGTTAACAACAGCTTCAACTTCCTGCTCTTCCTTTTCCTCATATGTTACCTGAAGCATTGGGATATAACCACCAGATTTTGCAACGGTTAATACATTTCCGGTATTCAATCTTACGCCAAATCCAAAATATTTTTCATCTGCCTCCCATGCAGATACAACTGCATCTTTCATTGGTACTGTTACAAAGTACGCTTCGGTGTTTGTAGTGGTTTGAGCACCGTTTGTAATTGTTGGCTTTGTTTCTTGTGCATAAAGGTCCTTAACTGAATTTTCTGTTACGAGAAACTCACTTTCTGCAAGAGTCAATCCAGCAGGAAGCTGCATATCATAGCTGAACCATGCTTCATTTTTGGTCTGAGTTGTAATCTTCTTAAAGCAAAGTTTTCCGGCATGATTTGAGTAGTAATCTGTAACATTACCAAAGTACCATTTTGCATCAGTTATCTCTGTACCTTCTTCAACATAACTTCCAAGGTCATACTGTAAATAACCATACGTATTTGCACCGGAAGGAATCTGGAAATTATACTGACTACTACCACCGGAAGCTATCATATGTGCAGGAATATAAACTGTCTTGGGGCCTTTTATATTAATTGTAACTATATCTTCTGAAGTATATCCGTCAGCATCAGTTGCAGTAACTGTTGCGGTATATGTACCGGTTAAAAGACCTGCACTGAAATTCCAAGTATATGCGCTGCCGTCAATTACAGGATTGGTATATGTCTGTACATCACCGTTGCTCTCATCCTTTACAGAGAGAACTACAGATACCAGGTCAGCATCTCCTTTTTCTACTGTTGCAGCAACGTTGAATCCTGTATTCTGATTAACAGAAAACACACCTTCTGAAGCACCTGTAATTTCCACTTTAGGAGCTTTTGCATATTTTATAACAAGCTGCTGTCCAGGTTTATATGTACTTCTATTTGTGAATTGTAATTTAGCATAATTATTTCCTGCTCCAACAAAAACCATGTTATAATATTTTTTACCGGCTTCGTGTGCCGCCTTAACAGAAGCAGTTAATTCATCTACATCAATTGTAAGTCTATCTTTCTTTCCAGCCGAGCTATCGTTGGTCGGAGTTGCTTGATCATACGTAAAACCACTTGCTGTTGCTTTTTGAACAATCAATTTTCTGGTTGCATCGGTATAACCTGATGCAACCAACTGATTGTAAGTTGTAGCCGTTAAAGCTGTTTCACAATCAAAGGTATATACAGCCGTAGAACCGCCTGTATTGCTATAAAAAGTTTGGAATATTACATCCGTAATCACAGCATTTTCAGGAATTTGCGATAAGTCATACTGAAAATATACCATTTTTTCTTCAACTTTTGACATTAACATATGATAATCTGTAATATCCGTATCCGGATTGGTCTTATCAACCCCTTGTGCCGCTGTGTAATCAAGGCTAACAGTGGTTGGTTCTGCAGCAAATGCACCTGTTCCCAATGTGCAAACTGTTATAATTACAGAAACAAGCATTGCCAATGTCCGTTTTGTGAGTTTTTTAAATTTTTTCATTTCTTTCACTCCTACTTTATATATTTTTAATTTACAAAGCATTTATTTAGCCGGCATTATCGGCTTTAAGTTGATATCACATACAAATGATCTATAGGAATCCGGTGTTTCGGCAGGAGTAAGCTCTGCGCTTAAATCTTCTGAGTCCGATACAGCGGTATCAATATCTATGCAGGAAAGCATACCGTCTTTATATGCCGCAAGTATGAGAACAACACCGCTTTGAGCATCTGTTGCAGCTGCAGAGGCTGTTGTGCCGTCGGTTACAGTATGTCTGCTTACAGGCTTTGTACCGGAATAAAGGATGTATGTTCTCACCGTCTTTATGCCAAAGTTATCCTCAGCAGAAATTTCAAGCTTATGAAGTCCTTCCCTAAGGGCGGGAATTGTTACTGTATATTCATCATTTAAGCCTGTAACCTCACAATCTGTTACATCATCAATTTTAGCTGCAACATCCATAACCAGACCATCTTCATTGATTTTTATATCAATTGTTTTTTCTGTACCGGCGTCAATATACTCATTGCCTGCCAGCTCGCCTGTTATTACGGGGCGTGTATTATCACTCACCGTAATATTCATGACAGGTGCACCATCGCCTGTTTTATCTATAATCAAAGTATCACTGTCTGCGGTCTTTACTGCAAAGCTGAGAGTTGTGATGCCCTTTGAAATCAGCTTATTAGCATACTCAGTCATATCAACGGAAGTAACGCCGTTATCTGCAGCAAAGGGAGTGTCCGCAAGTATCGGAGCCACGCCGTCCTCAATGAGTTCACTGTCCCAGCCGGCTGTTGTCTCATAGAAATTCACTGTCTTCCTGTATGTATTGCCGGGGCAGCTCCATATAAGGGATTTAATTCCGCTGTTCTTATACTCTGAAAGGTCATATGAGAAATATGCAATAAGTGAATCATTGTCTGCCTCCCAGCTATTGGTGTTACGCCACGCATTTCCTTTATAGGTATTACCTGTCTCCAAGGGTTCTTCTATTACCTCTTCGGTTGTTTGCTCCTCAGTGCCGCAAACACGGAAAGGAAGCTCTTTGATATTTTTGTCTCCTGCCATATCCTCAGCAACCACTTTGAGCACATAGTCATCGGGAGTATCAATACCGTCGACCCATTCAATGGTGTATTCATCACCTGAATTTGAAATCATATCTGCTGAAATTTCCATATCATTCAGATAAAAGCCTACAGATTTGACTGCTGCATCACCTTCGCTGACTGTAATGGTTGTGCTGAAGGGTTCACTTGCCCCGATATTATTAACCGTTCCCTCAATCACCGGAAGCTTATAGGTCGATGAAGTAACACGAAGCATCGGCTTGGGATTATTGGCTCTGGAGATAACTATGGTTTCGCGGTTTTGAACCGCACGCACAGCAAATCCAAAATATCTTTCACCCTTGCGTATAGCATCAAGGACTGCATCGGTCATGTCAACACTGAAAAACATAGCCGTTTGTCCGTCCCAGGTTTCCTCTGTAAGACCATCTGCAACGGTCAGCGGTGTTTCATAAAACGGGTCAACAGCAAAATCCGGCATTGTTGTAAAGGTTTCCTGAGTAAGAATTTTATGGAATTGAAGCTGCGTTGCAATAGCGCTGTTTGTTCTGAAGTTCCATATTACCTTAGAGATTGTGCCCTCCGAAATCTGAGATAAGTCATACTGGAAAGCAACATAGTGTACCGACCTTAACTGCCAGTTATACGGCTCACCGTTTGCATCCGAAACCATGCTAAGTGAAGTAATCTGGCTGCCTAAGGTTTCAAGCTCCACACCATCACTTCCTGTAATACCTTCATTGTCGGCTGCGGTAACCCTTATTGTGTAAATGCCGGTAGGCAGACCGCTCAGTGACCATGTATAATTACCGTCCTCTGCCAAAACAGGAGTAACCACAAGCTCCGGTACTTCCGGCTCTACTGTTACGGTAACGGGATTTTCTTCTGCAAGAGTATTGCTGCCCTCGGTTACCTGCGCCGACACATTAAATGCAGTGTCCGCCTTAATTCTTCTTTCATCCTGAGGCTCGGTAATTGTCACCGAAGGTGCAGTAACACTCTTGGTTGTGACATTTACAAAGGGCTTGGGAGAATATGTCTTTGGAAAGAGGAGCTCGTTATAGGCATTAGCGCCTCTTATCACAAGATTGAGATACGTTTCTCCGGCCTCAACTGCTGCCTGCACGGCATTTGTAATATCAAGAACAAGCTGATTTTTTTCTCCTTCAGCTCCACTGTCGGGTACAACCTGTTCGTATGAATCCTTAACGTTAAATACGTTAATCCATGTTTTTATATTACCGGCTTCATAACCTGCTGCAACAAGCTTATTATAGGTATCCACATCAGAAATTGATTTATTTTTGGTAAATGTATCTACCGAGATAAGCTTTGACACTGCCAAGCTGGTAAAGCCTCTGAACTCTGCCTTTGTGACTGTTTCGCCCTCGGGAAGCGCTGAAAGGTCAAACTGAAATACTGTCACATTATGACCCTGTTTGCCAACCTTCCACTGGGGATCACTGTTTACTTCATCGCCTGAACCTGAATTTACAGTTCTGATTGTCTCGTATGTGAGTGTGGTAATCGTTTCATCACCTGATGCAAAAGCTACCATGTTAAATGAACAAAGTATCATTACCATTCCAAGGAGCAGTGACGTTATTTTTTGTGTTAATTTTCTCATTTCTTCCTTCTCCTTTCTTAATCGGTCACATTACTGTAATCAATATACATCATGGTAATCGGAAAACCGTAACGGGTCTGATACAAAGCAATAACATCCGTTACACCTTGCCTTGCGCCTGCAAGCTCAACTGCAGAGGACACCGGCGTGAGAGTAAAGTTACCGTCTCTGCCGATTGTAATTACATAACCATTTCTGCTGTCTGCATTTGTTGGATGAGTCTCTATGCCTTCACCTGTTTCTAAATTGTAATCAGAGCTTGTTATAATTCTGGCATAGGTATCCTTAACTTCATAAAGCTGACCAGCTACAAATCTTGCAGAGGGATTTCCGCTGAATTCACGTGTAGTCACAAGCAGCTTTTTCTCGCTTGTATCAAAAATATGCTCAATATTTGCAAGACCTCTGCTGTTGGTCACAACACGAATTATATCTCCTATTTCAAGTCCGTCAACAATTTGTTGAATTGTTCGGTTGTTTGTAGTATCTACTACAACATTTTTTACATCTTTGGAAATTTTAATTCCGGTCTCTTTGTTTGCAGTACTCAAATAATAAAGCATTTCGTACGTTTCGCCTGTTTCAGCATCGTATTTCTCACTTGTGCGAAGGAACGGAACGCAGCCGGTATCAACCGAAATCTTTGCACCACCCTGTGCCGCACCTCTGACAATAGCCATCTTGCACACAGGGGACTCTATACCCAATGAATACAAATCGACATTATATGTTTTTTCATGTTCAAACTGCATATTAAACATATCATCGTAATCTGTCTCATCCGTAGGCAGTCCGTAAATATTTGCCGCCGTGCTCATAACAAAACGGGTGTTGAAGCTTCTGCCCCAGTTTGAATAATACAGCTCCGAATTACTCTTACCATCAAAACGCTTAACCAGATTATTTTCAACGGTTTCGTTGTCACCCTTTACGATTGTGTTTATACTTGATACTTCGTCATTTTCATTTAAGCTGATTATCATAACCTCCGGGAAGCTGCTTTCAGTCAAAACAGTTCCGAGGCTTTCCTCTTTAAATGACTTTCCGTCAAGCTCTACTCTATCAGCAACATGATAAGTCTTAAACTCAGGGTCAGTACCGGAAACACATCCAAACTCATAATCAGTTGCAAGAGTGCTTCCGCCATCTATGCCTATTGCATAAACCCACAGTCCGGTATTGCCTGCCTGGTAATTTACCGCATAAATCACTCCGTCGGCACTCATATAGAAGGTTGCATTCTCACCGAGTTTAATCTCATTATTATCAATCAGCTTTTCATCAATCTCAAAGCTTTTGCCGTCAATATCTGCATAAGTAGCATTTAGTGACGTTACAGACTCTACTGCACCGGTTACCGAATCTGTTGAAACAACAATTACTGCGTATTCTTTGTCAAAGCTTTCGGCAACTGTAACCACATTCCATTCCTTTATATCACCAAGAGCCACCGAATCTCCATTTATCTGTTTTATGCGATAAACAAATCCCGTCTTGTCATCAAGGTCAATGAACTCTGCATCCTTGCCCATAATACGCATCCTTGAAGTATCTACCGAATCAACGGCAAAGGTCTCACTCTTGGTAATAAATACAACATCAATCTTTTTATCACCATTATTATCCAGGAGCTTTACATGAGTATAACCCTTTGTCATTTCAGTGAGACTGTGTTCACTGAGGCTTACTGCCTTCCCGTTGTAAACAAAATCTGCTGACGTATTTATAGTTTTTTCACGCTCTTTATCGTCGCTGTCGTAGTAAGATATACTTGCTGTTGAAAAGCTTTCTACATTTTTCGCCCTGATAAACTCCTCGTTATAATCAAAATCAAAGCTTGTGATATAAATATATTCGTCAATATCATTATTTGAGTAATAACAACGGACCGGATAACCCAAAAGTTCTTCAGTTTCGTCGGGAGCGCCGTATATTTTGTGTTCTCCTACTCTAATACAGTTTTCAGATTCTTCACTTTTCTGATTCAGTGCCGTAATTTCGGTTGCGGTAACGATACCCTCTGCATAACCTATATTGAAATAGAGATCCAGCCAATCCCTGTCGGGAGTCAATTCATATGTCTCCGAGCCGTATTTTGTGATGCGCTGTGAGCCGGCATGAAGTGCATTATAAAGAAGCATAGCAGCATCCACAGCTGTAAGCGTATCAGTTGCTTCAACACCATCTAAAAGCCCCTTTTGGCGAGCCTTCGATTGAAGTTCCACACTATTGGTGATATATGTATAGCCCAATGCACGCATTACCATCACTGCAGCATCACTGACAGTTACAGTCTCGTCCGGTTCAAATTTTACATAGCCTGTTCCGTTTGTAATGCCCATATCATATGCTAAATTAGCATAACCGGCTATCTTACTGTCGTATATATCCATAAAGGTAACTCTTGATTCGAGAACATGCGCCGCTTCGCCAAGATTCATGGACAAAATCAGGTCTCTTATAAATTCACCGCGTGTAAGGATTGTATCCTTATTTACTGCAGCCACATACTCCTCTGTATATACACCAAGTACCTGTAAAAGCCCAAAGCTTTCTGCATATTTGTCGGCAAGTACAAATGGTTCTTCCGCAATTTCAGCCTCATCTGCAGAAAAAGCAATCGGAACGGCAGTTGTGAGCATCGCACAAACAGTTAAAATAACGATGAAACTCTTTAATTTTTTACTCATATTTATCCCTGCCCTCCTTATATGTTTCTTTCAGCAAATATGTAATAAACCACCTTTGCTGCTTCTGCACGTATACAACCGTCATTCGGTGCAAATATACCGCCGTCTTTGCCGTTTATAACCCTGGCATTTTTCAAAACTGTGACAGCCTCTTTTGCATAATCGGCTACACTGCCGATGTCTGAAAACTCACCGGTTTCATATGCATCCATTCTAACCGAAAATGCACTCATAAAACGATAACAAAGCACCGCCATATCCTGTCTTGTTATAGTCCTGCCTGCTCCGAATTCACTATCCGAAATACCTTTGACAAGTCCGTATTTCTGTGCCGACGCTATATATGAATCGCTCCAGTGTCCGCTCAAGTCATCAAAATTTGATTTGGCATTAGGGTCATGGATTTCAAAAATGCATACCAGCATTTTAACAAGCTCTTCACGGCTGAGTGTATCTGCAGGTGCAAATATGTTTTTTGCCTTGCCATTCAAAACTCCGTTTTCTGCCAGAACTTCAATTGCCGGTTTCGCCCAGTCATATCCATCAAGGTCAGTAAATCCGGCTGCAGTCTCGGTGATTACGGGAGAAACATACACGGAGGAGCCTTTTTTTGAAGGAGAAATTCCCCCTTTTGAGCCTCCGTCATCATCCGGCAGCTCCGAGATTGCATCAGCAATCGCATTTTTTAGCTGTTCGCCTGTGGTATAGCTTTTACCAACGAGCTTATCATCAACCGTGCTTGTGTCTGATAAATCAAAATAATCACCTAAGTCAACTTCTGTTGAATTTTTTAACATTGTAAGTATTGGATTAACCTCGGTATAGTTTGTAGTATTTTTTATTGAGGTCAAGTCAACCGCTTCGTAAAATCCAGCAGCTGTATATTCGCTACCCGACATAAGGCTTACGACATCTGCTCTGAAAGCCGAATCAGCTGCGGCAAAAACCGTATATTCAGGCTTATCCAGGTCCAGTACCGTTCCGTATGCGCTTAATATAGCAATTCGTTGAGCATCGGATGCAGTACTTAAAGTTCTTGTAAGATTACCTTTCTGTGATGCTTTAACTACGCCGGCAAGTGAGCTGTAGTTTCCTCCTGCTATTATATCTGCACAAATCGCAAGCTGTTCGGTCGGCTCCGAGTCCGAATAAAAGCTGTTGTTGCCGAAAACAAGCTGTGCATTTGCATCAAGGTATATCTCCAGTGTATCACTTGAGGTCATTCCATTAATAGCCTCAAGAACCGTTGTATCGTCCGCTGCAAGATATGCAATGCTTCCGGTCTCCTCATATCCATTGAGCTGCGAAGTTAAAAGATACGGATAATATCCCGTTCCGTCAGCAAGTCTGAATTTGAAGTTTGCATATCCGTTCTGCAAAATCGCCTGTCCCGCAAACTTAACCTTTGACTCTCTTGTTTCATCATCAGGCAGGCTTGCAAAGGTGCTCGTGTCAAAGCCTTTTTCAAACACTGTCAGCATTACCTCACCGTATGCATCAGTGCCGAGGCTTGCGTATAAATTGACATAGCCTTCATCATCTGAATAATATGACACCTTATCTGCCGTTTCAGCAGCTAAGATAGGTACACAAGCTGTCAGAGTCAGAGCTACCGTCAACAGACATGCTATCAATTTTCTCATATATGTTCCCCTTTCTATTTTACAGTTACAGGTTTTATAACGGTTGAACTGCCGTTATGCAGATTAACAACCTTATAATAATATGTTGTGCCCTTGTTTACATCTGTATCAGTAAATTGTGTATCATTTGTTGTCTTGATTGTTTCAAAGTTTTCGCCGTCTGTGCTCTTTTGTACCTCATAGACATAAATCGGATTTTCCCACTCTTTAAATGCATACCATGCAACTATATCAAGCTCCTGTTCATCGTGCACCGTGGCATTATCCCAGAAACCTTCATATATTGTTTCATACCATTCGTTATGCGGCATATTATAAATCGAAATACCTGCCATACGTGAAATATCCTTTAAGTCATACTTTCCGTTACCAAACCAGTTCAAATAAATACTATCATCCCTTTGACCTGCGTATAGTTTTTCACCTTCCTGCACTACACTTCCCGGAGCACCGATTTTCCAAACACCGTAACAGTTTGTTGTTACCCATGCTTCACGCGTTACCGGATGCACCGTAACTGTGTTACCTTCACCCGGACCCTCCGGACCTTCGTTTATAACAGAATCGGGATGTAATCTCGTTAGTATTTCAAAAGTATCACCGCCATCAACAGAACGTTGTACCGAAGCTGTATTCATAACATAATTGGCAGGTCCGGCAACGTATATAACATTCGGGTCAACCGGGTCAACCTCAAGCTCCCAAATTTCTGTTCCGCTTGCACATTTGTGAACATTCTTTCCTATGTCCATGCTTTCCCTCGTATCTAAATCTATACGATGCACCTGTCCCAGGTCATTTTTGGTAGCATAAATACATCCATTTTTCCAATTGTAGCCCATTGAAGTGGGTGTAAAGTCAAGTTTGGCAACTGTCTGCCAGGTCTCACCGTTGTCGTATGATACAACAATTGAATTTTCATTTACACCATACAATTCCTTTTGACCGTTAGGGTCAGTATTGTGCGTAAGAACTCCTCGACAGCCATTCATTTTTTTCCAGGTTTCACCCTTATCGGCACTGCGAAGAACTCCTGCAAAAAGAACATTAGTATCAGTTGCTGACTGATAGCAGAAGATTGTTTCCGGGTCTAACCCCTCAACCGGATAAAAGTCCAAATTATGATAGCCTCTTGCAATAGATACTGTACGTTCATGAGCTTTCCATCTGCCTAAAAACAACTCGGCCTCGGTTGTAGGAACTATGGCGAACGCCATCTCATCATCAACAACCCATCCATCGGTTATTTTACCGCCTCTGCCGTTCTGAAATGCCGCTGCAAATGACCATGTTTCACCGCCATCATAGCTTGCAAAAGAACCGTAATCGATTCCTGCTATAAAAATTTTGTCGGGATTATTATGATTAATTTGCAATACAGAGCCCATATAAACACTGATTCCCTGACTGCAATAACGGTAAATTTGACCCCCGTTGGTGGATTTGGTTATCCAGTCGCCACCGGAAGAATACACCGTGTTTTCGTCAAGATATGACCATGCGTTGTGTGCATTACGGGTTGAATAATGTGTTTGATTTTCAAGATAATCAACTCCACCCCTGTACCAGCTCTTTCCGCCGTCTCTTGAGTACCAACGCTGCCAATTCCAAGAACCCATACCGGCTCCGATAACCATATTATCAGGATTAAGAGGACTTACGTTAAAATAACGATAACCAAGAAATCTGTCTGATGATGTGTTTTCTGCAGGTTCCTTCGGATAAACCGGTGGTGCGGGATCCGCCTGTATTTTCTCAAATGTCCTTCCGCAATCTGTTGATATGTATATGTTCTTCCATGTGGATACATAGACATTATTTGGTCTTATCGAAACATAGTCTACGCTGAGAACCCATTCATCAAGCGTTTTTTCAAATGTTTTACCCTTATCGGAGCTTACAAAAAATCCGCCTTCTCCACCCACATAAAGCTCTCCGGTGTCGGACATTGCAAGGTCTGCATTCCAACAGTTATCACTATTTGGAATTTTCTCCCAAGACAATCCGCCATCCTCTGACATATACAGAGCTTGTTCAAAGGTTCCGCCATATGTCTGATGTTTGCTTGGCGTTGAGTAATACACTCTCATACACCAACCCGTTTTCTCGTCATATGAGGTAGGGTCAAAAACAAACTGGTCGCGTGAATCGGTAGCACATCCTGCTTTAAGTGATAAAGTCTGAGTCCAACTGTCAGCACCATCTTCAGAAATATAGATACCGCAGTATCTTTGGGGAGATGAATTGGTGTTATATAATAGAATATGATTTTCATTCATCGGATCTATGGCAATATCACAGGCACCCCTGTTTTGCAAGCCTATGTTGCACTCTTCCCAGGTTTCACCTTCATTATAACTGCGAAATACACCCCCAACGTCTGTTGCAGCCATCATAAAACGAGGATTGCTCTTAGATATGGCAATAGCATTCGTCCACTGGCAGCCTTCTCCTCCCGTAAAACCACGGTCGAGCATTTCTTCCCGAACCATGTCTACGGATTTCCATTGCTCCGCAAAGGCCGCAGGACTCAGAGCAGATACCACAATAAGTACTGCTAATATTACAGATATTTTTTTCATATAGCTCGCCCTCCTTAATTCAGATTAAGCCAAAACATATTTTGAATAGCAACAGCTGCATCTCGGCGGCTTAAAATATCCGATGTATTCACAGCAACTTCTCCGCTGCCGTTGATAATTTCCGAGGCTCTTTGAAGCATTTCCCGTGCATCGGTTAGCCTAAGAGGTGCATCGGGTTCAAATATTTCGCCATTGTCATCAATAATACCAAGCTTTATTGCAGTGGCAATATATTTATAATACCAATCAGAAATATCAACGTCACTGAACCAAGACAAAGCTCCGGTATCAACTTCTCCGACACAGCATACGAGCATTTTTATAAACTCTGCTCTCGTTATGCTTCGGTTGGGTTCAAAGCTTAGAGAATTTTCATCAATAACTCCAATGGATTTTAAATAGCAAACTGCATTGTAAGCTGCACTGTCGTCATAGCAATCCAAAATATCGTATTTTGAATCTGTTACAATATAATCTCCGAAATTATCTACGACAAAGGAAAGCACCCTACTTGCAGCATCGTATTTAACACGCTTTATCTTTTCAAAGCCGCCGGTTGCCGAAATTCTCGCAACCATAGGAGGATAATTTTCCTCTCTGCCAAGCCGAATATTGCAGATAATAGTTCCGTCATCTTTTACTTTAATGTCAACCTCCCTATTTATGTAGCTGACATCATAGTATTCTCCCTCAAATACTTCGTTTCCATCGGTGTCTTCTGCTTTTATCTCCTGAAATACAGCATCGCTTTCACGCCAGGGATAGGCAATCTCTTTACTGTCGGTAATTGCTACCGACCCGATTGCTTCGCCGCCCGAAATTACGGTTAATTCGGTTTCAATCACATCATTTGTGACGCTTTTATCATCATTTATTACCGCCGTTTGTTCATCCATAAGATAAATAAAACAAGTACCTGCTTTTTTTGCTTTTAATCTGATACTTAAAACAACATCACTGTCGGGACGTGCTTCATAACCAAGTCTTGTAGAAATATTGCGGTACATACCGGGTATACTATCCTCTGCATAAAAACCTGTTTCGGCTCCGTCCTTTTTATAAACAAGGCTGCCGGGAACATTCATGGGAGATTCGGGTACAACTCCGTAATACTTTATTAATTCACCATCTCCCGGTATATATACCGGCGTAACACTTTCAAATTCAAGCAAATCAGCATCATATACAAGCTGTGAGCGGTAAGAATATAAGTTCACTTCGGATGATGTGATTATACATTCAACTATATCGCCTGCCTGTGATACACGGGCTGTAGACTTTTTGGAAGTGAAGCTCTGTTCCTCCGCAGATACGAAACTCATCGAAAGCACAAGCAGTACAGCCGGAATAAAACAAATACATTTTCTTAAGATTTTCATCATTATCCTTTTACACCCCCCGAGGTTAATCCATGAATAAACTGCTTATTGAAAATCAGATATACTATTATCATGGGAACAATACTTATCATTGTTCCTGCAAGCATAAGATTCCATGAAGCAGCACCCTGACCGCTTCCCTTCAAGGCAACTATACCAACTGTAAGCGGTGCGGCTTTGGGATTACCCAGCGTAAATACCATAGGAAGCAGATAGTTGTTCCACGCACCCTGAAATGAGAGTATTCCGATAGTTGCAATAATAGGGCGCAAAATCGGAAGAACAATCAGAAAGAAACGCATGATAAAATTACATCCGTCAATTTCGGCTGCTTCTTCAATCGCTAAATCAAGTCCCATAATATAGTTTCGTACCAGAAAAAGATTTATAACATTTGCACCGAGCACCGTACTTAAAATAACACCCCAAAGGCTGTTATTAATGTGCAAAAATTTTGCAATCTCCAATGTAGGATAAATTGTAATACTTCCAAAGCCCAAAAACATGGTACAAGTGAGCATAAGGAAAAGCTTATTTTTTCCTCTGAAGTTTGACCTCGCAAAGCTGTAGCCTGCCATGGTCGAGAAGAAAAGTGTACCTAAAACAATAAAGAATGCCATGTAAATACTGTTAAAGGTATATTTACTGAAATCTGCAATCTTCCATGCCTGTACATAATTATCAAAAGTAAAGCTTTCCGGAATGATTGAACCGGGATTTTTTAATATTTCAAAATTAGTTTTAAGGGATGACATTGCAGTACAGAATATGGGAAATATTACAAACAAAAATAATATCGCCAAAAAGATGTACGCAAATATCGTGCCTATATATTTTTTAGTTTTCATGTTATCTAATCTCCCTAACTCTTAGTATACCGATGTGTTCATTTTCTTTGTCATGCGTAGATACAGCATTGTTATTATACCTATTATAACCGAAGTCACAACTCCAAGTGCTGCCGCATATCCAAGCTGCGGTACAAATTCCATAGAGTCATACGGAATGAACTTTTTGAGCAGATAGGTCATAACAACCTCTGTAGTACCGGCAGGTCCGCCATTGGTTAATACCAATATAAGGTCTGAGGTCTTAAGTCCCGCTGTTATGGATATCATAATAATTATCTGCATCATGGGCTTAAGCATGGGTAATGTAACATTTTTAAATTTCTGCCATGCATTAGCACCGTCAACCTCCGCTGCCTCATACAGCTCATTCGGAATTCCTACCAAGCCCGACAAGAAGAACAGCATATTGCTGCCAAAGCCCTGCCATACAGATACCAAAACCGCAACAAAGGTTGCTCCCAAGGTACTTGAAAACCAACTGACCGGCTCTTCCACCACGCCGATAGCCATAAGAACATTGTTTACTATGCCGTCATATGAAGAAAACAAAAATGAAAATATCAATCCGACAATTGCCATACTGATAACATTGGGCATATAAAATGCTGTACGGAAAAATGTCTTTCCTTTTATCATTTTTGAATTCAGCAAAATCGCAACAAACAACGCAAGCGGTAACTGAAAAATCAGAGTGTATATCACCAGCTTAACAGTAAACAATACACTTCTCCAATAAAGAGGGTCTCCGAAAACATTAGCGTAATTATGTAATCCGTTGAATTTATATGTAATCATATCATAATCAAAAAACGATGTAACAAAAACCCACAAAATCGGATAAAACGTAAACACCGAAAATCCAATAAGTGGCGGCAATGCCATCAGAAAGCCCTGTCTGTTATCCTTTTTATTTCTGCTGCTGTTGGAACCGAAGGCACGAATGCCTTCAGCTCCTTTTACTATATTGTTAGCTTTCCTCATGTCGCTTATTTTCCCCCTAAGAACCTACTGCTCTTTTTAATTTCGTCCGGCATCGTACTGTCAAATACCTCTAAAGGAATACTATAATACGGCTCCATGTCATTTTCCTCGGTTGCTTTCTTGTAAGCTTCATTATAGTCTTTATTCAACTGTTTAACTGCCTGGTCAATTGTAATCATACCTGCCCAAACCTTATCAAAAACAGACTGATAAGTTTCTCCCTCATACTTAATCGTAATCCATGCAGGTGTAGCAGGCTTGTCGGCAAGCTTTGCTATCTCACCGAAGTCGCTCTGTCCTTGCTTGTCAACAGTAACCTTATAATTATCAATTATGTCTGCCTTTGCAGGTATAAGGTCTGCATTCTGATAAAGCTCACCTATACGCTCATCACTATAGAACCATTTATAAACTAATGCTACCTTTTTAAGGTCCTTGCCCTTTACAGAGCTTGAAACATTAATAAGTGCTTCAACACTGGCTTTCTGATAATAGTCTGTACCGTCTGCCTCCATTTTAGGAATAGGACAAGCACCCCATTCGCATTCTGCAGGGAACTGTTCATTAAGTACATATACGTCCCACGAAGCACCCATCTTCATTGCAACTCTGCCGGTTGCAAACTGAGCACGTGCCGCATCATTATCCAGACTTTCAGAGCCGGGGAACAGAGCACCGCTCTCTTTTATTTCCATTACCTTTTCAAGTATGGGTTTATAATTACTGAAATCATATCTGTCATTTGCATAGTCAAAATTGGTTCTGCCCGAATATATAGGAACAACGGAGCCGACTTCACTTCCCCAGAAAGCTGTCCACTTCATCGGGAATATTATACCGTACTGACTTTTCTTAGGATTAGTCATACGCTTTGCATACTCAACAACCTCGTCCCATGTTTTGGGATATTTTGCTTCGCCGTTTTCGTCTACAATGCCCGCTTCCTTAAACATATCCTTATTATATAGGAAGCCGTATACAACTCTTCTTCCCGGTACAGAATAAACATCATCACCAATTTTGTGAGTACCCTCTGCAAGCATGTGTTCATAATCCTTCAAAAGCTGATCAACGTCCGGCAAATCGCTTACAGGGAATAAATTACCCTTTTCTACCTGAGCCTTCAAAGAACCCTGTGCCTTGAAAAAATCAGGTGCATTGTCATTTGCAATTGCCATTTCAACTGTCTTGGCATAGTCTGAGCCGTAATTTGTAAGTTCAATTTTAATACCGTTTTCCTTACCTATGGTTTCGTTGAACTCTACAACCTGCTCCTCTTCAAGGGGCGTTGAAGAATCAGTCCATATATTAAAAACCTCCACGTCATCGGACGCACCGTCTCCGCAACCTGACATCATGCCCGAAAGCAGTGCCATAACACAAACAAGTGCCAAATACCTCAATGTTTTTTTCATAAAATCACTCCTTGTAAAATGTACATTTTTTATGACGGCAAAATCCGTCAATATTACTATGTTAAATATATTCTACCCTATTTTTTTAGTTTTGTGAACTCCTGAAAAAATGAGGGGTATTAATTTTTAATTTCTTGTGATATATTATATACAATAAAAAAATACATATTTTACAATAAAAACTATATGGTGGTGTATGAAATGAAAGAAAATACAGTATGGGCATATTGGGGGCATGAACCAAGCTATCATCTGAAAAGGATGCACACAAGGCCTTCACTTTTTACTTTGGGTGAATGGTCTGATAAATGGCAGGACCGCTTAAGAACCGAAGAGTGTATCAAAAAAGCGGCAGATGACGGAATAAATATAATATATACAAATTATTTTAAAGGTTTCGGACTTGAATACGAAAAAGAAGAAATCGAAAAAACAAAGATACTTACCGAAATTGCTCATAAATACAACATTAAGGTTTTGGGCTATTGCCAGCTTGACTCTATATATTATGAAACATTTTTAGCTGAAGATTCAAATGCAAAGAAAATGGCAGCCTTGAAGCCTGACGGAACTTTTCAGATATGGGGAGATTCCTATTACAGATGGTCCGTTTGCTATAACAGCAAAGAATTTACAGACTATATTAAAAAGGTTGTTGATTACGGACTTTCATATGTAGGGCTTGACGGCTTCCATTTTGACAATTCCTATATTGGTTATTGCTACTGTGAAAGATGCAAAAAAGATTTTCGGAAATATTTAGAAGAAAACGAAAAAAATCCAAAAGATATTCTTGGAATTAATACATTCGATTATATTGAAATACCTTATTACGAAGCATTTCCGAAAATCAACCATGATTCTTTGTATTTTTTGTGGCAGAAATACAGACAGGTCAAATGTTCTGAGGTTCAGAATGAGATTTTCGCTTATGTAAAAGAAAAATCCGATAATAAAGCAATTATTTTGCATAATCCCGCTTTTCCACGTGGTTCGGCAGATTACCTTAATTTCGGATTTAATCCTGAATTGGCAGGAAACCAATGTGATTTTATTCTGGCAGAAAATCATGATAATTTAATTAATGAAAACGGAAAAGTCACAACACAGATAATGGCATATAAATTTGGTGAAAGGTTTAAGTATAAGGTTTTTGAAAGCAGCTGGACTATTGATGAAGAGAAAAAGGATTATCCTGCACCGGATTGTTATACATATCCCAAAACCTATTTTCAGATAGCTTATTTCTTATCACAGTCCATGATATACGGCGGTCTGACAGGAACACCTTGGCTTATGAGATCCACACACAACGGCGATGAGCTGCTTCAGGACTTTCCCCTTCAACGGGAAACACACAAAAAAATAATATCATATTATCACGATAATTATAAGCTTTATGATGGGAAACCTTTAAACTACGTAAAAGTCCTTTATTCACCGGATAATTTAATTAATATGTCATCATCGGGACTTGATAGTTTAAAAAATACTGTTAACTTAATACACAACGAAAATATTCATTTTTCCTTTGTGACGGTAGATGAAATACCCTCATTAAGCAAAGACCAAATCCTGGTTTTGCCGGAGGTGTTTTTTGCAGATGATGCATTATGTAAAAACCTTTCCGTAGCCGCAAACAATGGCTGTAAAATTATACAAACAGGAAAGTTCAACGAATGTAACATATATGGTAAAGCAAAAGACAAAACCTCTGAAACAAATAAAATCAGCGATATTATCAGAGTAGAAAATGACGAAGAAATAATAGTTAAAATTAAAGCCTACTTAACAAGCTATATTAATATTTCCTGTCAAAACATAGTTTCTGAGGTAACAACGGATAACGAAGGAAATATGCTTTTACATCTTTTAAGTACCAAGGACAGAGACCACGAAAACGTTGATATTGAACTGATTGGAATGGGTAATATTAAAAATGTAGAATTATACTCTTTTGAAAATGTAGAATTTCAAAATGACAATACCACAATTACCCTCAATAATTTCAAAACGATGGCAACCTTAAAAATTATCAGAGAGGATTAAAAAATGAAAAGTATATTTTTAATGGGTGACAGCATTTTAATAAATTATAAAACAAAATTGTATGAATTTTTGCACAACAAATTTGATATTCACACAAGAGCCGGTGAACTGGAAGCATTAAAGGATTTGGACTTCCCTACAGGCATGAACACCGGTGACAGCAGAATGGCACTGAATTATTTAAAAGAACAGGAAGAATTACAAAAAATCAACTATGATTATTGCATGTTTAATTGCGGTGCTCATGACATAAAAAGAGATGCAAGCACCAACATGCTCCAGGTTGATTTATCCGAGTATGAGAAAAACTTATTAGAAATAATACAACTTTTGCGAAAAAACAATACAGAGCCTGTTTTCGTTACTACGGTACCTATTTATGATGATGTACATAATTCTTTGGTTGGGCTGGTTTACACCCGAAGCAATGAAGATTTGCTAAAATACAATGAAGTTGCCAAAAGAGTCATGGCGGACAACCATGTACCCGTTATTGATTTATGTTATTTTACCGAATTATTCGGCAAGGATGCACTGCGCGACCATGTACATTTCAAACCGGAAGTATGTGAGTTTCAGGCTGCATTTATTGCCGGAGCTATTCTTTCAATATTATAATTTTTTAAGCATTAAATAATAAATGAAATTACAGGAGGAAACATTTATGAATGCACAACAAATCAAAGAACTTGCTTATCAATGCGGAGCAGACATATGCGGTATTGCTCCCATGGACCGCTTTGAGGGTGCTCCGCCCAA
>JAGATB010000022.1 GCA_017621495.1 Clostridia bacterium
AGTGGTATTTCTTTCAATAAGCTTTGTGCAAACACCGCCCATGGTCTCGATACCGAGTGAAAGCGGAGTTACGTCAAGGAGAAGGAGGTCTTTAACGTCACCGGCAAGTACACCACCCTGGATAGCAGCACCCATAGCCACACATTCATCCGGATTGATACCCTTGTGAGGTTCAGAACCTATAAGCTTCTTTACGGCTTCCTGCACGGCAGGTATTCTGGAAGAACCACCTACCATAAGAACCTTATGAATTTCAGAAGGTGTCAAGCCTGCATCTGAAAGTGCATTTTTAACAGGAGTAATTGTAGCTTCTACAAGGTCAGCAGTGAGTTCATCAAACTTACTTCTGGTGAGAGTAACATCAAGGTGCTTGGGACCTGTAGCATCCGCTGTAATAAAGGGTAAGTTAATGTTGGATGTAGGTACTCCGGAAAGCTCGATTTTAGCTTTTTCTGCAGCTTCTTTAAGTCTCTGCATTGCCATCTTATCTGCGCTTAAGTCTATACCGCTGTCTTTCTTAAATTCTTCAACAAGATATTTTATAATTCTGTCATCAAAGTCATCGCCTCCGAGACGGTTATTACCGCTTGTGGCAAGAACTTCAAATACACCGTCACCAATTTCAAGTATTGATACGTCAAATGTACCGCCGCCAAGGTCATAAACCATGATTTTCTGTTCGTTGTCTTTATCCATACCATATGCCAATGCTGCAGCTGTAGGCTCGTTGATAATTCTGAGCACTTCAAGTCCTGCAACCTTACCGGCATCTTTGGTAGCTTGGCGTTGAGCATCACTGAAATATGCAGGAACAGTGATTACAGCCTGGGTAACAGTTTCGCCCAAGTAGCTCTCTGCATCTGCTTTAAGCTTCTGGAGAATCATAGCGGAAATCTCCTGGGGAGTGAGCTTTTTGCCGTCGATGTCTACCCTTCTGTCTGTACCCATATCTCTCTTAATAGAGATGATGGTTCTCTCGGGATTGGTGATTGCCTGTCTCTTAGCAACCTGACCTACGAGTCTTTCACCATCTTTAGTAAATGCCACAACGGAAGGTGTAGTTCTGGCTCCCTCTGCGTTTGCTATAACTACCGGTTCGCCGCCTTCCATAACTGCGACACATGAATTGGTTGTACCTAAGTCAATACCTATAATTTTTGCCATAATAAATTACCTCCGTAATATAATAAGTAAATTTTAACGTTTTTAATTGGCAACCTTTACCATAGAGTAACGGATTACCTTATCTTTGTATATATATCCTTTTTGAAACTCTTCCACCACGGTGTTATCGTCAATCTTATCATCATCGACATGCATCACTGCATTATGAAGCTCGGGATTAAACTGTTCACCCACCGCTTTGATTTCGGAAACACCGATTTTAGCAAATATTTCTTCGGTCTGTTTAAGCACCATAGATACACCCTTGCATTCTTCGCAGTCTTTATCTGCGAAAGCATCGACTGCTCTCAAGAGGTTATCTATAACCGGCAGAAGTTCTGCTACAGTATCCTTGACACTGTCGGAATATATAGCTTCTTTTTCTCTTGCTGTACGCTTTTTGAAATTATCGTACTCTGCCAACAAACGCTGATACTGCTCTGATTTGGCATTTAACTCCTCATCTTTTTTTGCGAGAAGCTCTTCATACTCTTCGGCAGAAAGTGTATTTTCTTCAGTTTCCTCTGTGTCGGGAATATCAACATTTTCTTTTACTTTCTTTTCAGACATTTTGTCATCTCCTTACTTGTCAGTGTTTTCGTCAGTCTCGCCTATAAGTCCCTTTATGTGCTGAGACATATAATTCAAGGTGGATATAACCTTGGCATAATCCATGCGGGTTGGTCCGACGATTGCCATCTTGCCCTTCAGGTCATTGCCCAGAGAATAATCCGACACAACCATACTCAGACCGTGTTCCTTTAAAAGCGGATTATCATCTCCCATAATTACCGAAGGCTCTGCATTGCTGCTGGCTTTTTTAAGAATTTCTTTAATCTCGCCGCTGTTACCACTGCGCACAAAATTGAGAAAATCCTTGGTTTTGTTAATATCATTAAACTCCGGATGATTAAAAATATTGGTAGTGCCGGAGCATACAATATTGTAATCCTCGGTGTCCTTAGCAAGCTCTGATATAAAATCAAATATCATATCAAGTATATAACTCTCTACAGGCACAAGTGCCTTTTCTTCATCAAGAATATCATCGGTAAGTGCATTTAGGTTGATACCGGCAAACTTGTTATTAAGATAATTTGAGAGTTTATCCAGCACTTCTGCTTCATAGGGCTTTTTTACCCTCATGGTGCGATTTTTGACTACTCCTTCATTAAGTACCACTATCATAACAAAGCTTTGCGGATCAACGCTTATAAGCTTAATCTGGCGTATGTTGTACTTAGAAGATACCGGTGTAGTAAATACCGCAGTATAATTCGTAAGAAAACTTACAATTTCTGATATGCTTGACAAAGCTTTATCAAATTCCATATACTGATGTGCCAGGGCATTTCTGATATGAGCCATTTCGTTTAAGGTAAGGCTGTATTCTTTCATGAGGCTGTTTACGTATGTGCGATATCCAAGTACGGAAGGTACCCTTCCGGAGGAAGTATGAGGCTTCTCCAGATACCCTGCCTCCTCCAGTGCCGCCATCTCATTACGTACGGTGGCAGAGCTGACACCAAGCTCATGATTTTCTAAGATATAAGCCGAACCGACAGGCTCTGCCGACATTATATAATCATCGACTATTGCCCGCAGAATTTTTTCTTTTCTTTCGCTTAATTCCATGTAATCATCCTTTTTAGCACTCACGGCTTTCGAGTGCTAACAATGGTATAATATCACTCTACGGAAGATTTGTCAATAGTTTTTTTCAAATTTACAAATTATTCACTATTATGACATAAATTCACACATTACAGAATTAGATACGAGTGCGGCTTCTTCCTTGAGTTTGAGAGATGTTTCGGTATTAATTACATAGGGTGACACACGAAGCAGCGCATGTGAAAACACCTCGTCAATACTTTCGCCGAATCTTTCGTAAAATAATTGTTTATCGACTCCTGAATTTAGCACTCTCAATCCCAAAATGACAAATTCACTCATTGCCTCCGATTTGGTCATATGATAATCTTCTGCGAGGGCACAACCATGTACATAGTCATCAAAATCAGTTGTATGAGTGTATCTGTGGTTATCTTCACAAGAAGCAGCACCCAAACCTAATCCGATATAATCCTCACAGTTCCAATACTTGAGGTTATGGCGGCTCTGTCTGCCTTCACGGGCAAAATTGGAAATCTCATAATGTACGTATCCGTTTTGCTTAAGCCGGGAGCATATATGTTCATACATATCTGCAAATGTATCTTCATCACATTCTTTAAGTTTACCATTTGCAAGCATATCATGAAAAGGTGTGCCCGGCTCAACTTTAAGTCCGTAGCAGGATACGTGTTCGGGATTTAGCTTAAAAATCATATCTATAGAATCATTCAGACTGTCAAGCGTCTGAGACGGTAATGCATACATAAGATCCAGGCTTATGTTATCAAAACCACAATTTCTGAGGAGTTCATATGTATTTGTGGTATCACGGGATGTATGAATTCTGCCCAAAATTTCAAGTTCACTGTCGCAGAAGGTTTGAGAACCTATGCTTATACGGTTAACACCGTATTTTTTTAAAATTCTTGCTTTGTCAATATCTACCGTGCCGGGATTTACTTCTACGGTAAACTCCGTATCAGAACTAAGTGAAAAATTTTCATTTAATGCGGCAAGAAGCTTAGTCAAATTATCCCCTGTAAGTGTAGATGGTGTACCGCCTCCTATATATACTGTATCTGCGTGGGCACCATAGTGCAGCTTCATCTCTGCAATCAGAGCATCTATGTATTCATCCTGCCGGCTTAACATAGCAGGATACGAAGCAAAGTCACAATAATTGCACTTTCGTATGCAAAAAGGTATATGTACATATATTCCAAGCATGTATTAACCTCCAAAATAATAAGGCTGTAAAAGGAAATGACTTTTTACAGCCTCAAAATTATTCATTATTAAAAATAAGTCTGTTTGCATTGCTATAGAGAATCTTCTCGGATTCATCATCATTAAGACCGAGTCTGAAGAAGTTCTCAAGGCAGTATTCGTAATTCTCTATGGGATAATCCGTACCAAACATTATCCTGTCTATGTCATGGGAGCGAATGGCATCTCTAATTTGTTCATGAGTAAGACTTCTGTGACAACTTGATGTATCGATATATACATCTCTGCCGTAGAGGTATTGAGATGCTTCCTCCCACTGGTCATGACCTCCGAGATGTGCAGCTATGGCAATAAGCCCCGGGAAGTCATCGAGCACCTTGGCAAGTCTGTGAGGTGCGGAGCAAGGACTATTGGCATCTCCTGTATGAAAAAGTATGGGCAGACCTTCTGCACGAATAATATCATAAACCGGGTACATCTTGACATCATCAATGTTAAAATGCTGAAAATCCGGATGAAGCTTGATTCCCTTTAGACCTAAGGTTTTGATACGTTTAATTTCCTTTTCAAAATCGCCCTCATAATCCTGATGAAGTGTACCAAAGCCTGCAATATCTTTGGTGGTATGAGAGGCTGTGTTATCATTTATGGTCTCTACCTGACTTGCTTTGAGTGCGGTGGAGTGAATAACCAGCTTGGTAATATTTGCTTTTTTGGCACGTGAGGTAAGGTCTCGGTATGTACCGTCGCAGTGCATCTCAAGCCCGTAGTAGTCACCAAGGTTGTCTACTGCCCTTTTAGCCAGTGCATCGGGAAAGAAATGTGCATGCATATCTATTACTTTAAAATCCAACTTAATCACCTTTGTTTCTAAATCTGTAATGAACATTTTACCACACTAAAGCTACATTTGCAAGGGATAGAAAAATAATTTGTTAATAATTCCCCAAAAATTTCAAAAGACCCAAGCACCCGTCGTTGACGTCACACCATGTAGTGTTAAAGTCACTTTTTACTCATATTAACTATATGATAAAACAAGGGCTGTAAATAAAGTCACAACATCCAAGAGGACGGAGATGTTTTGTCACATAAAACCAAGGTTTCACATGACCAAATTACCTGCCGTCTCCATCTGTCATGACTTTATTTACAGCCAATTTTTATAAAGCAGATTGTGTATCGTTAGGGTCTCCATTTATTGCAAGGTCATATTCTTCCGACCAGTCAAGTCCACGGTAATCTGCAGCTCTGTCATCTTTCTCGATGAAATCCATAAGTAAATCAAGCATTTCTTTTGTCCAGGTGTTCTTATCAATCTGTGCTGTTGTGAATTTGTTAAGGCTTATCATTTCAAACCCGAACATATCCTTTACCTGTGTTTTGGCTGCACCGCCTACAACCTCTTCAACCAAGTGGCTCGGTATAAATAACACTCCACCGCCTGCACCGAACACCACATCTCCCGGAAGACAGATTGCGTTTCCAATTCTTGTTGGTGTATTATAGCCTGTCATGATAAACTCACGTATAGGTGTGGGGTCAATCCCTCTGTAATATACCTGAGTATCCTTTACCTTTTTCATCTGCTCAGTATCTCTGATACCACCCCAGATTACTGCACCGCCGTTTTCATTCTTTGTCTTGTTTTTCAGTGCTGTAGTAAGATTTCCGCCAAGATATGTTCCTTTATAAATTTTGTCGTACATATCAATAACGGGAACATCGTATTCCATCAGATTATCAATAACCCACTGATTATATGTACCTGTTCTGTTCTCACTTCTTCCGATATCTTTTACAACTTCGTCAAGGTCAGGTCGAAATGGACAATATGTAGCAGTAACGGCACGTCCTATAAGCTTTCTGCCGTCATCGTGAAGAGTGTGCAATCTGCCCTCAAACTGGCTCTCATAGCCTTTAACAAATATTGGCTTCCACACTTCTTCCAAAGTAAGCGTTTTGAGTGCTTTAAGGTACTTTTCATCTACCTTCGGTCTTCCGTCAGGAAGCCTTTCACCCTTCCAATGGGGTGTTAAAGCTATGATTTCATCTTTGTCATTAAAATGCATAAATTATTCCTCCTCTTATATTATAAATGCATACCACCGTCAATTATAATTTCAGAGCCGGTTATATAGCGTCCCTCTTCCGAGCACAGAAGAAGAACTGCAGGACTAATATCCTCCGGCTGACCAATATATCCGCAAGGAATACTGTCGGACACTTTTTTCTTAAAGGCTGTATCTTCAAATGCCTCTGCATTTCTGGGAGTTTCAATAGCCCCCGGTGCAACATTATTTATTGTTATACCAAATGGTGCAAGAAGCGGTGCAAAATTCTGAACCATTTTCATTTGTGCCGCTTTTGTCACTCCGTACAGCGATAACTCAGGATGCTGATTGTACTGGTTTACACTGCCGATTGTAACAATTCTGCCCCATCCCTTGTTTTTCATACCCTCGACATATTTTTTTATAAGCAGATATGAGCTCTTAACATTGCAATTCATCTGATTGTCGTATTCCTCCGTTGAAAACTCGTCCCATTTTCTTTTGTACTGAATAGACGCATTCAAAACGAGGATGTCTACATTGCCCGTTTCTTCATATAATTTGTCAATTTCTTCAGGAGTCAAAAGATTAGCTCTCACAGGCACGGAATTTGGGATTTTTTCGCTTGCTGCAATACATTTTTCCTTACTTTCAGCACCCGTTACAAATACCTTTGCTCCCTGCTTTGTGAGAAGTTTTGCTATTTCAAAACCAATACCCTGGGTTGAACCTGTAACAAGAGCTGTCTTACCTGCCAAGTTAAACACCTTTCATCACCTCCGAAACATCATATTCTGTACCGTATTTCATTTCAAAGCCGCAATCAAGCTTCAAAGTATAAATTTTAGGGTCTTCGGTGTTGCTTTCAAACATTCCGTAATGGGTTGGCACACTGACTTTAGGATTGATTATCTTCGTCAGCTTAATTGCATCATTCACATTCATATTACCAAGCTTTCCGTTGATGCAGATAAACATAATATCTATATTGTATTTTTTTAATTCTTCAAGCTTATCATTATATTTCGTATCACCTGAAAAATACATTGTAATTCCGTTATGCTTCACGATAACTCCAATCGCCGGAACAGTATGGTCTGCAAATACTGCCTTTAGTTCAAAATCTCCGATTTTGACAGTGGTTCCTTCATCAAAAGATTTATAATTCACTACTCCACATTCAAGTAATGTATTTTTGGCATCATCAGGAGCCAAGAAAAGCATATTTTCTTTTTTCATTAGCGGAATTGCATCAATATCAATATGGTCAAGGTGATTATGCGTGCAGATTACAACATCACTTTTAAGCTCTTCAGGAGAAAAAGGTGGCTTTACCATTCTGCCGCGTTTTGCTATACGGTCAACAACGTTTGAAAGATACGGATCAATGCAGATTTCAGTCTTTCCATCAGACAGCACATATCCGCTTTGACCTATCCATCGTATTTTAAGCATCAGCTCCACTCCCTGTCATTTGCCCATTCATTGTCCCACTCGGTTGTTGGCTCCCAGATGCCGGGGTATTTATCGTGAATATGTTCAGCAATAAGTTCCTCATTAAGTTCATCAATACCAAGACCGGGCTTATCGGGAACTTCAACAAATCCATCCTTAAATAGAGGATTGTCAATTCCGATAGCAAGATCATTCCACCATGGAATATCCACAGAATGGAACTCAACAGCAAGTATGTTCTGAACTGCTGCCGCTGCATGAATTGCCGCCATACATGCAATCGGACTTTCTGCCATGTGTATCGCCATTGCAACGCCGTATTTGTCGCACATATTACCAAGCTTTTTCATTTCGAGTGCACCTCCAACTGTAAGCATATCAGGATGAACAACCGATACACCACCGCTTTTCATAAGCGGTTCGAAGTTTTCAGCCAAATATATGTCCTCACCTGTACAAATAGGAACATTACAGTTATTTGCAATTTTCACATAGTGAGCGGTATAATGCCAAGGTGCAATATCCTCTACCCATGCTATATTATATTTTTCGAGACGCTTTGCAAACATTATGCAATCTTCAATACAGATATGTCCAAAATGGTCAATCGCAAGAGGAACCTCATAGCCAATCACTTCCCTTACCTGTTTAACATAGTCCTCAAGAAAATCCATACCTTTCTGAGTTAAATGAATACCTGTTGCGTGATGAGGGATTGTAAAGGTTTCATAGTTTTTACCAAGCATCATATCCATATCAATTGATCCCTTTTGGTGATTGATTGCTTTCATGGAGTATTTCTTTATATCCTCCAGAAATCCGATAGGTGCATTTAAGCAGCCCGGCTCATCAAGCATGAGTTCAATACCCAAATCCATTTTAAGGAAGGTAAAGCCCTGCTCCATCCTCTTTTTCAAAGCGTGTCCCATATCGGTTCCTGTATGCTTCCCGTCAACATCTGTGTCACAGTACATTCTGACCTTGTCACGGAACTTACCGCCAAGCATCTGCCATAGCGGAACGCCCCATGCTTTACCTGCCAAATCCCACATGGCAATTTCAAGACCACTTACACCGCCGCCCTGACGGGAATGACCACCAAACTGCTTAATTCTTCTGAAAATCTTATCAACATTACATGGATTTTCACCGATTAGTCTTGATTTAAGCATAAGTGCGTATGTAGCACTGGAGGCATCTCTTACCTCGCCGTAACCAACAAGTCCCTGATTTGTATAAACCTTGATAAGCGGACAATGCTTTGGCGCACCGTTGATATTTGCAATTCTTATATCCGTTATTTTGAGTTCTGACGGATTTGAGCAAATATTCACATTTTCTGAAATCATTTCTTTTATTGAGTTATTCATACTCTCACACCCCTATATTAAAATTATTGACTATTTCATTATAGCATACAGACAATTGTTATTACACCTTAAATTCGAATAAAAAGGTTGATTTTTCGAAACAAAAATGATATAATATTAGTTGTATATGGAGGTGATTTTCGTGATTTTCGAGCAAGAAACAATAGGCTTTCAGATTTTAGATGTTTTGTCCTTCGACCAAAGCTATGTAAAAAAATATAATTTCAAACGCAATTTTGATGCTCTCTCATTCAGATATGAGGCTGATACTATAATAGAGTACAAGGATAAGCAAGTGAATTTTACCGATAATTCTATCGGCTTTTTTCCGTCTAATGCTGATTATACAAGAATAACCAACCGGGATAAAATGATAGTTGTTCACTTCAAAGCCTTTAATTACAATACAAATGAAATTGAGAGCTTTTTCCCTGATGATTATGAAAAATATCGCTTACTTTTTGCAGAAATATTAGATTGCTGGAATAAAAAAAATACAGCTTACAAACATGAAGCTGCTTCTCTTCTCAATCTCATATTTTGTGAACTTTATAAAGATAATAAAAGAACATATGATTATAATTCAAAAATTGACCTATCAATTAAGTATATAGAAGATAATTATTTAAAAAAAGAATTTTCACTTCACGAAGCAGCAAAAAAATCGTATATCAGTGATACATATTTCAGAAAACTTTTTAAGCAGAAATTCGGCATTTCACCTAAACAATATATCATCAATCGCAGAATAAAATATGCCACCTCGCTTATAATTGCAGGGTATTACACCTTGCAGGAAATAGCCGAGCTCTGCGGATACAACGACTACAAGCACTTTTCAGTGGAATTCAAAAAGGTTATAGGCGTATCTCCGTCTAAGTATGTCTACAAATTTGAAGAATAATTTGCACCAAGTGATAAATTCATAAAGCGAGATTTATTTAAATCTGCAAATTTGAAATTATCGATATCTCATCATGAAATCCATCAAAAAAGACGCTTATTTTCTGCTGGTATCTTGTGTGAATTCTGCAGTTTGACAAACTGTTTTATAAATTTTGAAGCTCTGTTTATATCATAGTCATCATTTAGCGTGATTTGAACATAATATGGTTCAGCGCCCCTTACGATTGCCTGACAAGATAATTCATCCGCATCAAGAATTTTAACTCTTTTTTTACGATAATAATCTTTGCCCCGCTACAAAATTACGCTGTAAAATCTTTTCTCCCAGTTTTGCATATAGTACTCCTTCATTATATTTTTAAAAACTTCAATATACCCAAGCAACCTTCGTTAATATCGTCTTAAGTAGCATTAAAATTAAGTTATGTCAGGAATATTTGCTCTAATTTATAAAGAATATAAGGTTTAGACGCAAACCTGTCCCAGCAATAATTCGTACTTAATTAGAAATAGAAAACATCAACCTGTAACTTTGACTTTTCTTACACCCTCGTATTGTGATAAAAGCCAATAAAAAGCCGTTTCCATATCAATTTCATGACCGCCATCAAAAATATCAAGAAATACGCGAGCATCCGGATATTCTGCCATTATTTTGTCGTATAACTCCAAGCTATGTGATACCGGAACAACAGGGTCAAACTTCCCGTGGAAAATTTTAAGATTTGCCTTTGCGATATTATCAACATAGGATAAAGGAGACCTTTTTTTCATTTCGTTAACATCATCACTGCAACAAGCCGAAACATGCTCACAATAATTCTTATTTTGCTTTATCCATTTTTCAAGGTCGGTAATTGGCACGTATGCCCCAATTGCCTTAAAATATTCCGGACAATATCCAGCCATTAATAACGACATGTGTCCGCCACCACTAAGCCCCAATAAGAATATATTATCCTTATCAACATTTTCGTTCTTAATAACATAGTCAATTGCATCCTTTACATCTTGTTTGGCATAATCCGAACCACACGCCTGTGTACAAACAGGATTTGTTTTTAAATTACTGCCCCTGAACTCAGGTAACAATAAATTAAAATCGTACTTTTCGGCATAAGGCAACATATTATTAATTTGATTGAATCTGTCGTAACTCCATGTATGTAATCCTACCAACAATGGTCTTTCTTTATCTGCACTCGATTTATAAAGCAATGATGGTTGCATTGAGCCATCTATAGTTGACTTAATTAAAATTTCTGTTTGTTTCATATCCTTTTCTCCTCGTATAATATCTTTATAGGATAAAATATTATACATTTCCTTTTCTTTAAAATTTTCATATAAAATATCAATCGGTTTGGTAAAACCTATGGTATAATTGACTTAGTGTCAATCAGGTAATAGTTCTTTTTTTCCTTGTTGAACCTTATGGGTTGCTTCATCGAAAGTCTGTTCCCCTGATATGGAAGTTAACTTCAAACCGGCTGGCTGTTTACTTAAGCTTCAGGACAACCATTTAGCAGTGTGGTTTCGCATCTGTCCTTCTTAAGTTGGATTCTTATATGCGAGGGTGTTGATGCTCCATAATCATGGGTTTTACCAAGCCGATTGAACACTTAAAACTTGACGAAAGAAGGTGATTTTTATGAACCCACTTTACGTCGGTATTGATGTAAGCAGCAAATCCAATGTTGTATATTTTATGCTCCCTGACGGAAGTAAACATAGTAACTTTTGACTCTTTTGTCATTGCTGATTGCCTGCGTTTCGGTAGAATCAACAAGGAGTTATACATCGGTGACTATCGTTACAAAGCACTTCAGAACCTTACACGAGCACGTTATTTCGCTGTTTCCAACCTCATCAAAGAAAAGCAACGTTTTATGAACATACTCTTTAAGAAGTATTCTACTATGACGCAGGAGAAGGTATTCAGCGATACCTTCAGCACTACTGCTCTTGCTGTCTACGATGAGAAAGAAAATATTCTTTTCTGTCCCACAATTCCATATCTATTTTTTGAAAAGATTACTTCTTTGTGTTGTTTCATACTATCACCTACAAATTCTTACTTATCTTTTCGACATCATTCGACAATCTTTATATAAGGGATATAAGATTTAGATGCAACCACCTGCACATTTTACAATTTTACAATTTTAATACGTTAATTTGTAATCATGCAAATCTTTTAAATCTTTATACAAATTTTCAAACTCACTGTTATCAATCAGTTCTGCTCTTACAAATCTGTAAAGCATCGAACGTAACCCCTGAGCGGGAGAAGATAATATATGTGTGCTAAAATAAATCGAAATTGCATTCTGAACATCAATCGCAAGATATGCGCCTGCAGCACCGCCCCAACCAAAATCAATATACCTTTCATCTCCTTTAGGACAACGCACTCCCAAGCCATAACCGTGGGAGTCTTTTGTCCAATATGTCCTCTTTTGTTCGTCTGTTAAACGATCGTTCATCATCAATTTAACTGTTTCGGGCTTTAAGAGCTTATAAGTGCGAAGTCCCTCTAAAAACTTTATGTAATCATCTACGGTAGAAATTCCGCCCGCACCTCCCGAAGCATATTCTGCGCCAATTTTATAGGTTACTATCGGTTTTCCGATATTAACCGCTTTTCCGTCTTTAAATCTATATTGGGGTGCAATAGTTTCGATTTCCTCATCGGGTAACATAAATGTGGAATTTTTCATACCGACAACGTCAAAAATATTCTTTTTCACATATGTTTCAAATTTTTCGCCCGATACAACTTCAACCAAAGCCGCTAAAACATCATGGCATAAACTATACTCCCATCTGTCTCCAGGTTCAAAAAGCAATGGTTCTTTAGCCAGATACTTCATTACCTCACGAGTATGACATTTTCCATTTGTTTCGTCAATCGCTTTTTTTAATTGCGGCGAATAACAATCGTAGGAAAAACCTGCTGTCATTTCAAATAAATGCTTTATCAAAATTAGATTTTCAGCCTTTTTAATACCGTCATCCGTCATGACTGTCATTTCTCTGAATTCAGGCATATAGTCGGAAAGTTTGTCTTCAAGCGAAAACAAACCCTTTTCCAATAACTGCAAAGCCGCTGTACAGGTTATAACCTTTGAGCAGGAGTAGATGTTATATCTTTCATTTCCGTTTATTTTAACCTTGTTTTCAAGATTACTATAGCCATTCATATACCTGAGAATACATTTCCCGTCTTTATAAATCACTAAATCAAATCCCGGAACACCAAGTCCCAAAAACGAATCGCAAAAATTTTTTAACTTTTCAAACATTGCTTTTTCTCCTTTTTACCTTTTTCTACAATATTCGACATTCTTTATATAAAGAATGCATAAGCCGTATGCTTCCTAAATCTTTGATTTTTATTAACTATTGTATAAGTTTCAATATATCTTCCTTATTCATAGCAGAAAACGCAATGCTGTTTTCGGATATAATGCTGTCTGCCAAATCCCGTTTTGCTTGCTGAAGGTTTTGAATTTTTTCTTCAATGGTATCCTTGGCTATTAGTTTATAAACAGACACTACATTACGCTGACCTATTCTGTGAGCTCTGTCTGTAGCCTGATTTTGTGCGGCTGCATTCCACCATGGGTCGTAGTGAATAACCACATCTGCACCGGTGAGGTTTAATCCGGTGCCTCCTGCTTTGAGAGAAATCAGAAATACCGGCGTATCGTCCGTGTTGAACTTATCAACCATTTGCAATCGCTTCTTTTTATCCGTTTCACCGGTTATCTTATAATAAGATAAGCTTTCGGATTGTAAATCGTTTTCAAGCAGAGCAAGCATAGAAGTAAACTGTGAAAAAACAAGCACCTTATGATTGCCTTCAACTGCCGATTTAATCAAATCCATACATGCCATTCGCTTGCAAGATTCACCGTTGTAATTATCAAACAACAAAGACGGGTCACAGCAAATCTGACGTATTTTAGTAAGTTCAGCAAGTATTTGAAGCTTGCCGTTTGAAAAAGCTTCATCGGTTTGATCATTGAGCATATTAAGCATATGAGTTACCTGAGCATCGTATACCTCCTGCTGTTTATCTGAAAATCCGGCGTATCGGATTTCCTCTATTTTCTCCGGTAAATCCTTGAGCACATCTCCCTTAAGTCTACGTAAAACGAAGGGAGAAATCATATTTTTCAGTCTATTCTGTGCTTTAGTATCCTGAGATTTGACGATGGGGGTCTCAAATTCTTTTTTAAAGGTTTCATAACCATACAAAAATCCGGGCATAAGATAGTCAAATATGCTCCAAAGCTCACTTAATCGGTTTTCAATCGGTGTACCGGTCAGGGCAAACTTTCTTTCCGCATTAATTACCTTTACGGATTTGGCAGCTGCTGTGGAGTGATTTTTGATGTTTTGTGCCTCATCTAAAATCTGGTATTTAAATATTTTATTTTCATATTCTGCTATATCTCTCTTGAGCAAATCGTATGATGTTATAAGCACATCATATTTGGTATGATTATCTATATACACCGCTCTTTGAGCACTATTGCCCGCTACTACGCATACAGCCATTGAAGGAGCAAACTTTTTGAATTCCTCATACCAGTTATACACAAGGGAGGCGGGGCATACAACTATAGATGTACCACAATTACCTTCTTCCTTGGCTGCAAGGAGTACCGATATCATCTGAAGAGTTTTTCCAAGACCCATGTCATCGGCAAGTATACCTCCGAAGCCACACTCGGATATGGTGCGAAGCCATTTGTGTCCGAATTGCTGATATCCTCTCATTATATCGCTAAGACTTGACGGAATATCAAAATCGGATTCAGTAACTGTTTTAAAATTCTTTATAAACTTATTAAAAAGCTTGTCACGATTAGAATATACTTCATCAAGCTGCTCAAGCATTTTATCAAGATACAAAGCACGATATGCGGGAATCTTTATGTTGTCCTTTAAGATATCCTTTGCAGAAATATGCAGAGAGCTTATCAGCTCATCAAGCTGAGCTATACTGCTGTCAAGCTTTATGAAATCTCCGTTTCTTAAACGGTGATATTTTTTCTTGAGTTTATATGAATTAAGAATATCGATGAGTTCATCTGATGAAACATCCCGGCTTTGGATAGTGAGATTCATTATCTCGCTCTCTATTGATACACCTACGTTTATATTCACCTTTCGTCTCAGCTTAAGCGAGTTAAATCTATCGGTACATTGCACTTCCCCGTACTGAAGTAAATCGCTGACGCCGGTTTCAAGTATATGCAGTATTTTTTCATCATCTTCCTCACAAAAAAATGTTTCAGCTGCAATGTCTTGTATTGCGAAATAATCCAGCACCTTGTTTTTAACTTCATTTTCTCTGTAATTATCTCTGAAATCTGCAGCTTCATTTTCATGCATTGCAGCAAGGGAAAACTCATCACTGTCATACCGGGCATATGCCTTACACTCCGGAACACCCTGAACAGAATCAAGATAAAAAACGAATCCAACTTCGGGCGGCAAATATTTATCAATTTCTTCGTAATCAGGCTCAGAGATATTTATTATTTTTTTAAGTTCAGGTAATACAAGTCTATAGAATTCTGCCAGGTTTTTGCGACCTATCACGCAGTCAATCATATTGTATTCAGCCAGAGAATATACAGGTTTTAATACATCATAGTTCATAACTCTGCATAGCGAATTTTCGGAAAAGTAATACATATACCGATTACCGCGAATCAAACTTGGAAGCTCTCCGCAAAGTCTGACACCTTGAAAATTACCGTTTACATCATATTTTGTAACTTCAAGCTCAGGCTTGAGCTTGGTTTCACCTAATACAAAGTCTTTAACGGTAGTTTTCAACGTATAATTCGTTGACAGCTCACAACTAAATATCTCATCATGAAATGCATCAAAAAAAGTATCAATAAATGCATCAGCCAGCCGAACCGAAGCTGCAATTTTGATTTCATTCCTGTTATACGCAGGTATTTGTTCGCTTGTGTGCTTAGTCAGCTCAACACATGACCTTATAAATTCATAATAAAGCCTGCTTTTATCATCAAATTCATCCAAAGAAAAATCAAGCATTTCATTTTTTCCCAAAGGCATAAAGGCTTTGTGCTCAACAGCATCTGCAAAATCTGTCAGATTACGAAGGACGAAAAGTTTACCAACACCTATCTTAAAGGATAATCTGAGTTCATCATATTCATATTTCAGCTTTGGTTCAAGTATAATACGACGCTTATTTTCTGCCGGTATCTTGTGTGAATTCTGCAGTTTGACAAACTGTTTAATAAATTTTGAAGCTCGATAATCCGTAGCATCTCCCGGGTTGGTAGTATCTATGGTTTGTTTGGCATGCATAAACAATGCAGTAAGATGAGGACAAAGCTCTAACCTGCCATAATAGCTGCGGTATTCATATGAACCGATAGAGAGCCACTGCCTTGAACAATTACAGTATATCTTAAGCAATGAATCCGCTGAAAAAACTATTTCTGCCGAAGCCCAGGTTTTGTCTTCGCTGGGATAATATCTGCAGTGCATAAGCAAACCTTTAGCTGAATAGCGTCCGTCATACTTTGTTTCGGATTCTATAGTTACTTGGGGATTAGTCAATATAGCATTTGCTTTGTTAAACACATCTGCATCAACATCAAAATCTTTGGTTATATCTTTTATATTAAAATAAGAGTCTGCAAATTTTGGTTCGCCGGCAAAAGGATACACGTATTTTTTTATGGTTTTAAATTTGGGAGCTCTTTTATCTTCTGTAGCATACAACGCGGCAGCCATATGCTTGCAGGCATTACCTTTTTGCGCATACGGACAATCACAGTCAGCTCTTTTTATATCATAGTCATCATTTAGCATGATTTGAACATAATATGGCTCACTGCCCCTTACGATTGCCTGACAAGAAAATTCATCCACATCGAGAATTTTGACTCTTTTTTTACGATAATAATCTTTGCCGCGTTCCAAAATTGCATTGTAAAATCTTTTTTCCCAGGTACTCATTTGTATATCCCCAATTATTCTCTCAAAAATTTAAAACTATCTAAGTTCAAGCAGTTCAGAAAAATCATATATATAATGGTCTGCAACAGACTTTATATCATCAACATATTCAGATGATGAATTATCAAATACACCGCATACCTTCATGCCGGCAGACTTTGCTGTTTTGTCAGCATTGTAATTATCATCAAGAAACAGGATATCTTCAACAGGCTCACCTATCTTTTCTGCAGCTTTGACATATATCAAAGGGTCAGCCTTTGTGGTGGAGAAATCATCACAAGACCATACATTGGTAAACAAATCATATATTCCAAGTCTCTTAAGACATGGATCAAGCACGTTATGCGGACTGGCAGTGAGAACATTAAGGTTGGCTCCCCTGTTTTTGAGTTCTGTAAGAACCGAAACAACATTGGATTTTGCGGGAATATTGTATGCATATTCATTATAAGCATACTCATTCATCAATTTAATCATTTCATCTTCGGATAGTTGAACTCCTAATTGTTTAAAGTATTCTGCTGTTCCCAAATATCCTAACGGTGTAATAATTTTTACAATGTCCTGTTCATATTTTATATCGTTCTCATCCAAAATTCTTAACATAACAGAAACAAAAGCCGGCATGGAATCAACCAGCGTTCCGTCAAAATCAAATAAAAATGTATTGTACTTCATTACTTAACCCTTTTTTTTAAAATTTATTTTCTGATATTCTTTCATTTCAATATCTAACAAGCCTTTTTCACATGTAGCCTAAAGGCTTCCCCTTGAGGGGAAGCTGTCACGAAGTGACTGATGAGGTGTTAATTTACTTCTTAAATTTATTTATCCATTTCAGAATTTCAGCATATTTCATATTTCCAGATGCAACAGACAAAGCAAAATCAACAACATCTGCATTGGTGCAATTCATTTTTATTCCCTCTGCTTCCAAAAATGTTAGCATAACATATACACCTATTCTCTTATTACCGTCAACAAAAGCATGATTGGATATCAATGAAAACCCAAGACTTGCTGCTTTTTCCTCTTTTGTTTTATAAAGTTCCTCTCCGCCAAATGTAGCATATGCATTGTTAAGAGCACTCTCCAATAATCCAACATCTCTTACGCCGACACTTCCGCCCGTTTCTTCTGCTATTAACTGATGTAAAAGTAAAACCTTTTCTTTACTTAATTTAATCATTTTGCCAACTCCTCAAAAGCAGGTTTAAATCTGTTCAAAATTCTCTTTGCTGCTACATCAATCTTCTCATCATCGGTAATATCAAAGTAAGAATTTGAATCTACATCAATAAGCAAAAATTTAGGCTTGTTATTTTTAAAAATAACTGCCTGACCATTATTTTCTGCAACTTTAGCCACTTTTGAGAAATTCTGATTTGCTTCCGTCATTGTTGTAATTGTTTCGGTATTTATATTCACAACAGCCTCCTATTATTTATACAATAAATATATCCTACAATTTATATTATATACAAATTGTGGGATATTGTCAACCTATAATTTCTACCAAATTTTGATATGTTTCGTATAAAGAGTGTATAAGCAGCTTAAACTGGGGAGGCTTTTTTGATTGTGACCAAATATATATTGTATATTACATCAGTCCCATACACCAAATAACCACAAGTGCTGTCAATGTTACCAATGTATCAATAGTCATACCATAGAACATTGGAGATAGACCTGCTTTCTTAAAATCCTTAATGTCGGTTCCAAGACCAATAGCAGCAAGTGCCGTTACCATTAGAAATTTACTTGCAGTCTTCATAATATTGGATACTGCTACCGGAATAAAGCCGGCACTGTTTACAATAGCCAGTATCAAAAATTCGCCGATAAACCATGGAATAATCTTTAGAATATTTACTTTCTTGCCGCCGCTTTCTGCTTGCAGCTCTTTTTGTTTCATACGTGTACCAATATAGGCAAACACTAATACAGTGGGGATAATTGCAATGGTGCGAGTGAGCTTAACCATTGTTGCAAAATCGCCTGCAGCTTCTGAAAAAGCATATCCGGAGGCAACCACACTGGCAGTATCATTCACAGATGTTCCTGCCCAAATACCATAAGCAATATCAGACATTCCCAGGGCTTTTCCCATGATTGGATACAAGGCAATCATAACCATATCAAAGAGAAATGTAGAGGACAAAGCAAATGCTATATCCTTATCATCGGCATCAATAACAGGTGCAATAGCTGCCACAGCAGAACCACCGCAAATTCCTGTTCCTGCGGAAATTAAATTGCTTAGTTTCCAGTTAAGTCCAAATAGCTTGCGAATAAAGAAGCCGCCGCCAAAGCACATAGCAAATGTAAAAAGCATTACAAAAAATGTCATTTTACCAACGGACATAATTGTGTTGACGGAAAGAGATGCACCGAGTAAAAGGATGGCAACCTTCAGAATCCTTTTGGATGTAAACTTGAGTGCCGGTTTTATCCAGTCCGGATGAAAAAAACTATTAATTATCGTTCCCATAAACAGTGCTATGATAGAAGACCCCAAAAGTTCTCCGGGAATTAACTTCTCAAGCATAACGGACAGAATTGCTACAAGTATACAAATAGCAACACCGATTACAAACATACCTCGTTTTCTCAATTTGTTATCCATGTGTAAAAATGAAATTAACTTCATATGTAGTGCTCCTTTCAAAACAATTGTACAAACCTATTCTAACACATTTACAGCTATTTTTCAACATTTATCAACACAATAAAGCTTTTATTAAAATATTCTAATGGTTGTTTTGATTTATTTTTCTATTAATCCATACTTCACTTTTATCCGCTCAAGCTTCTCTATCATGGGTTCAGACATTACCCAAAGGAAAAATGCGGTTGACAATGCATGTATAATGTCAATAGGAAATCCCATAACGAAGGATGCCTTTATCATATCCCAAGTGGGTTTATTGGTCATCATGATAACCGAGGCGGGATTCATAATGCCTCCGTACACTATAAGCGTTACCGTAAAGCCAAATACTATCAGCGAAAGCTTGTTTCTTCTCAGTAAGCCTTTTTTAAAGAGTATACCTGCTAAAAAACCTACTATACCAAATGCAAACATCTGCCATGGTGTCCACGGTCCCTGACCAAAATAAAAATTGGACACAAAGGCGGTAACAGCTCCTACCAAAAATCCCGTCTCGCCTCCGAAGCAAATCCCTGATATGATAACAAGGGCAATCACCGGCTTAAACTCGGGAACCATAAAAAATGCTGTCCTGCCTGCTACACCCAAAGCACAAAGCACACTGATGATGACAAGTTCACGAGCCTGGGGTTTGCGGCTCTCATATATCATGCCAAAAGGTAACATGGTTTCCAATATAATTAACAAGCTTATAAAATAGTACTTTCTGTCTCCGAGATAGTAAATACCGAAATAAATAGTAAGCGGTATTAATATCAATATAAGTATTGTTGCCACAAGACTTCTGCGTGTAAGCGACCTTTCACTTCGTGGAGTATGAATAACACTGATACCTAAGTCCTTAGGCGGTATCAAACACCATAATGTAAGAAAGGCAAGTACTATTGAAGCTGCTTGTGATATATAGTATACGGTGGTATAGCTTTCTATAAATTCATTTCTGATAATCCAAGAAGCAATAAAAAGCATTAAAAATATTATACCCGAAACTATTTTGGGTATAGAGAGCTTATGCTTCTTTTGAGACTTTTCCTCTGAAGGAATTGACGGTTTATATATCACCGTATTCTGATTTTCTTTTGAACTACACTCGCCGCCAATAGCATATACAATATCATCAACAAGGATAGCATCCGATATAATGTTTCTTGACATTCTGTTTGCACTTGTCGTATAGAAGCTGTTGCCGTTAAAGAACTTACGCGGTGTATCCACTGAAGTAATGCTTCCGTCAAAGAACATGGCACAACGGTCTGCGTATTGCGCACAAAACTCCACATCGTGAGACACCATCATAATGGCAGTACCACTCGCCTTTAAATTATATAGTATCTGCGCAAATGACTTTTTAAATTGTGCATCCATACCCTTGGTGGGCTCGTCCATAATAAGAATGCGAGGATGTCTTAGAAGCACCATAGCCAAAGCTGTGCGCTGCTGTTCTCCACCGGATAAATCATAAGGATGATTATCCATAAGCTTCGATATACCACATAGCTGTGATATATTCATCACCTGCTGCTCCCTTTCCTCTTTAGGAAGCTTCTTATCAGTCATATCATGCAAATCAAGATATACTGTTTTTCGTGTGAAAAGGGACGTGGGATTTTGAGGAAGCACACCGATTAAACCATTGTAAAGGTCAGGTATTTCACACATACGTCTGCCATCTATATAGATATCACCTCGCTGCGGAGAACGCAATCCGGATATTAAAGATACAGCCGTGGTTTTGCCTGTTCCGTTGCCACCGAGAACAGCCAAAGTTTCACCGGCAGATACAGTAAAGCTTAGCCCTTTAATAACATCAGGTAATTCCTTGGAATATCTAAAGTAAGCATCGCGGACTTCTATTAATGGTCGAGAATTCTCCGAAACACTTTCATCATATGCAATATGCTTTATTGTATCGTGGGTATCACAAAAATCACTAAGCCAGTTTTTGCCTTCGCGAATCGTCAAAGGACAAGCTTCATCAGATGCTACACTGCCATAGACACGAATCGGCGCAGGCATAGCTTCGTACATGTCATGGTTTAAACCTTTTAGAATACTTCCTATACTGCGGGGAGTGTCGTCTGCTATAACTTCGCCATTATCCATCACCACCACACGGTGAGTCATAGCAAGTGCAACTTCAAGTCGATGTTCTGTCAAAATGATAGTGGTACCGAGCTCATCGTTTATCTTTTGTAATGTCTTTAAAAATTCCGATGCGGCAATAGGATCAAGCTGACTTGTAGGCTCATCGAGTATCAGAACCTTGGGTTGCATTACCATAACAGATGCCAAATTAAGAAGCTGTTTTTGACCGCCGGATAATTTATTTGTTTTCTTATAAAACCAATTCTCTATGCCAAAGAAGGACGCAATTTCAGATACTCTGGCTCTGATTTGATTGGTAGTATATCCCAGGCTCTCCAGACCAAATGCAAGCTCGTGCCACACCTTATCGGTAACTATCTGATTATCCGGATTTTGCATAACAAATCCTATATCGGTAACCTGAGTTAATGTATCTACCTCAGAAAGAGGCGTGCCGTCAAATATGATAGTACCTGTCATTTTTCCAAATGGAGCAACGGATGGCTTTAGCAATCTCAAAAGAGTTGTTTTGCCGCAACCTGATTTACCGCAGATAGTGATAAACTCACCGCTGCTTATATTTAAATTAATATTTTCCAAGACATTTCCACTTTGATTTGGATATGCAAAGCTTACATTTTCGATTCTATAGATTTCCATTTTATCACCTCTCTTAGCTCAATAAAAACTGGCAAAGCCGACAATATAAAATAAGCAGCAAACACTGACAAAGCATAAATATTTAGCTTGGCAGTATCTACATACGGGAAACACTCAAATTTCAAAACACCTTGCAGTTTTCCTGTAATTACATATGCCGAAAGAATCAAGATAGTAATCAATGCCTTGATGTCTCTCTTTGTAAATCTGTATATAGAGAAGGCTGTTCTACCCGGGAGTCCGTAACCGCGGGATTTCATAGCATCAGAAGTGTCAACGGAATTCTCAAGGCTTTGGGTTATCATTACAGACAATACAGACATACCACTTACTGCACGCTTTATCAAGCTGCCACTTGACACATCTCTACCGATGCATCGCTGTGCATCGGTTACTTTTTTGATATCATCAATGAACTTAGGTACAAAGCGAAGCACCATTGAAAACACCAGCGACAAAGAAGGAATTATCCTGCCAAAAATATATATAAATTTATCGCTCGTCATCACTTCATTGAAGCACGAAAAGAACATTATAACTGAAACAATCATAGTCGCCGCTGCAAAACCGTACAATATAGATTCTGCCGTCAGTGGGTTACCTCCGGGAAGATATGTTATAATTGTAACTCCCTGATGATTGAATGCAGGATTGATAAGAGCCATAATTATAAGCATCGGTACAGCGTGAACAATACTACGCACCAGTGTATGTCTGCCCTTTAACACAGTGCTGTATGCAAAACTTACGAAAAGAGATATTGCAAGTGCAACAGGGTGAAGAAAAATGCAGGCAAATATAATCACAATGATAAAGTACATTAAATTTACTATAGGATGATAGTTTTTAAATTCATTCATTTTTCATACCATTCCTTTCTGCATACTCACCGCCTACATCTTTACCCAAATCACAGGTATATACCCACTCTATTTTGTCACCGTTTTTTAATACGTATTGAGAACAACCGTAATTTGGAAACCGGTTATTTACTTTATACATCCAACCCGAAAGCTCACCACAGTCAAATTCATATAAGTTATTTATACCCTCTATGTATGCACTGTTATAAAGAGGTATATTTACAAACTCCAAGTGTATTTTATTCTTTTTCATTTCACGTACCAGAACATTAAACACACTTTCTCCGTTATAAAACTCTACAGATTTTTTTGAAAATATAACTCCGTCACACGGAATTACAACAGCTTTTTTTATTGATTTGCCGACAGCATTATCACATCGGATTGACAAGGAGCAAGTGAGTTGATTGTCTGTTTCATCTGCTTCTTCATGTTCAAGGGAAAAGGATTTTTCTGCCGGAACAGTATTTGAATATTCAGTATTTACTTTTGGAGTGTTTTCGCAAACACCGGATTGTGTTTTTCCTTCTTGTACCGGATATACTTGTCCAATTTCTTCATTGCTTGCAGGTGCTTGTTTCAGCTCTTGTATTTCTGTTTCTTCTGTTATCATATCATTCTGAGATTCAGATGTTTTTGCAGCCTCGTTTTGAAGCTGTGAAACTAATGCTGTTTTGTCATTTACAGAATGATCATTTGTTGTGGATGCAGTATTATCTCCGCAGAAAAAAGCAATAGCCAGTACTGATATTATAATAACAGCAGATATTATTTTTCCTTTATGTTTTTTTATAATGCTCATATCAGCAATGCTCCTATCAAAAGATTATAAAGCATATCGGCAATTTGACTTCTCTTTACTGCTATTTGAGGTTTGATTTCATTTTCACTTCTGTCTAAAATTGAGTTATTAAAGCAAAATGCAACGTTTGACACAGCCCAGTCGGAAACTGTTGTATAATCCGCAAATTCTGCCAAAATATTCCTTACTGCAACATCATCAAGATTATTTTTCATACCGCATAATTCAGCAGTGCGACAAATCATAGCCGAAGCTTGTTCTAAAGTGATAGTGCCGTCAGGATTAAACTCTGTTTGTGAAACACCGTTTACAATACCGTAACTGTAAGCGGTATTTACATATTCGTAGTACCAATCTGTATCCTTTATATCACTAAATACAGAAATATCTTTTACAGGAAGTCCCAATGCTCTAACTGTTATTGCTGTAAACTCAGCTCTTGTCATAGTATTGTCGGGAGCAAATAAATCATCGCTCATACCGTTTATAATACCTCTTTTGGCAAGCTCCTCAATAGCTGTTTGATTTTTATGTCCTTGTATATCCGAAAATGTTTTATGCGAAAACTTTATTTCAGACTTTTTGACATCAGCATTCCTATCAGACAGACCACTATGTAAATTATTTGTTTTTTTGACATCAGACATATTAAAGAGAGGTGTTTTGTTCTCTTCAAGTCTTTTTGCAGCTACTAACGCATAAAAACTTTGCTCTGTTGCCATAATGTTTGTTTCATCAGAATGCGAAAAGCTACCGTCTTTATGTTTGAATGAATATAAATTGTCAATCAAGGTTTTACCGTTCTTGACAAATCGTGTGTCCTTATAAGATATACCAAGAGAGGATAAGGCTGTCAATACCTGTGCCGTACTTTCAGATGCTTCCGTGCTATATGATGAATATCCACCGTTTTCATTTTGCATTACGGACAAAACATTTATTGCCCTGTCTGTGGCTGTTTTAACATCCGGTCTGTCCTGATAGTTTGAAAGTGCTATCAGTGCCATAGCGGTAATGTCTGCATCAGCATTTTGCTCTGTTTCGGATAGAGACCAGCCTCCATTTTGTTTTTCACTCGTCAGAATTTTTGTAATATATTTTTCCCTGATTTCCTGTGTCCCGTAGTTTCCGCTGTCCAGTGCGATAATTGCCCATATAGGACCATTTATCCCTTGCCATATTGTATTATCATAATCCAGAAGCGGAGTAACAAGGTTATATCCTGCAACATCTTCGGGAGATTCCCCGATTGCCGTAAGTGCAATGATTACTCTTGAATACTCAGTATGTTTTCTCGCATGAAGTACACCGTCTTTTGATTTTATATAGTTTTGAACATTGGCATAGTAGTTTTCAAAATATGCACTGTCAATATCCAAACCACATCTTGCAAGTCCTATGACAGCCCATTCTCCGCCGACAGATGCAACAGTAGGATTATCAATCGTATGAATCAAATACCTTGCTGTATCATCAAGAGTTTCAATTGCGACAGCACTTACCGATATATCTTCTTTTCTTTTGGTAGTTCTTGACGATGTACCACCTGAATAACCTGTCTTCTCTGCTGTATAATCGTCTGTATAATGCAATATGATTGTGTCTCCGTTTGATAGTTTCTGCTCATTGATAGCCTTAGTGGGATATTCTCCGTTAAGCATATACATCCAACCCGATACACTGCCATTATCAAATTCAGCAAGTCCTTTGATCTCGCTAATATAGTTATTTTCATTTGTATATTTGATACCCTCAAGCTTTAGTGCTTTTTCAACAGCATCAATCACGCAGCTTCCTTTATCAAGTTTGATTTTTGTTTTGGGAATCCACGTTTCAAGGTTGCCTTTTTTCTTAGTATGGGTGTCTGCTGATCCTGTTGGTGTACCGTGTTTTTTATCACCAAGCAAGGTGAAGTAAACTGTAATGTTATCAGATGATGATATATTATCACCACTTGTTAAATCTGATTTTTTAACTTCGACAATACATCGGGAAGGAGAAATGTAATTTGCGCCATTGGTTCTTACATCGATAGTATAATTACCCTCCTCTGCAAATGTTATTTTAAATGTTCCGTCTTTTGCAACTTGCGTTGCAAGGTCAGCAAGTTCTTCACCGGTGCTGTCATATACCTTAACATAAGAGGTTTCCACACTATTATTTCCGTATCCGGCAACCGATTTTAAAGTAAACGTTTTTTCTTCTCCAACAGTTACAGATTCACTTGCAGGATAGAAGTATGTGTAAAGATCTGATTTGGTGTAATCGGTTGCCTGCAAAGAATAGATAGTGAATGTGTCATTTGTTTCAACAACGGTATCAAGTAGTTTATCATCCCATTCACGACCATTTGTGCCTGTCTTTTTGCCGGTACCATCCATTGCAACATCATTAAAATAGTATAAACAGTTACCGCCATTGTTTTCATCCCAAAGTCTGGTAATAAAAGCACCATATTTGCTTTCTTCCATTACCAAAGCTGTTGCTTTATTTAAGTGATACTGCTCGTGTGCCGCTATAAGTATTTCGGAAATAGTTATAACTCCATCGGGTGCGATAGGATTATCAATTACTGTTACAGGGACTCTCCACATGTCGTTTCCATTTTTATCTACAGCAAATTCGCCGTTTTTAGTAGCGATTGTAACATATACGGTTTTTTCAACATAAGGAAGTGCAGTCACATTAAAACGCGAAACAACTACGGGTGCTGATTCAAACTCCTTGCTGCAATAATCATTTATCGTAGTGTCCCATACTTTACCTATATATGAAGCATGACCTTTTGCTTCTAAAATGTATTCTCCGGCATTTTCAACAACCACCTCAAATTTACCATTATCATCTGCAGTTGCTTCATAAATCTTTGAACCTTGCTTATCAAGAATTTCTATGGTTGCACCTTTTGCAAAAATTTCACCCGAAGATACGATCCCTTTTAAAACATACTCCGTTTTATTACCGGCTGTAATCGTTGTGCTGCCTTCAATATAAGTATAAATATCCGAATAAGATTCGGTGTCTCTGTAAAAATATGCTGTAATATTATCATTCTGATTTAACTCAGTCAAAAGTGAATATGAAATTGCATCGTTGACCATATATGCCACATTTGATGTCTGCTCGCCCCATAGTTTTGTTATAAAAGGTCCGTATGAGCTTGATTCTGTCATAAAATCAGATACTCCGTTATAACTATGCTGTGCATGTGCTTTTATAAAGGCGTCATTAAGAGTAATAATACCATCGCAATCATTGTCACCCACTGAGATTTGTTTTTTGAAAATCTCTGTTATACCGTCTTTTGAAACTGCGATATTATTATTTTTATCTATCATTGTAAAGTTAGCATTAACAGCAGGTGGTTCTTTGTGTCCGCACACCGAACACTCACCTTGCAAATATGTATGAACACTATGCTCAGGTGCATCGGATGTAATATTTACAGATGCATTTACACCGTCGTATACAGCTGTTATAACTGCACTTCCGCCGCCTACGCACTTAACAATACCGTTTGAATCAACAATTGCCACTTTTTTATCAGAGCTTGACCATTGCCATTGCGGATTATATATTTCGCCTTTACCTACCGTTTCCTGCGGAATAATCACAAGGGATGCCGTTTGTTCCGTCCCTGTAAAGCTTATTGTATTATCTGCAAAATACTCACTATCCGAGCCGATGCTTGCTTTTGTTATATATTTGCCTGCACTTTGTTCAGATACAATTAAATACTTTTCTGCTTCGGAAATACCGTCCTCGGCTAATATTGATATTTTTGCAACAACAGGTTTAGTGTAGGTGCTTTTATAATATCTCTCTGTATAGTCGGTATTGTTTACAGAATATTTTTTAGGGGCTGAATTACCTGCTCCGTAGATAAAATCAACACCCGACACAGAGCCTTCATCTGCAACTCCCAAAAATATATTCTTAACATCAAAATTACAGTTTTCAATATATAAAATTCCATCTTCATTAACTGTAGGCACAGCAATATTGCTTGTAGCTGTAACAGAATTTGATTTACCAACCATTGCATTGAGAGAAGTATTATTGCTGAGAGCTTTTACCTGAATATAAGCCGCACTGCTTGTTTCCGATGCTGTATAGATACCAACAGTGTTTGTTATAACAACACGATAATATGTGGTTCCTTCTACATTGGACGGGGGTGTATAGCTTGCATCAGTTGCTCCCGCAATATCGTTGAATTTATCACCGTCATCGCTTGACTGCCATTGATATGACAGTTCACCCTCTGATACGGTCGCTGCTACAGTAAGTGCATCAGTATCTGCATCTACTCCGTATTTCACTCTGTCTGTGGAAAGATCTGCCGTAATTGTAGGTTTTTCACACGAAGATATTCCAAAACAGAATAAATATCCGGATTCGTTGTAACAGTATATATTACCATTTTCATCCATAGCATACTGTTCAAAACCTGCATAAGGATAGGCTACTTTAGTATAATTTTTAGTTTCTGCAAGCTTTATTGCTTCTCCATAATCACCGTTATCGGTAAACATATATAAATGGCCATTTGAGCATTGTGTATATATACGGATTTGTTCATCTGCTGTTGAAAGAATAGGTGTACCCTGCACCTTGCCGCCGCCTAAAGTAACCTCGTATATTTTTGATAGATCATTTGCATTATGAACACACATTCTGCCTTGTTGCCCTGCAAGATACAATCTGCCGTTATATACAATGGGCGTTGCTACACTTTTTTGTCCGCAATCTTCACTCATATAACTGTTTTCGGCAAATTGCTTGTCCTCAAGTGCTATAGAATGTATATACGAATTATACGTGTATGTACCCCAAAACAGTCTACCGGTATTTTCATCATAACACAATCCACCCTGAACGTTTTTTGAAGCTGTGCGATTAGCATCAAATACATAGCTATCTACTACGGTATTGGTTTTATATTCAACTGCATAAATTGTTGCTTTGGATGCAACATAGAACAAATCATCAATGAAAACTCCGCTGCTCCAGTTAAAAGCATCTTCGCCTATAGCCGTATTACCAACCTGATTAAAAATGATACTTCCGCTTTCTTCCTTGATTTCATAAATAAATCCATTGCATATAACATATCCATTGTGATACTGTATTGGATGGTATTCGCCATATGTGCCTGAAACACTTCCAAGCATTTCTCCGTCAATGCTGTAAGCTATTATACTGTCTTGTGTAGAAAGAATAAGCAATCCATCAGCATAGCATAGATAATCATAATAACTTATTGTACTTCCTGCGTTATCATTTATTATATCGCCTGTACCACTTGCAATATCTACCTTGTGGAGTTTCCCGCCGCCGGTTGCATATAAATATCCATTTACAATAACACTTTGTCCAGCATAATATGCTCCTCCGGCAATTACATCATCGTTTAACGGGTATGCCCATTTCATTTCAGCTCTGTTGGGAGCCGGTATTGATGCTATAGATGTTACATAGTTATTCGAATCGTTATAATTCATTGCACCTTTCCAGGAAATATTGTCACTGGTGGCTGATGCAGTAAAAGATAAAGAAACAAGCATAAGAATCGTTGCTATCGCTAAAAGAAGTGTGGTTATTTTTTGTTTTCTCATTTTTATTGTCCTCCTTATTTTCAGTACGGTATCTGAAATACATAAATTAAGCTTACTATCACCTCTCATACCGCAAACAACAAAAAAGCTGCGGTAACATATTTAATTACCACAGCAGACATTTTCTGTGTCACCGCATTTTATGAGACATACCTGAATAAACCTACGAAAAAAGGCATACAAATAAAACTATTGCTCCTATGCAAAGCACGTGCGGAGCAACATCAAAGCAGGTCTTCTGACTCGTATCGTCAAGCACTTATATTCTACCTTCTCAGTTTCCCAATGACCGGCTTTCACCGTTGAATATAAACTAAGATACATACAGCGACTGGTATCGTTCAGGATTCTAACCTGATTCCCTTTTCACCGACTATACCTTGACAGAAAACGCCTTTTGCAGCATAGCCGACACTTTGTGCGTATATTTAATTTTTTTATAGTATAGCACAAAACAAAAAAATAGTCAATTAACAAAACAAATTAATTATTTAACAAAACACACATAAAAACTACATCACATATGTTCTGAGAACCACTCCGTCACCGCTTAGGGTTACGTTGCCAATATATGCAGGCAGGAGTACTGTCTCACCCTTGGTAAGCTTAATACCGTTTACAACTGCTTCACCTTCACACACTATAAGCACTTCAAAACGAGATTTATCTACAGTCCACTCTTTACTGCCTTTTAAATCCAGTTTCTCTACCTTAAAATACTCACACTCGGCAATGGTACAATCATCCTGATATTTATACTCACCTGCAGGAGCGAGTGTGGTAACTGCCACTGCCTTATCGACGTGTAGGTCTCTGGGATTTCCGTTGGCATCACGTCTGTCATAGTCGTATACTCTGTATGTAGTATCGGAGTTTTGCTGAATTTCAGCTATAAGTATACCCTTGCCTATGGCATGCAAGGTACCTGCAGGGATAAAGAAGCTGTCACCTTTGGTACACTTGGCAAAGTGTGTGTATTCAAGCAGAGTATTGTCTTCAATGGATTTTTTAAACTCATCCTTGGTAATAGGCTCTTTAAATCCATATATTATACCTGCATCATCAGCAGAATCCATTATGTACCACATTTCGGTCTTGCCAAGCTCACCGTTTTCATTTTCAAAGGCAAACTTATCGTCGGGGTGAACCTGTACAGAGAGATTGTCTCTGGCATCTATAAATTTAATGAGCAGCGGAAACTTAGCGTCATCACCTTTATAAACCTTATCCCCCAGGAGCTTTTCTTTAAGCTCACATGTGAGCTGTGCTATGGTTTTACCATGGTGTTCGCCGCCGTCAACGGTGCTTTCTCCGTTTTTATGAGAAGCTACCTCCCAGCTCTCACCGGTAATTTCATATGGCGTATCTTTGCCGTATTCATCTCTTAATCGGGTACCGCCCCAGAGATTGTCTTTAAATATAGGTTTCATTTTTAGCGGATACATATAAATACCTCCAATGTTATATTGATATAATTATACAACATTGGAGGTGTTTTGTAAAGTATTAGAAATTAAAATATTCTTTGGCATTTGTGTAGCAGATGCCCTTGACGATTTTTTCAAGTGCATTGAAGTCTGCCGGGTATTCGCCCTTCTCTACCCAATCGCCCAGCATATTGCAGAGGATTCTTCTGAAATACTCGTGTCTGGGATATGAAACAAAGCTTCTGGAGTCTGTAAGCATACCTACAAACTTGCCCAGGATACCCAGGTTAGCAAGAGCCTGCATCTGTGCTTCCATGCCGTCGCGGTTATCGTTGAACCACCAGCCGGAGCCAAACTGAATCTTACCTGCTGTGGGTGCCTTCTGGAAGTTGCCCAGCATGGTACCGAGCACATAGTTATCCTTGGGATTTAAGGTGTACAGTATGGTCTTGGGCAGAATATCGTCACACTCTAAGTTATCCAGGAACTTGGAGAGCTTTTCTGCAATGCACAAATCGTTGATTGAATCAAAGCCGGTATCGGGACCAAGACGCTCAAACATACGCTTGTTGTTATTTCTGAGTGCACCTATATGAAGCTGCATCGTCCAGCCGAGACGGTTGAAGTTTCTTGCACATTCCTTGAGAACCGCTGTCTTGAATATGTCCGCTTCCTCCATGGATATCTCCTTGCCGGATACCTTTTTATCAAAAACTGCCTTTGCATCACCTATGCCAAAGGGTACGTATTCGAGCGCATGGTCAGAAAGACGGCAGCCGTTGGAATTAAAGAACTCAATTCTCTCATTTAACCAGCTTATAAGACCTTCGTAGGTGTCTATACCATTTGCTGCAATATAGCCGAGGAAATCGTCTTTTTCTATGTTTACAAGCTTATCGGGACGGAAGGTGGGCAGGACTTTTGTCTTGAAGCCCTCCTCCCTGAGCTGAATGTGATATCTCAGGTCATCTGCAGGGTCATCTGTGGTGCAGATTGTTTCAACGTTTGAACGAAGTATGAGATTCTTTGCTGAGAATTCATCACTTTGGAGCATTTCATTGCATTTATCCCAGATTTCCTTAGCGGTATCTTCTGTAAGAGGAGTGTCTATATCAAAGTATCTCTTGAGCTCTAATGCCGTCCAGTGGTAAAGAGGATTGCCGATGAGATACGGCATCACTTTGGCAAAGCCAACCCACTTCTCATAGCGATCGGCATCGCCTGTGATATGTTCCTCATCTATACCGAAGGAACGCATCTGACGCCATTTGTAGTGGTCTCCGCCAAGGAAAAGGTCATAGGCATCTTTAAACTTATAATCAGATGCTATCATCTGCGGTACAAGATGGCAGTGATAATCTATTATAGGCATATCCTTGGCATAATCATTGTATAGTTTTTTTGCGGTTTCGTTATTGAGCATAAAGCTATCGTTTATAATTCCCATTTTTGGTTTCTCCTTTTTTGGTTATATGGTGGCGGAGCGACGAGGGCGTCGCTCCCTACATTTACCTTTGCGTTAGGCGGAGCGGCGATGGCGTCGCTCCCTACGTTTATAAGACGATTCCATCTTTAAAAATTGATATTTCTCTGTAATCATTCTTTTCGTTGGCAGTCTCCTCGCCGGATGCTACGGAAATTACATAGTCGAGGAATTCATCTGTAAGGTCATTACCCTCCAGTGTGGGTGATGCATCAAAGTCTATCCAGCCGGATTTATGCACTGCCAGATTGTGATTGGTGGCAATTTTAACCGTGGGTACAGGTGCACCTATCGGAGTTCCTCTTCCGGTGGTGAAAAGAACCATGTGTACTCCTGCAGCCGTTAAATTGGTAATCGCTACTATATCATTTCCGGGACCGTTTAAGAGTGAAAGTCCGTTTTTGGTGAGTACGTCTCCGTAAGTCAATACATCCACCACTTCGCTTAAGCCACCCTTTTGAACACAGCCAAGGGACTTTTCTTCCAAAGTGGTGATACCACCCTTTTTATTACCGGGTGAGGGATTTTCGTATATAACCTGATTGTGCCTTGTGAAGTAATCCTTGAAGTCATTTATAAGGTCTACTGTCTTATTGAACAGCTCCTCTGTGGGGCATCTCTGCATCAGCAGATGCTCTGCACCGAACATCTCCGGTACTTCGGTAAGCACACAGCTTCCACCGTAGGAAATTAGCTTATCGGACAGCCTGCCCACAAGGGGATTTGCCGTAATACCGCTGAAGCCATCACTTCCGCCGCATTTCAGACCAAGCTTTAATTTAGAAATCGGCACAGGTGTTCTTTTAAAAGTATCTGCATATGCCTTAAGCTCGTTTATAATTTCTACACCTGCAGCGACATCATCATCCACATCTTGTGCGTTTAAAAACTTAACTCTATCGGGGTTGATTTCGCCGAGAACCTTTTTAAATTCATCGATATTGTTATTTTCACATCCAAGTCCGAGCACAAGCACGCCGGCAGCATTGGGATGATTGACCAGACCCTTAAGTATAAGCTGGGTAGTCTTATGATCGCCGCCAAGCTGTGAACAGCCGAATGGATGCTCAAATGCGTGAGCTCCCGTTAAACCGGCAAGCCTTTTGGCAAGCTTATTGACACACCCTACTGTATTTACTATCCATATCTCATTGCGGATACCCACATCGCCGTTTTCTCTAACGTAGCCCATAAAGGTTTTATCGGTATCCAGCTTTTGGGTCTCTTGGTAATCCGGATTGTACACATATTCCAGATTACCGCTGAGATTTGTTTTCATATTATGGCTGTGTACATGGTCGCCTTTTTTGATATTCTCGGTTGCATGACCTATGGGATTGCCATACTTAATGATATTCTCTCCCTCTTTAATATCGCAGAGAGCATATTTGTGACCGTCTGACAGGTTGACTTCCACATTGTCAAGTTTATTTATAATCATGGTTTACTCCTCAATTCATTTTGGCTTCTACCGCATCTGCAAGGAAGCTCAAATTCTCGCCCCACAGTTCTTTGTTTGCAAGGATTGTCTTTACATCAGAGTTCTTCATAAATTCCATAACCTTAGCATCGTCATTGGGCATGTCTGTCTTATAAAACTCAATGAGCTTTGCAAAAGAAGTGATAAGGTTTTGGGGCATTTCTCCCTTGCGCTTGATATACTCCAGGATTGAAGGAAGCACCCTTACCTTGAATTTACTTACCGAGTTTAATGAAATAGAAGCACACAGATGTCTTATATAAGGATTGCAGAATCTTTCAAAAACATTGTCTGCGTAATCCTTGAGTTCAGCTTCAGGAAGGTCAAGTGTAGGTATAATCTCCTCGTACACGCATTTCTTTACAAATGAGCTCATGTTTTCATCATCCATGCAGTCTCCCACTGTTTCTATACCTTCCAGCATTGCATAAGGTATCATAGAGGTGTGTGCACCGTTTAATATACGTACCTTTCTGGTTCTGTAACGTTCAAGCTCGTCTGTAACGATAATATTGAGATTAGCCTTATCAAAGGGGAATTCCTTGCAGATTTCCCCGGGACCTTCGATTACCCACAGCAGGAACAGCTCACTGGTGTTTACCATGTTGTCCTCGTAGCCAAGGTTCAAATCCTCACCCTTTGGATAACCTGTAACAATTCTGTCTACAAGAGTATTGCAGAATATGTTTTCTTTTTCTATCCAGTCTATAAAGTCATCACCGAAGTTCCAGAGCTTAGCATAGTCGATTATGTATTTTTTGAGTGTGGTGCCGTTCTTGTCTATGAGTTCGCATGGCAGGAAGATAAATCCACCCAGACCGAGCTTATAGCGCTTATACATAAGCAGTGTTACCTTAGCAGGGAATGTGACTGCAGGTGCATTCTCCGGTAAATCCTCTATGTTGAATGCAATACCGGACTCGGTGGTATTGGAAACAACAAATCTAAAGTCGGGATTTTCTGCAAGTTTAAGATATGCATCCCAATCCTTGTAGGGTTCTACAGTTCTTGAAATTACATCTATAATCTTTTTGTCTACGATATTCTCGCCGTCTTTGATACCACGCATGATGTGGGTGTATACGCAGTTCTGCTTTTCAAGCTCTGCACACATACCCTTATCTATGGGCTGAACCACTACAACGCTTGCATCAAAATCTGAATTTTCGTTGGTTAGCTGCACAATCCAATCTACGAAGCCTCTCAAAAATCCGCCTTCGCCAAACTGGATTATTTTTTCTGTTCTTTGGGGTTTGGTAAACATATTATTCTTCCTTTCCGTAATTATTCCTGTACAGGAGCACCGCCTGCAAAGCCTCTGTATTCTTCCAAGAAATCTTCAGCAGTTTTATTCATGGCTATACCCAGCTTCATATCTTCTCTGTAGCTCATGATGATGTTTAGTCTGCCCAGGTAATTGTCTATAATTTGTACTTTTATAAACAGCTTGCGGGGCTCTACCCATGCTGCAGATGCGGCACAGTCATAGCGACGGTTTCCCGGTTGTGAGCCCACTATATCAGAATATCCGTCCTGGGGGAATTTGGAAAATTCATTGTGACCAAGTCCGAATTCGAGCTCTTTGCAGCCCTGTGCATTGGTGTAACAAAGCTTTCCTTTGTCGCCTTCTATAACCACCTTGATGTCCTTGATACCCATGGGATTTTCTTCAAGCTGATATTTAACTCCGTTAATCTTATTTTCAAATTCGGTATGCTTTTCACCCTTGGCATATGCAAGCTCAAGGGTATCGCAGTAGTCTGCGAGCTCCTGCTGTGCTTTTGCATCCTCTGCAAGAGGTTCATCAGAGATGGTATCTGCAATCATGGTAAAGAAGTTGTCTATGATTACCTTCTTAGCATGGTCTAAGCCCTGATTATCAGCATTGTATATGAAAATAAGCTCCTTATCCGGTACGCAGATTGCAAACTGACAACCCATACCATTGAAGAAGAAGGAATTACGCAGATTTCTCCATATCAAATATCCGTAGCCTTGATTACTAAACTGATCAGCCTCTAAATGGTTGTTGGTTATAAGACAGGAGGTGGCATCCTTGACAAACTTTTCGTTAAGGAGCTGTTTGCCGTTCCACTTACCGCCGTTCATAGTAAACTGAGCAACCTTCAACAAATCCATAGGTGTACATACGAGGGCTGAATCTCCCCAGGAATGACCACCGGGGCATTTGAGCATATAGGCTTCCTTGGAAACTCCTATTTCATCCATAAATTTCTCTCTTAAATAGTCCATAAGAGGCTTGCCTGTAACACGTTCAACCAAGGCACCAAGTACAAAGGAGCCTGTGCTGTCATAGGAGAATGTGGTACCGGAGGGTCTGGATTCTGTCCTGTCGTTTTCAAAGTAAAAACGCACTCTGTCGTCGCACCTTGCTCCGAACCACCAGCGTTCAAGCTTGCAGGTGCTCATCATAAGCATATGTCGTACTGTCTGATTACGCATATTAGCATCGGTCTGGTTTTTAAGCTCATCCGGGAAGTGCATTTCCATGGTATCATCCAGATTGAGCAGACCGTCCTGCTCAGCGAAGCCTACAGCAAGGGCTACATAGCTTTTGGTAACGGAGTACATTCTGTGGTTGAATTTCTCGTGGAAGGGCTTCCAATATGTTTCAAAAGCAATCTCTCCTCTGCGTGCGATGATAATATCATGAGTAGAGAGACCCTCACGCTCCAGAAGCTCAATATATTCTTTGACTTTGGCAGAGCTTATACCCGCCTTTTCAAGAGTGGTTCTTTTCATTTTCGATTACCTCCTGATATGGTATTTTGTTATATTGATAATACAACAAATTAATTATGTTGTCCTTTAAAATTTTGCTTGTTTTTTAAAAAACATTAAAAAATTGATTGATATTTGAGAAAATATATGTTATTATGATATCAGAGGTGTTTTTTATGGATTTTTTTAGAGAAAGACTGCCTATAATCCAACGTGACAAGGTCGAAAATAAGCGTAATATGAGTCCGGTGCATACGCATGAACACTATGAATTTTATTACCTGATTAACGGCAAAACAAAATACTTCATAGGTGATGAAATTTTTGAAGTGGAAAGCGGTGATATAGTTTTCGTACCTAAGGGACTGTTTCACAAAACAGATTCAGAAACCTGTATGCATATAGAAAGACTGCTGATATTTTTTAATGATGAAATATTTGATGAGCTCACAAGACCTATACTGAAAGAAATGTGTCTGTGCAGAGTTATACGTCTGCCCCAGGAAAAGCTTGAGCATGTAGAAAAGATAATGCACAAGCTGGAAAAAGAAAGCAAAAGAAAAAAAATGCACAGCGATATAATTATAAAGCTCTGCATACTGGAACTGCTCACACTGATATGCCGATACAAGGTAAGCTATGTGCCCCACCACTCCAAAACAAACGAAGATATATACAATATATCTCAATATATACGTGCAAACTTCAATAATGAAATATCACTTAAGTCCTTGAGCAAGAGCTTCGCGATAAGTGAAAGCCACCTCTCCAGACGCTTTAAGGAAGTGTCCGGCATAGGCATAAATGAGTACATAACCTATGTGCGTATAATGAACGCAGAAAACCTCTTAAGGACGAAGAAGCTCCCTATAACGGAAATTGCCGCTATGTGCGGATTCAATGATTCAAACTATTTTTCTACGGTATTTAAAAGGCTCAAGGGTGTGACACCGCTTAAGTTTGCTAAGATGGAATATGATGAGTAAAAAACAAATTACGGAATGTCGGCAAGCGCCATTCCCTACAATGCAGCACCTTGTAACAAGATATTGCAGCATGGTAGGGTTCAGCGGTTTCCGACGAACCGTAATTTTGACTTCTTTACAGCCCTATTTTATAGGAACAGTTTGATTTTTTAATATCCAAGTTCTTCTCCGACTATGATTACATTCACTCTGCCCTTTTGTCTCTGCATGGACATGACGGTGTAATTACAGCAGATCCTGTCTTCGCTCTTGCAGCCTGCGCAGAAGTAGCTGTCGTCGTTGTCTGCGGTTACACATTTACCCTGTTTGGCACAATAGGTGTTTTTGTCCAGTCTTACGCAGTTGGCAGGAGCGGCAAGCTCCTTGACCCTGGATACTGCATCGGAAACAGAGTTAACTATTTTGTTATATCCTACTACCACAATCACTTTTTCAGGTCCAAAGAGCATGGCAGATACTCTGTTTGAGTTACCGTCTACATTATAAAGCTCACCGTTTACGGTAACGGCATTGGAGCTTGTAAAGAACGCATCGGCTGAGAAGGTACGGCGGTACACATCCATGATTTCTTCAGGTGACTGAGCTTTGGAACGGTCAAGATAAGTATAGTTACCGGTGTTAAAGAGTTCTGTAAATCCGGCTTCCTTCAATGTAACAGAACCTCCGTGAGATATGATATCTCCGTCTTTTATCATGGCTTTGGCAAGCTCTACAGCCTCTTTGCAATCCTCTGCATAGTAGGCATTCATGTTATTCTTTTTAAGAGCTTCGATAGTTTTATCTATTTTAATTTTAATGGTTGCTTTTTTTGAATTGTCCATTGTAATATACTCCTTTAAAACTATATAATTAAAGAATTGTAATAAATACGAGATACATTATAGGCAATGTTATAACTGCGAGAGTATGGGATATCATTGCCATGGATGCACCGGTCTTGGTGTCACCGTCATAAGCGGCAGGGATTACCACTGTGTTTAATCCCAAGGGAGCAGCATAGGCAAAAAGTGCCAGAGTCATAACCTCCTTGGAGGCTCCGAGGGCATCAAGTATAAGCATCATTACCGAGGGTATAACTATAAGTCTTAAAAACGTAGCGGTATATACTCTCTTTTTGCAAAGGAGCTCTTTGAAGTTGTATCCGCCTATTACGAAGCCGGTGAGTATCATAGCTATGGGGCCCATACAGCTTTGAGCATTGGAGAGTGTGGTAGTGATAAACTTAGGCATGTAATCCCTTACATTCAAAAGTCCTAGAACTATACCAAGCACCAGAGAAACCATGATTGGATTCAAAAGATTCCACAGGGGGCTTTTGGTACTCTTGCCTCTGGGAATAAGGCTATACACACCCCACGTATATACAGCGGTATTGAGAGGCATGGTAAACAGAAGATATTTAAACAGACCGGCTTCACCAAACACACCAAGTACTAACGCATTACCCATAAAGCCGAAGTTACCGAATGAAAGCGCATAAGCATATATACACGCCTGATATGCCGGGTCAAGTCCGCTGCCGGGCTTTTCCTTGGCAAAAAGCTTGGAAAGCGGTATAGCTATGACAAGTGCAAATGCAAGAAGTCCGAGAGAATATATCAATATATTTGCATTTGCCGAAAGTGTCTCTACCCTACAGTTCTTGGTGAAGTTTTCCAAAATCAATGCAGGTACTATAAAGTAGCTTTCTAGCTTGGACAATACCGAGGCTGAATCCTCCGGCAAAAGCTTCGATTTGCGAAGGATAAAACCTACGGCAATGAATGTAAAAAGAACCAACATTTGATTTAGAGTTGAATTAAATATTTCCATTTTGCGCATCTCCTAGCAATATAGTTGTATATTATTTTACCACCAAAAAAGCACTTTTACAATAAAAGTGCTTCTTTTTCGGTAGTTTGCATAATTTTGACATTTTTTTGCTTATGATTGAGGTAAAGATTAATTATATCTGCGGTTTAAAGCAAGGCATAAATTCAAGCTTAAAGAGATTTCTCTCGTGCAGAGTATCAATTCTCTTTTTGGTTTCTTCATCATCTATTATGCCATCTCTTATATACTTATCAAGTACTTCATAGGTAAAACCGAGGTTTTCCTCATCTGTTTTACCGCAAAGTCCGTCAATTGGTGTCTTATCAACAAGCTCTGCGGGTAATCCCAAAAGTCTGCCAATTTGCTTAAGCTCGGTTACAGTGATAAATGATAAAGGTGAAAAGTCCCCTGCTGCATCACCGTACCTGGTGGAGTAACCTACCCAGTCTTCGGAGAGATTGCAGGTATTGGCAACTCTGCCGTTGCAGCTCTGAGATATGGCATATAGCGCCGACATGCGAATTCTGGGTGGGAGGTTGGTACGAGTCTGAGGTGTAAGCTCCAGCTCCCGAGGCAAGCTTGACAAAAGCCCGTCTACGGCAGACTTAACATTAACTGTGTAATTTTTGATACCGAGGTGCTCTACAAGCTTAATTGCACAATCTATATCATGCTGCTCACCGCAAGGCATGAGTACACCTATAACGCGTTCTCTGCCAAGGGCTTCTACGCAAAGAGCAGCCACGATGGAGCTGTCTTTGCCCCCTGATATACCTACAATAGCATTGCAGTCTCTGCCGTTTTTATCAAAAAAATCTCTGATCCATTTAACACAATCATTTTTCACTTTTAAAGCATCAAACATGATGTTGCCTCCCTGTTATACATTAAAAAGTAACTCACTATATGTAGGATATGGCCAAAATTCATGTGATGTTATCGCTTCCATACGGTCAATGATTTTTCTGGCATCATCCATTGCAGCGAGAACCTTGTCTCTATAGAACACTGCCTTTTCCTCCATATCATCTACAATTAGTTTAGCTTCTTTTCTTGATTTAGCAAGCTCTTTTGATTTTTCATTAAGCTCATAGGTGAGCTCAGACAGCTCCTCTACAAGTTCAAATTCAACTTCTACATTGAAACCACTGCAAAAAGCTCTTTTTGACATGGCTGTATCGGATAGCTCCTTAGTATAAGCACATACTGCCGGGATTATATCCTTGCGTATCATTTCAAGAAGTGTGCGGGCTTCTATGTTTATAATCTTACCGTAATTCTCAAGAAGGATTTCACAACGGGAGTGCATCTCTGTCTCGGTATATATACCGTGCTTGGTGTATAAGTCAATATTTTTCTTATCAACAAAGTGCGGTAAAGCCTCGGGAGTGGTGGTATAGTTGGACAGACCTCTCCTTTCGGCTTCTGCCACCCATTCATCTGAATAGTTATTACCGTTAAATATTATCCTCTTATGGTCTTTTACAGTCTTCTGTATTATAGTATGAAGTGTTTTATCAAAGTTATCTGCCGCTTCAAGTTCATCTGCAAATTGTCTCAGTTCCTCTGCAACGATAGTATTGAGCACCACATTAGGCTCCGCAACAGAAGCGGAAGAGCCAAGCATTCTAAACTCAAATTTATTGCCTGTGAAAGCAAAGGGAGAAGTACGGTTTCGGTCTGTTTTATCCTTGGTAAAGCTGGGAATAACATGGGCGCCGATTTCCATTTTTTCCTTTTTGGTCTCCGAATATGCATCATCATGCTCGTAGGCTTCAAGTATAGCCTCAAGCTGCTCTCCGATAAACATAGACACAATAGCGGGAGGTGCTTCATTGCCTCCGAGTCTGTGGTCATTGCCTGCACTTGATATGGAAATTCTAAGTAAATCCTGATATTCATCTACAGCCTTAACAACCGCACAAAGGAAAAGTATAAACTGCAGGTTATCATATGGAGTTTTGCCCGGCTTGAGAAGGTTGATGCCGTCATCTGTAGTTAGAGACCAGTTATTGTGCTTGCCGCTGCCGTTTACACCCTCAAAAGGCTTCTCATGAAGCAGGCACACCAGATTGTGCTTGGCAGCGATTTTTTTCATAAGCTCCATGGTAAGCTGATTGTGGTCTATGGCTATATTGGCAGTACTGAATATAGGCGCCAGTTCATGCTGAGCAGGTGCCGCTTCGTTGTGTTTGGTCTTGGCAAGTACACCCCTCATCCAGAGTTCTTCATCAAGCTCTTTCATAAATGCAGAAACTCTGGGCTTGATCTGACCAAAATAATGGTCATCAAGCTCCTGACCCTTGGGCGGTTTGGCACCAAAAAGTGTCCTGCCTGTGAAAATAAGGTCTTTTCTTAAGTCATGAGTATCCTTGTCCACAAGGAAATACTCCTGCTCGGCTCCGACGGTGGATATAACCTTTTGTGATGTAGTGTTACCAAACAATCTGAGTATACGCAGAGCCTCTCTGTCTATGACTTCCATAGAGCGAAGAAGCGGGGTTTTTTTATCAAGAGCTTCTCCGCCATAAGAGCAGAATGCTGTAGGTATACACAGTGAACCGTCCTTGATAAACGCATATGAGGAAGGGTCCCATGCGGTGTATCCTCTTGCTTCAAAGGTAGCACGCAGACCGCCGTTTGGGAAGCTGGAGGCATCCGGCTCACCTTTGATAAGCTCCTTACCGGAGAATTCCATGATAACCTGACCGTCTGCCGCCGGAGAAATAAAGCTGTCGTGCTTCTCTGCGGTGATATCAGTCATAGGCTGAAACCAGTGGGTATAATGTGTAGCGCCCTTTTCTATAGCCCAATCCTTCATGGCATTTGCTACTATGTTAGCAGTTTCTAGGCTCATTGGCTCCCCATCATCGATGGTGCTTCTGAGCTTCTGATATGTTTCTCCGGGAAGTCTTTCTTTCATAACGGTATCGTTAAATACCAAACTCCCGAAGATTTCGGTAACATTAGTCATAATTTATTTACCTCCGATAATTTATTGCATTAACAATATATTAGTTTTTTATAATAACCGGCTGTGATTAGTTTTGACCGGGTTTTAATTTGTTTAAAGCTTTATTTAAAATATCGCTTACCTCATGTACTCTAAATACCATACAGCACACAAAATATATAACCGCTCCCACAAATGCAGGAACCAAGACAGAGAGCAATCGGCTTGAAATCTCGAAAACCGAATTAATAATCACAACAGCCGAAGCCATAATCAAAGCAGAAATGACTACTTTAACAAGGCAGTACAGAAAGCTTTTGTTTACGATACCCGGGGCACGTCTGTTGGCAAGCAACAGTGCTGATATACCCATGAGATTTGCGGAAACTGAAGCCGCAAATGCCAAAGCACGGTGATCTGCACTAAATCCCCATACAAGTACAATACTCAAAAGTATATTGACCGATATACCGCATACAGAAATCACCATAGGGGTTTTGCCGTCATTCATGGCATAGAAGGCTCTATTTGATATTTCCTGCAGGGCATATCCCGCCATACCAAGGGAATAATAAAACAAAGCGGATGCAGTAAGCATAGTGGAATGAGAATCAAACTGCCCTCTCTCATATATAAGCCTTATAATAGGTGTGCTCAAAAGTAAAAATCCGGTCATAATGGGGATAATAACGATAAGCACGTATTTAAGTCCCGTAGACATGATTTGAGTAAATGTATCTTTATCGCCGGACGAATCTGCCCTGGAAAGTGCAGGGAAAATCAAATTTGTCACAGCATAAGTAAACACACCCACCAAGATTATATAAAGTCTGTTGGCATAATCAAGAGCAGCAACCGAGCCCTGCTCACTCAGACCTGATGCCAGACGGATGTTAATCAGATTATTGATTGGCTGCACCCAGGAGCTGAGTATAATTGGCAATGCCAAAAAACACACCCTGCGAATGCCCTCGTCTTTAAATGACAACCGGGGACTATATCTGTAGCCGCATTTGTAAAGTGCAGGGAGCTGTACTATAACCTGCGTACTCCAGGAAACAAGCATAGCAACTGCAACACCTCTCACACCGAAGGTATCTTTAAAAATAACCAAATACAGTATCAAAACAAGATTGGAAACAAGACTAATTACAGACGGTATAAAAAACTCCCCGAATGACTGAAGAATACCGACAAAGCAAAACGCAAGTCCCGTAAAAACAATCATAGGGAAAAGAATTACTACCAGAGATGCAATAAGCTGCAATATATCTATGCTGTATCCACCGGCAATGACTGTAACCACCTGACGTGAAAACGCAATACCTAAGGCTGCCAGAAGGCAGGTAATGAAAAGCACAAGGTTAATGAAAAGATTGGCAAAGTTCATTGCTCTCTCTTTACCGTCCTGAGAAAGATACTGATTAAATATAGGTATAAAAGCACTGGTAACCGCCGAGCCTAAAGCTATATCGAAAAACAGAACAGGTATTCTGCTGGCGCTCGAAAAAGCTATAGCCTCCGCGGTATCGGTGCCGTACATGGCAGCTATTAAAATATCTCTGAGCATACCGCAAACTTTAGCAGCAAGAGTTGCCGCTATCATAAACACAGCAGTAAGCGCAGTATTCTTCTTGGTTATTTTCATACGATACTACCCTTAAATCAAAGTGCCTTTAAATATTCCTTAACAAGTATCTCCAGAATTTCATCGGGCTCGAGCTTAGCCATAAGGTTTCTGGCGTTGTTATAGCCCGTGATATAAGTGGGATCACCCGACATAATGTATGCTACTATCTGATTGACTGAGTTGTACCCTTTAACCTCCAGAGCCTCATAAACCGCCTTTAAAGTATCATGTACTTTTATGGCACTGTCAGAAGCAAGTTTGACTTTGACTGTTTCTTCGATATGATCCATCTTAATCACCCTTTCACTAAAAAGTTAATTTTCTATAATTATATATTGTAACACAAAAAAGTGTTTTTTACAAGGATTTATTTCAAATTCAAGGCAATTGGTTAATTGTCTTAATAATCCCTTCCGCTATAGCATAGCCCATATCATCTATTTCACTGTCATCTGTAAGTATCTCTCTATCGGAAGGATTGGATACAAATGCACATTCTATAAGGACCGAGGGCATTTCGGTTCTACCGAGGACGACCATCTTGGGGCTGTCATGAAGTCCGCGGTTTTGGAGTCCGGTAGCCTTCACAAGCGGAGTAATGATATTTTGCGCCATGGTTTTACTCGTAACTCCATAGTTTATCTTGGAATCTGTGTCGGCATACAATATCTCGGTGCCTGTAGCTGTAGGCTCGGTAAAGGAGTTGTTGTGTATACTTACAAACAAAGTAGCATCGGCATCATTGGCTATCTTGCATCTGCTGAGCAAATCTTCCATTTCTGTAGTACCCAGAGCCTTGTTGGTCTGCCTGGTCATGATGACATCAACGTTATTTTTGACAAGGTAGTGCTGTACACGCAGTGCTATAGCAAGGTTGGCATCACATTCACGTACAACTACCTCTCCATCGTCATCGTATCCTACAGCACCGCTGTCCCAGCCGCCGTGACCGGCATCAATTACAACAAGAGGCCTGTCTACCTTAACTATAACATCGGGGTCTGTCTCGGGTTCATCCTCAGCATCTGATGATGAAGTATCATTATCATCTTTGTCTTTATTATCCGATTCAGGCTTGTCGTCATGGGTATCATCTTCACTATGCTCACACTCAACTATAATTGTCATACTGTTTGATGAATATGACACTGTATACTCAGCATCGGCAGGAGATTCTATAACAACACGTGAATAGTCATCGTGCTCAGCATATCTTACCTCGGTAATATCGTCGGAATTCAAGGTCTTTTTACTGTCACCGCCGGATATAACTGTGTTTTCAAAATCAGCTATAAATCTTTGCGGATTGGAAGCGTAGGAAATCGAGGGCTTCTCTATATTATCTATAAATATGGTAACCTTGGAATTACGAGAACTCTTGGTAGCATTTATTCTTTTAATCACAAGCTCCTCCGGCTCTTTGTAAGGAGAATTGATATGTACGGCTCTCTCTTTATTATTCCACTCTACGTCGTAGCCGAGATTTTCAGAAACGAAACGCACCGGTATAAGTGTACGGTCATTAACAATCACCGGAGCAGTGTCCAGCTCTATGGCTTTATCATCAACATATGCTCTGGTTTTGTCTACATTTAAAACAATGCGTTTGGATAAAGATTTGATGATAACCTGTTTTTTTGAATTAATCCATGTAACCTCTGCATTCATCTTCTCAAATATACTCCTTACGGGCACCATGGTTCTGTCATTAATTATAATCGGGGAAACATCTGTTTTAATCAAGCTATCATCAAAATACAGCTTGATATCATCTGCCGCATGCACCGGTAATAAAAAGGTACTTAGGGAGATAAATATAAAACAAAGTATTAACTTTATCTTATTCATATAACATCAATCCTAAAAAATATAGTATAATCACATTTGATTATACTATATTTAAAGAGAATTTTCGACATTTTTCAAAAACTGTCAGCAAATTGTAATAAAATATTCATTATTTTTCGTAAGGAATTCCATAGTGGTCGTATGCAAGCTTGGTGACAATTCTGCCTCTGGGGGTGCGGTTGATAAATCCAAGTTGAAGCAAATATGGCTCGTAAACATCCTCTATGGTATTGGCATCTTCTCCTGTGGTAGCGGCTAATGTATCAAGACCTACAGGTCCTCCGGCAAAACCATTTATCATGGTAAGAATCATATTTTTGTCTACATTATCAAGACCGATTTCATCTATTTCAAGTCTGGCAAGAGCCTTGGAGGCGATTTCACCGTTTATGGTACCGTCACCAAGTATTGTAGCAAAGTCACGCACACGCTTGATGAGTCTGTTTGCTATACGAGGTGTACCTCTGGAACGAGATGCAATCTCCAAAGCACCGTCACGGTCTATGGTAACGCCGAGTATACCGGCACTGCGTTCTACAATTTGAGCAAGCTCATCTGTGGTATAAAGCTCCAATCTGGAGATAACACCAAAACGGTCTCTTAAGGGACCTGTCATGGAACCGGCTCTGGTAGTAGCGCCTATGAGTGTGAATGATGGCAAATCAAGTCTTATAGAACGTGCCGAGGGACCTTTGCCGATAATGATATCAAGGGCAAAATCCTCCATTGCCGGGTAAAGAACCTCCTCTACACTGTGACTCAGGCGGTGAATCTCATCTATAAAGAGTACATCATGCTCCGAGAGATTAGTGAGAATAGCAGCAAGGTCACCGGGCTTTTCTATAGCTGGTCCGGAGGTGATGCGGATATTAACACCCAATTCATTTGCTATGATATTTGCCAGAGTGGTCTTACCCAAGCCGGGCGGTCCGTAGAGCAAAACATGGTCGAGGGCCTCTTTACGTGCTTTGGCAGCTTCTATGTATATAGTCAGATTGTCCTTTACTTTACGTTGACCTATATATTCACTAAGTGCTCTGGGTCTTAAACCCGGTTCTGCGGTAATATCTTCTTCGAGTATACCGCCATTTACAATTCTGTCTTCTGAATTCAGCATGACTTCCTCCTTACATCAAGCCTTTCAGGGCATGCTTGATAATATTTTCTACATCGGTAACAGAAGCTTCGACCTTTGATACGGCATTTTTGGCTTCAGCGCCGGTATAGCCTAGTGCAATGAGTGCATTTATTGCTTCGTCGCGTTCATTGGAGCTTACAGGTACAATCTCTGAAAAAGCATCGGTGTCAGCAGATACGAAGCTTTCATTTTTTATCTTATCTTTTAATTCAAGGATGATTCGCTGTGCGGTTTTATTACCGATACCGGGAGCTTTCTTAATACTTGCAGCGTCTCCTGTAGCGATAGTAAGAGAAAGCTTGGCAGGGGGCATTGTTGACAAAATGGCAAGTGCACCTTTGGCACCTACACCGGTTACTGATATGAGCAACTCAAAAAGCTCCAGCTCTTCTTTGCCGGAAAATCCGTACAAATCCATAATACCTTCTTTAATATACATATATGTATGGAACACTACCTCACTGCCCTGAATGCATTTGGGATCACTAAGAGACGTATAGCTGGTGTAGATTTTAAACCCAACACCGCCGCACTCAACCACTGCATGGTCGGTAGCTTTGTCGGCAAGTATACCTTTAACATAGCTAATCATAACATATCCTCCGAATTCATTTTAAATATTTGCTCATAGCACCGTTATAGGAATGAGCATGACATACCGCTATGGCAAGTGCATCGGCTACGTCGTCGGGTTTGGGAACACTGCTGAGAGCCAAAAGAGCTCTGGTCATCTGCTGAACCTGTGATTTCTCTGCTCTGCCGTATCCTACCACTGCCTGCTTAACCTGCAGGGGTGTGTACTCAAAAATTTCTACGCCGTGATTAACGGCAGACAGAACTATGACTCCCCTCGCCTGTCCCACTGCGATAGCAGTCTTGGCATTGTCATTAAAGAAAAGCTCCTCTATAGCCATGAAGTCCGGCTTGTACCTTTCTATAACATCATTTACTCCCTCGTAGATAATCTTAAGTCTCTCTTCAAAAGGTGTATGAGCCTCGGTAGTAATGGCGAAGTAATCAAGAGTACGAAATTTGTTGCCATTAAATTCAATTACTCCCACACCCACAATTGCATAGCCGGGGTCTATACCTAATATTATCATTTTTCCGTCCGCCTTTCAAGATTTTTTTGAAAATTTATTATTTTATGCAGTTTATACATTAATTTTCAATATTTTCTGCATATTTATGCAAATTTTAGGGTTGATATTACCAAAGTTTTGAGTTATAATCTTATTATACAATATTATAAACCATTTTTGGAGGTAAATCAATATGTCAAAAGAAAAAGTTGTATTAGCATACAGCGGCGGACTGGATACTTCAATTATCATTCCGTGGCTTAAGGAGAACTACGACTATGAAGTTATAGCCGTATGCGGTGACGTTGGTCAGGGTAAAGAAACCGACGGCCTCGAAGAAAAAGCTATCAAAACCGGCGCAAGTAAATGCTACATAGAAAACCTTGAGGATGAATATGTAAGAGATTTCATATGGCCTACATTAAAGGCAGGTGCAGTATATGAGGGCAAGTATCTTTTGGGTACTTCTCACGCACGTCCCTGCATAGCAAAGAGACTTGTAGAAATTGCAAAGGCAGAAGGCGCTACAGCTATCTGTCACGGCTGCACAGGTAAGGGTAATGACCAGGTACGTTTTGAGCTCACCATAAAGGCACTGGCTCCCGAAATGAAGATCATAGCTCCCTGGAGAATATGGGATATCAAATCCAGAGATGATGAGATAGATTACGCAGAAGCAAGAGGTATCCCCGTACCTGTTACCAAGGAAAATAACTACTCCATGGACAGAAATATATGGCACCTTTCCCATGAGGGTCAGGACTTAGAAGACCCATGGAACGAACCCAACCTCGACAAGATACTTCAGCTTAGCGTATCGCCCGAAAAGGCACCCGATACCCCCACATACATTGAGCTCGAATTTGAAAAAGGTGTACCTGTAAAGTTAAACGGCGAAGCTCTGGACCCCGTATCCATGGTTAAGAAATTAAACGAGCTGGGCGGTGCTAACGGAATCGGTATAGATGATATAGTAGAGAATCGTCTCGTTGGTATGAAGAGCCGTGGTGTATATGAAACTCCCGGTGGTACTATACTCTACGCAGCACATAAGGAACTGGAATACATCTGTCTGGACAAGCAGACTCTCCACTATAAGATGGAAGTTGCAAACAAGTTTGCAGAGCTGGTTTACGACGGTCTCTGGTACACACCTCTGCGTGAGGCACTGTCTGCCTTCGTAGACTCCACACAGGAGACAGTGACAGGTACAGTAAGGATGAAGCTCTACAAGGGTAACTGCACACCTGCAGGTGCTAAATCCCCCTACTCCCTCTATGATGAGGATATAGCTACATTTGCAGAGGATGAAGTATACGACCAGAAGGATTCTGCAGGATTCATCAACCTCTTCGGCTTGCCGCTGAAGGTGCGTGCAATGATGATGAAAAAGCACGAAAATAAATAATTTTACAGTTTGAATTTAAAGCTTTCCGATAAGGAAAGCTTTAAATTTAAGGGATGCACCGAAAAGCGGGCGATTCATGAATCGCCCCTACTTTGATTAAATCTGTGTTTACTCACGGTGAATCCAATATTGAAAGGAAGGTTTAAAGTTATGAAACTTTGGGGAGGAAGATTTTCCAAAAATACGGACAAAGAGGTTAACGACTTTCACTCGTCAATCCGTTTTGACCAAAGAATGTATCGCCAGGATATAACAGGCAGTATAGCTCACGCAAGAATGCTGGGGAAATGCGGTATTATAGATATCAAGGATTCGGAAGACATAATCAAAGCACTTAGGGAAATCCTTATAGAGATTGAAGATGGTAAGCTGGAATTTATGATAGATGCAGAGGATATCCACATGAATGTGGAGACTATGCTCATAGCTAAAATCGGTGATACCGGCAAAAGGCTACACACCGGCAGAAGCAGAAATGACCAGGTTGCCTTGGATATAAGAATGTACTTAAAAGATGAAATATGTGAAATTAAGAGCATGCTCATAAGCCTTGAAAATTCACTTATAAAGCTTGCTAAGGATAACCTTGACACCATAATGCCCGGATACACACATCTGCAGAAGGCTCAGCCTATAACCCTTGCGCACCATCTGATGGCGTATTTTGAGATGTTTAAGCGTGATATAACAAGGCTTGACGACACCTACAAGAGAACCAATGTAATGCCTTTGGGCTCAGGTGCTCTTGCCGGTACTACCTACCCACTCGACAGACAAATGGTAGCGGATGAGCTTGGGTTTGACTCCATCACACTAAACTCGATTGACGGTGTATCCGACAGAGATTTCGTAATCGAGCTGGCAGCGGATTTATCAATATGCATGATGCATTTAAGTCGCTTCTGTGAGGAACTGATACTCTGGAATACAAATGAATTTTCATTTATAGAAATGGATGACTCCTGTTCCACAGGAAGCTCAATAATGCCACAGAAAAAGAACCCCGACGTGGCAGAGCTCATACGAGGCAAGAGCGGCAGAGTATACGGCGACCTGATGAGCATACTGACAACCATGAAAGGTATCGCACTGGCATACAACAAGGATATGCAAGAGGACAAAGAATGTATATTTGATGCAGTAGATACAATCAAGCTGTGTCTGCCGGTGTTTGAAAAGATGATATGCACTATGAAGGTAAACAAAGACCGCATGTATAAGGGTGCAGGTCAGGGATTTACAAATGCTACCGACGCGGCTGATTACCTGGTGAAGAAAGGTATGCCCTTCCGTGAAGCGCACGAAGTAATCGGCAAAATGGTGTTGTACGCAATCAACAACGAAAAAGCTCTGGCTGAATTTACCATGGAGGAATTTAAAGCTTGCTCGGAGATAATCGAAGATGATATCTACGATGCAATATCTCTGGAAACATGTGTAAATGACAGAAACATCATAGGTGCACCGGCTAAGGAGGCTGTGATGTACAGCATAGATAAGGGCGAGGAATTTTTGAATTCATGCAAATAATTGTTTGATGAAATGTTTTGGAGGCTGTAATGACTTTTTACAGCCTCCTGCTTTATTATAAATGACTGTTTATAAGTGAATCGATTTTTTCTAATGCTATGCCGGTGCCTTTGGCTACGCAGGACACTGCATCATCGGCTATTCTTACCGGGATTCCGGTGTGCATGGAAACGAGCTTATCGAGCCCGTAGAGAAGCGAACCTCCTCCGGTAAATAGAATACCGTTTTTCATAATATCTCCCAAAAGCTCGGGCGGAATCCGCTCCAGAACACCTTTAACACCGGTAACGATGTCATTGGCAGGTTCTTTCAGAGCTTCCATCATTTCATATGATGATACACTCACGCATGAAGGCAGACCGGTCTTTAAGTTTCTGCCCTTTACGTCCATATATACTATCTCGTCCCTTTCATAGCAGCAGCCAATGGTTTTCTTGACGTTTTCTGCCATGGTCTCTCCTATGGTCATATTGTACTGTTTTTTTATATATCTGATTATAGCCTGGTCAAATTCATCACCTGCTACTTTCAGAGAATCATGAACCACTATACCGTTTAATGATATAACCGCAATATCACAGGTACCGCCGCCTATATCCACCACCATAGTGCCTGTGGGTTTGGATATATCTACTCCTGCTCCCAGTGCAGCAGCCAGAGGCTCCTCTATAAGGTACGCACGTTTAGCACCGGCATTGGTAGTAGCATCTATTACCGACTTCTTCTCAACCTCTGTAACAATGCTGGGTACGCATACCACTACCTTTGGTTTAAAGAAAGAACGTTTGCACACCTTACCAAGCAGATACTTAATCATAATTTCGGTAGTAATGTAATCGGATATTACACCTGCTTTGAGAGGTCTGATAGCGACAATGTTTGCGGGAGTACGCCCTATCATCTTCTGAGCATTCTCTCCTACAAAGAGGACTTTCTTGTTATTATTATCTATAGAAACTACGCTGGGTTCATTTAATACTATACCCTTGCCCTTCACATAGACCTGTATGGTGGCTGTGCCCAAGTCTATACCTATTTCCTGAGATTTCCAAAAAGGCATTTGTTTTACCTCCTAAAATTTTCTTATACTATAATTATACATTTTATTTCAAATAAATCAATACCTAAATGATATTTTTTTATGTAACAGCTAACGATTTTGGTGAATATGATGATTTGTAAGCAAAATTTCGGAGGTGTATTAACATGAATAAGGTACTGATTGTTCTTCTTTCGTCAACATCGGCATTTTCCATGAAAACAATGCTGGAGACACGTTACAAAATCCATTCGAGAATTATACAAGCCCCTGCAAAGCTTGCTTATCTCGGCTGTACGTACTGTATAGAGCTCGATGCGTCAGATATGAAAACAGCCGTAAACCTTCTGAGAGTGTCCGGAGTGTCCTCCAAGGGAATATACAACGCCGACACTTACGAAAAGATTTTATAACGGGTGATTAATGATGATATATATGGATAACGCCGCCACTGCCTGGCCGAAGCCTCTAAAGGTAACCGATGAGGTAGCTAATTGTCTGTTATACTATTGTGCAAATCCCGGCAGAAGCGGACACGATATGGCATTAAAAGCAGAGGAATGTATTTTTAAATGCAGGTGCAAGTTATGCGAAATGTTTGGCATAGATGACCCTGCTAAAGTCATATTTACGCAAAATGCTACTCACGCACTAAATATAGTAATCAAGGGTTTGCTGTCACGTGACTCTCATGCAGTTATAACCTCCATGGAGCACAACAGTGTGCTGAGACCCCTTGCCGCAACCGGTGCAATGTACGACACTGTGATGGCAGACAAAGACGGATATGTCAATGAACAAGATGTGGAAAAACTCATAAAAAGCAACACATCACTTATAATATGCACTTTATCTTCAAATGTATGCGGCTCTGTACAGCCATTTGACAAAATTGCCAAAATTGCTAAAAAGCACAATATACCCTTTTTGCTGGATGCTTCACAAGGTGCCGGCGTAATAGACATTGATATGAACAAGATGCACATTGACTATCTGGCTGCACCAGGACACAAGGGGTTACTGGGACCCACCGGTACGGGTGTACTGTGTATAAATTCAAATATTCGGCTTAGGAGTTTCATGCAGGGCGGCACAGGAAGCGAATCAAAGATAATATCTCAGCCGGAGACTCTGCCGGACAGATTTGAAAGCGGCACTCTCAATGTAGCAGGCATTGCAGGTCTCTCGGCAGGAATTGACTTTATAAATACTCATGGTAGGCAAAACATCTTAAACCACGAGAGTATGATGACAAATATGCTTGCTTCAAAGCTTAGTGATATACCTAATGTCCGTTTAATAGGATATAACAGCTTAAAGCCAAGAACTGCGGTATTGTCAGTAGTTATAGACGGTGTGGATTCGCTTATTGCTGCTTCTAAGCTAAACACCTGCTACGACATAGCAGTAAGGGCTGGATTTCACTGTGCGTATACTGCTCACTGTACTCTGGGTACTCAAAACACAGGCACTATACGTTTCAGTCCCGGAGTATTTAACACAAGAGACGATATAGAAAAAGTTTGCAGTGCCGTTAATCAAATAGCTTTACAAAATGCTGTATAAGTAGTATAATCATATATGGTGATTATATGAAAATAAGAATAATATGCGTAGGTAAAATAAAAGAAAAATATCTAAAGGATGCAATCGCGGAGTACGCCAAACGGCTGAGTCGTTTTTGTACTTTTGAAGTTTGTGAGTTAAGCGACGAAAAAATTCCGGATAATCCATCACCTGCTGAATGTGAGCGTGTGCTTAAATCCGAGGGTGAAGCTATATTAAAGCGAATATCGAAGGACAGCTATGTGATAAGTCTGTGTGTTGAGGGTAAGAGCATGAGCTCTGAAGAATTTGCCTCAAAAATGAGGAGCATAACCATAGGCGGCAAAAGTACCATTGATTTGATAATCGGCGGTTCATTGGGACTGCATGACAGTGTTAAGTCCCGAAGTGATTTGAAGCTTAGCTTTTCATTATTTACCTTTCCTCATCAGCTGATGAGACTGATATTGGCCGAACAGATTTACAGAGCATTTAAAATAAATGCAAATGAAGAATACCATAAATGATAAAGTGGGTCGACTCTCACATCGACCCATACCACGGGAGGGCATTAAAACCCTCCCCTTTGTTTATTTATAAAACTTAAAATAATATTGAACAGAAAACAAACTGTATAAATTTATTTCGTAAGCATCCAGACAGCCATTTTGCTTTCTTCTGTCCAGAGTTTGCCTGCAGATGAGTAATCAGTTACGGTTATTTCACTGCTGTCGGTAAGAGGAATTTTTGCTTCCACTATGTGAGCATAGGGTGCACTGTCTGTATCGGGGATAACCACATCCACATAGCCGTCACTGTTTACCTTAACATCTATGGGTTCGTCTACGCTGTAACCAAGTCTGTTTTCCTGGGCGAGCATCAGGGGACCTCTGCGTAAGGCAATGTGATTTTTGGCTATGGGGTCTTCCTTATCAAAGGTGGACACCATATAGTTGTGACCCCAGATTACGTTATTCATAAGAATCTGTGTGCCGTATAAAACGGGATATACAGCTTCTGTACGCATATCAAGATTAAGTGCTATGATATCGCCTTTTTTCCACACTTTGTTAACAGATATATAGCCGTCATTTACGGGTACATCAGTGCCATTTACAGTAAGAGTTGTATCCTTGCTCCAATGAGGATTTCTGATTAAAAGCTCAAACTCCTCTTCACTATCCGGATTAATAGTAATTTCTATGCTGCCATACTTAGGATACTTTGTATTTGTTACAAAGGAAACCTTAGTACCTTTGGAAGTCATAGTATCTACAGAGCCGTTTATGTAGAGATTCATGGCGAAGCCTCTATCTGTAGAGAGAAGCTGCAGTTTGGGCACAAGACCTATACCTGCGGAGCCTATACATGCACAGCAACCGTAGTAGTGATTGTCACTCATGAGCTTGAGACCGCCTATGCCGTTTCCTCTGGTACCTGCGGTAAGAGGACTATAGCTGTCAAAGGGAAGCGGTTCTATATTCCAGTCCGGGTGCTCAGCGGCAATGGTAGGTTCTATCACCTTTTCTGTGTTAAGCGAACCTAAGTATGCATTGTAGAGAGATGTCTCGAACGCATCAGCGTATCTTGCATCGCCGGTGATAAGATTGAGCTGATAGAAAAACTTCATCAGTGTCACTGTAACGCAGGTCTCCTGCATTATTATACCATTGTTTGTATTTGCCTGTCTGACTGTTGAATGGTCAAAAAGCTCATGTGTACATCCACAGCAGCCTATAACGGTAAAGTCACTTTCCAGTATTTTATTTGCAAAATTGATGATTGCCGTAAGGTGCCTTTCATTGCCGGTAATTCTGTAGTACTCCAAGAGACCCTCAAAGCATGAGGTCATCTCATATGCTTTGGTAACCGGGTACTGATAAGGATAGAACTCATCATTGTATGCAAGCTCAAATATATCTGCTACATCGGTACCGCCGCAAGAAACTATATACTCTGCAAAATCAAGATATTTCCGTTCTTTGGTAAGTGAATACAGACGAACAACAGGCTCCAACAGAGATGAAGAATTGAGACCTCTCCAATGTCTGGTAGCTGATGTTATCTGCATTTTACCTTCTTCGTCACCAATCTTGCCGATTATGTAATCAACCTGAGAGCACATGGAATTAATAATGCGTGTTTTAAACTCCTCATCGGTGCAGATTTCAAGGTAATACTGCATACCCAAAAGAACATATTTCCTACACCAGATATCCCAGCCGTCAAATTCGTGATTTATGGCATAGCTGCTTATCCTGCCGGATTCATCTGCACTGTCTATCATAGCGGCTACAGTCTCCGTAAGCTCCAAATATAAGTCGGGATTTTGAGTATAGGAATACACAAAGCATGCACCGCGCATCATCTTGCCCCAGTACTCTCCTCTCCAACCTGCCTCGTAGTCTGCATCCTCATTGAACTGCTGTACAAACCTCTTCCAAAGGTCGGGTCTTAAAAGCTGGAAATCCTCCACAAACGAAAATACATCGTCTACAAATCCGCTGTACTTATACGTATTACTGTAATCAGCAAAAAACTTGTCCTTGGCAAGACGCGGATAGTTTGCTGTGTTTGGCAAATAAAAATTCTGTCTCATGTTTTTTCTCCAATCAAAACTATAGTGTTACTTTAATTATAAACGCACATAATTTGATTGTCAAGTAGAATATTTATCAACAATTTAATTTATTCTTACCTTCAGATACATACTGTCCTTTTGAGTAATTTCACGAATAATCTTACAGGGATTCCCTGCGGCTAAAACACCTTGCGGAATATCTTTAGTCACAACCGAACCTGCACCGATAACACTACCGTTACCAATTGTAACACCGCCACAAACCGTAACATTAGACGCAATCCACACATCATCACCGATTTTAATAGGCTTACCGTATTCAAAATCGTGTGCTACACCGTTTTCATCAACAGTTATTCTTCGTTCGTCAGCAATCAGTGAGTGTATGCCTGTTGCCAGCGTGCAATAAGGTCCTATGAAGACATTGTCGCCAATTTCAACTGTGTTACCGCCAATAAAAGAAAAATGAATATTTGAGTAGAAGTTTTTGCCTATTGTGATTTCTTTATAGTTATCAATAAAGATTGGAGTTTCCATTGAACGATAACCGCCAAAATCATCATTTGGAAAAAGTTGTTGTAATATATTTTTCTTTTCTTCGATATCATCAATGCCAAGTTTGTTATATTGCTCACAAAGGCGATGACTATACTTTTGTACCTCGCCTAATTCTTCTGTAAGACAATCATATATCATACCGTTGTGCATTTTTTCATATTCAGTCATAAAAACACCTCATCAAATTTTTTGTTTATCTGGTTATAATTACTTTCATCGCTATATTCATATACTTTTTCATTTTACATGATAATCACTAGACTTCATTTTTTTGTATTCACTAGGTGAATATCCTGTATATTTTTTGAAAACTCTGCTAAAGTACAAAGGATTATCGTATCCGACAGCTGAGGCAACTTCAGTTATATTTTTATTTGTACTGTCAAAATATCCTTTGGCAGCAGTTATTCTGAGAGACATTATATATTGCATAGGTGTCATTTTCATTATGTTTTTGAAACAGATAATGAATCTGTTAACCGTCATTAGATGCTCCTCTGCATATTGTTCAATAGATATATCTTTATTGTAATTCTCTTCAAAATAATGTGCTGCTCTTTCTATTTCATTTACCAAATCACTTTTGATTTGTTTTCCTTCTTTTACATATCGGTTGATAGCCAACAGAATATGCCTGAGCAAAATCCTCAGCATTTCCTCATAATTAATACGTTGGAGCTGAAGTTCTCTTATGATTTGATTAAATATCCACGGATAATCGGGTGAAACTCCGGTGAAAAACACATTTGCATCCTTAGGAAGTTCATAGTGATCGAGATATTTTTCAACTTCAGAACCGGTAAAATGCACCCAAAATACCTCTGTTTTATCTTTAGCATAGTAATAATAAACCTGGGGTTCACCCGGTCGGAATAATACCATATTACCTTTTTGAACTATTGTTTCTTCTCCGGTATTTTTAAAATAGAAATGACCTTTACCATGAGCTATATATAAAAGCTGATAGTCGTTTCTACCTTCCGGATGAGGAGTCTCAATTACCGGAGTGGTGTGTACCCGATAATATCCGCAGTTATTTATTCTGAGAGGTACAGATAAATCTTCCAAATTGGGATTCTCATCATCTATATAAGCCACATTTATATACATAAATTATCCTCCTACGTTTGGGATTATGTGTATATTATATACCAAACCTTCCTGATTTTCAACACAATATCGTGATTTTGTGCATGTTTTTGTTGATTTACTTTATTGTAATCAGCGACTAATAATGATATAATTTTGACAACAACAAAAGATTGGCACAAATTTTTATATAAAGGAGCGATATTATGAAAAAGGAAGAAACAAAGTATTTAAAATGGTATCACAAGATTGGTTATGGTTCGGGAGATGTGGCAGGAAACGTTGTATATGCACTTTTAACTGCATTTGTTATGTTCTATCTGACCGATACAATCGGTTTAAGTATGGGTGTTGTAGGTACACTTATTGCAGTTTCTAAAGTATTTGACGGTGTTACAGACTTTTTCTTCGGCAGAATGATTGACAAAACCCATACAAAAATGGGCAAAGCTCGTCCGTGGATGTTGTGGCCATACATTGGCTGCGCCATCGCACTTGTTGCTTGTTTTGCAGTTCCGACAAATTGGGGTGAGACAGCTCAGTACATTTTCTTCTTTATCTCTTACACACTTTTAAATGCAGTGTTTTTTACAGCAAATAACATTGCTTACGCATCACTTACTGCACTGATAACGAAGAATACTAACGAACGTGTTCAGCTTGGTTCTATCAGATTTATCTTTGCATTTGGAACAAGTATGCTAATTCAGTACATTACAATCGATGCAGTTCAGTGGTTCGGTGGCGGAGCTGATGGTTGGCGAATAGTTGCTGTTATTTATGCAATAATTGGTCTTGTTGTCAACACAATTTCTGTTTTCTCTGTCAAGGAACTCCCTAAAGCTGACAGAGGAATGGAAAAAGAAAGAGCAGAAGAACATAAGCTTACATTTCTTGATTCTTTTAAACTTTTACTTAAAAACAAGTATTATGTAATTATCTGTGTTACATACATCTTAACCCAGCTTTATTCTTCGGTTATTGGCATGGGCATTTACTATATGAAGTATATCCTGGGCAACGAAGGCTTGTTCAGCGATTTTGCATTAGCTATCAATATCCCTATGGTAGCAATGCTTTTAGTCCTACCGCTTATTATTCAAAAAATGGGTGGAATGTACAAATTAAACATCTTGGGATATGTAATTGCGGCACTTGGTAGACTCGGTGTTATGGTTGCCGGATACATGGGAAATATTCATCTTATGCTTGCCTTCACAGTAATTGCTACACTCGGTATTGCACCTCTTCAAGGTGACCTCAATGCGCTCATAGCATCATGCTCTGAATACACAACATTGAAAACCGGACACAGACTTGACGGTATGATGTATTCCTGCTCATCACTTGGTATTAAAATCGGCGGAGCACTCGGCACGGCTATTTGTGGTTGGCTTTTGGATGCGGCAGGCTATGTTGAAAATGCAGCAACTCAAAATGCTTCTACAATTAATATGCTTCAAATACTTTATCTTTGGGGACCGACTATCATTTGCTTTATTGTAATGTTTCTTCTATCTCGCTTGAATGTTGAAAAAGCAAATAAGAAACTTATGGAAGAAAAAAACATTGATAAAACAAGAACTGTTTACGGTAATATTTGAGAGGTGACACAATGCGTGAATTTGAAAAATTTGAAAGAATTGGCACAACACCGCACCGTAGTTATTACATTCCGTTTGCTCCAAATGATGTTGTAGGAACAAAGCATAATATCTTAGACAGAACATCAAGCTCTCGGTTTACTTCGCTTGATGGTATGTGGCAAATAAAACAGCATAATCATGTTGATGATTTTGAAATTGACGAGCAGCTTACAGAATCTATTCCTGTCCCTGCTTGTGTTCAGATGCATGGATATGACCATATTCAGTATCTCAACACACGTTATCCTTTCCCGGTTATGCTTCCACATCTTCCATACGAAAATCCGTGTTGGCATTACCGTCGTACATTCAATCTTAATAAAAAAGCAAATGACAAGTATTACATTAATTTTGAAGGTGTTGACAGCAGTTTCTATTTATACATCAACGGAGAGTTTAAAGGATATTCTCAAATTTCTCATGCGACAAGTGAATTTGACATTACAGAACTTGCAGTTAACGGTGAAAACACAATAGATGTACTTGTGTTAAAATGGTGTATATCCACATATCTTGAATGTCAGGATAAGTTCCGTTTCTCCGGTATATTTAGAAATGTGTATCTTCTTACACGTCCGAAAAATCATATAACAGACTATAAAATTGAAACAACAATTGATGGAACAAACGGTATTCTGTCATTTCATAACGAAAGCCCTGTTGACATTAAAGTTGTAATCAATGGAAAATCTACATTAGTTCCAAAGGATGTCAGTACAGACATTACTGTTTCAAGTGTAAAGCTGTGGAGTGCAGAGGAACCTAATCTTTATACTGTAGAACTTCGCACGAGAACAGAAAAAATAATTGAAAACATTGGTTTCAGAGAAGTAACTATTGATGGTCCCGTATTTAAAATCAACGGTGAACCCGTTAAGCTTAAAGGTGTTAACCGACATGACTTTAACTGCGAAACTGCGGCAACAGTCAGCCTTGAAGACCTTGCAAAAGACATACATCTTATGAAAGAATTAAATGTCAACGCAGTAAGAACCTCACACTATCCCAACAGTCCTGAATTTTATATGTTATGTGACAAATTCGGTATCTATGTAATGGATGAAGCCGACCTTGAAATGCATGGAGCGTGTACCCGTGACGGTAGATATGAAATTAACCTTTGGAAAGAATATGCTGAAAACGACTTCTTCTCACCGGGCATTACCGATAGACATACAGCATTGGTCGAGAGAGATAAGAACCGCCCAAGTGTAATTATTTGGTCTTTAGGTAACGAAAGCTCATTTGGTAAGGCATTTTTTGCAGGTGCCAACTATATCAAACGCAGAGATAACACGAGACCTATTCATTACGAAGGACTTCAAAACGCTGATACAAAGTATTATTATACTGAACTTGTTGATATGGTTAGTATGATGTATCCAAGCTTTGAAAAAATTCGTGAAGATATTTTAGATAATCCAAAAGAAACACGCCCATTTGTACTCTGTGAATACACTCATGCTATGGGTAATAGCTGCGGTGATATTGCAGAATATTGGGAAATGATTTATAACAATGAGCAGATGATGGGCGGATTTGTCTGGGAATGGGCAGACCACGGAATAAAGACAGATTTTGGCTTCCTATACGGAGGAGACTTCAAAGAACCTGAACATGATGGCAACTTCTGTGCTGATGGGCTTCTTACCCCTGACAGAAAAATAAAATCTAATGCTTTGGAAATGAAAGCTGTGTATGGCGGAAAAATACAAGCGGAAATATGTCCGGTTGAAATTCCTAAAAGTGCCTACAAATTCTCATCTGCTATTGATATTGAAGTGAATGAGCATACCGGAGAGATTACATCAATCAGAGCTGACGGAAAAGAGATTTTAAGAACTCCGATGCATTTTAACATTACAAGATACACGGATAATGACCGTGATCTTATACCCCATTGGATAGACAGATGTCATCTTGATGCCTGCAAACCACACATATTCTCTTTTGAAAAAACAGAAAAAACATATAAATTCAAGGGTGTTTTAGCTGCAAACTGCTTGATGCCTGCTGTTGAATTTGAACTTATCTATGAGGTTATTGGAAATGAGCTTATTGCAGAAATTGAGTATAAACTTGCAGATTATATTGACAGATTCCCTCGTTTTGGCATTGAATTTGGTGTTGACAAAGCACACGGAAACTTCTCCTATGTAGGCTACGGTCCCACAGAAAGTTACATTGATAAGCATGTTGCCTGCGACTACGGCTATTATGTAAGTTCTGCAGAAGAAAACTATGACAGAGAGTATATCCGTCCTCAGGAATCAGGAAGCCATTATGCCTGCAAATATATGGCTGTAAAGGATTTATTCAAAGTAACTGCAGATATGCCGTTCTCATGTTCTGTAAATCCTTTTACAACAGAGCAGCTTCGTGAAACACTTCATTCTTTTGAACTTATAGAAAATGACTTTGTAAATATATGCATCGATCTTGCGATGAGAGGTGTGGGTTCAAAGTCTTGCGGTCCTGATTTACCGTCATACTATGAAATACCAAAGGCACTTAAAAACAAATTCAGATTTACATTCTAATTAAATAAATACTTATAAAATCGAGTTAATGACACATAATGAAAAATAAATTTTCAGGCGGCATTCCAAAATGGAATGCCGCTCATTCGTTTAAAGAAAAGCTGTCCGAGAAGTTTTAATAAAAACACCTTATACTTCCATCCGGATTTTTAGGTTTTAGATCGTATTTCTTTATAAGTTTAAAATATTCAGTTATCTGATACCATACTTCTCGATGATATAATCCATATCCTTATCGCCTCTGCCTGAGAGGTTAATAAGGACGGAACCATTGCCCATTGTCTTTGCAAGCTTCATACCGTAGGCAACAGCGTGAGAGCTTTCGATTGCAGGGATAATCCCTTCCATTCTTGATAGCTCAAAGAAAGCATCAATGGTTTCATCGTCAGTTACTACATCATACTTAACTCTACCGATGTCACGCAAAAATGCGTGTTCAGGACCACTTGACGGATAATCAAGACCGCTTGCAACAGAATATACGGGAGCAGGCTCTCCGTTTTCATCTTTCAGCATAATACTGTTAAAGCCGTGCATAATACCCTCTGTTCCGTAGGTAAGACTTGCAGCGTGGTCTCCGAGTGCTGTTCCGCGTCCTAATGGTTCGACACCGTAAATGTCAAC
>JAGATB010000023.1 GCA_017621495.1 Clostridia bacterium
CACCGCCTGCAACTCCTCCAACAATAACTATCTTCATTTTTACACCTCCGTTATCTCTTTTAATGCCTTCTTAAACTGGAATGTAAACAGTATTGCCGTAAATGTAACCGCAATAATATCTGCGACAGGTTCTGCCATATAAACCGCCTGTGTCTTGTCTGCCAATAGGCTTGGCATAATGTAAATAAGAGGAAGGAGTAATACGAATTTACGCACAACTGCAACCACAATAGAGTTTGCCGCTTTGCCAAGTGATGTAAATGTCATCTGGCAGGCTATCTGTATGCCAAAAAGTCCAAGTCCGCCAAGATAAATTCTCAGCATCGGGGCTGCAAACTGTGCAAGGGTGCTATCCGATGTAAATATCTTAACAAAAACTCCCGGCACTACCATAACCGCCGCCCAGAGTGCGATGGAATATGTTAAACAAGTGGTTAAAAGCAGACGGAAGGTTTTCTTAACTCTGCCCGCATTTTTAGCACCAAAATTATAGCTTGTAATGGGTTGAGCACCTTGTGCAATTCCCTGCAGGGGTAACATAGCAAACTGCATAACGCTTGTCATAATAGTCATAGCACCGACTGCAATATCTCCACCGTATTTAAGAAGTGAAGAATTAAAGCAAACAGAAATCACACTTTCGCTCGACTGCATAACAAACGCAGCTGTTCCAAGTGCGATGCAAGGCAGAATTATGTCTGCTCTAAGTTTCAGATTTTCTTTCTTTATTTTGAGCTGTGTTTTTTTACCGCAAAGGAAAGAGATAATCCATACACAGGAAAGCATCTGCGAAATAATGGTTGCAAGCGCCGCACCTTTTACCCCCATTTGGAATCCAAAAATAAATATTGGGTCAAGCACAATATTACACACCGCACCGATAATGACTGAAACCATCGATGTAGTGGTAAAACCCTGTGCTGTAATAAATGTATTCATACCCAGGGTCATTTGCACAAACAGAGTGCCAATGGCATATATGCTCATATAATCGGTGGCATAACCGATTGTGTTTTCACTTGCACCAAAGGCAAGGAGCAAATCCTTGTTCCATATAAGCAAAACTGCGGTCAGTATGACTGACACAACAATCTGCAAGCTAAAACAGTTTCCGAGCGTCTTTTCGGCTGATTCGGTATCCTTTTCGCCCATAAAGATAGACGCTCTCGGTGCACCGCCTGAGCTTACCAATGCTGCAAACGCTGAAACAAGCATAATTATCGGCATACAAACACCAACACCCGTAAGTGCCAAACTGCCATCACCAGGCATATGACCTATGTATATGCGGTCAACTATATTGTAAAGCATATTGATAAGCTGTGCCACAACTGTCGGGATTGACAGCTTAAGCAAAAGCTTACCAATAGGCTCGTTTGCTAAAAATTCTCTTTTGTTATCCATTTTATAAAACACCTTTTTCTCTCCATTCACTTTCTTTGAATCCAATCAAAACGAAGTCATTACCAATAACAAGGGGGCGTTTTACAAGCATTCCATCTGTTGCAAGTAACTTCAACTGTTCTTCTTCGGACATAGTAGGTAGCTTATCCTTAAGCTCCATTGACTTATACAAAAGTCCTGATGTATTAAAGAATCGCTTTAAAGGGAGTTCACTTGTTTTGTACCAAGAAGATAACTCTTCAAAACTCGGATTATCTTCCTTTATATCACGAAGTTCATATTCTATATTGTTGTCATCAAGCCACTTCTTCGCCTTTTGACAAGTTGTACATTTAGGGTAACAGATAAATTTAATCATGGTTTCTCCTTTTCGTTTATCATCAAATTTCGTCATTTTTCGGCTCGTGTCAGGGCCGACGAACAGTGAATAATAACTTCCGACAAAGCTTTAGCCATAGAAGCGAAGCCGAAATCTGTCGGATGGCAATTGTCTACAGTTCCCGAATCTTCGCATAGTTCGGTCAGTGCTTCTCCATCTATAAAATATACATTATTATCACCCGATAAAATCGCATTACGATAGGTTGTTTCAATTATGTTTCGTCTTGTTTTTTCCTCTTCGGTTAAAAAATGTTTCGGGCGAGACATCATTACCACAGGTAAAAGTGGATTCTTCTCTCTTATTGCCTTAAACATTTTTTCGTGAGTTTTTTCAAGATGCTCAACTGTGGGAGCATTATGGTCGTAATCATAAACAAAAATTGACATATCTAAATTTTTGATATAATCAATCATCTCATCCTCCGCCTTTGCATTACCGGAAAATCCAAGATTTATGTAATCGTAATTAAAAGTTCTCGAAATAATTGCCTGATAACTCATTCCCGGTCTTGATGCACACCCACCCTGTGTAATGGAAGAACCATAATATACAATCGGTTTATCATTTTTATATGCTTTAGCTTCTGATACATAAGCGGTGTCCTGCAAACCAATAAATAATTCGCAAACATTGGAATAAAGCGGAAAATTAATTGTTATTTCCCGTCGTTCTTTTTTTTCAAATTCAAAAATGCTTTCATACCCGTCTTCAACATCAAACGGAGGAACAAATGTTTTTGCGTAATAATTATCAGCATACAAATCAAAACCTATAGACCCTGTTAGGGCAAAATGAGGCATTTTCCCTAAACCATCCATTTTAACACAGATAGCTATATAGGAGCTGTCTGTAACAAACCTTACTCTACCGCCTGCAGTATTTGAATGAAGAGCATATACCCCTTCACTTACACTTTTCGCAACTTCTTCAGGCATTCGCCTATATTTACCGTTTTCCTTGAAAACTCCATAAACCTTAAATGGAGCCTCATCAATTTTATGAAACTTGATATCCTTTTTATCTATTTTTGTTTTGATTGTAAAATTTTCATCTACCTTAGAAATATCAAACATATTAATTATCCTCTTTTCCTAATTAGTGCGAATATTGATCTCATAACATTAGATTTATCTTCTTTTATTGCTTCTTCCAAACATTAACAGAACCCTGAACAGAAACCTCAAAAAATATACAAGTGATGTCAGCATTGATGCAAGATATGTCAATGCTGCCGCAGACAACACCGCTGTTGCCCCTTTGACTTCATCCTCTGCCAGAATACCTTCTGACAGAAGCATATTTTTTGCCCGGCGGCTTGCATTAAGCTCCACGGGTAATGTCACCAAAGTAAACAGAAAAGACAATCCGTATAAAGCAACGCCGAGCATCGCAACATAAAAACCTATATCCGAGCCGGCATACGAAGCACTCATTTCCATAATCAAGCCAACCATGACAAGAGGCATAGCAAGTCCTGAGCCGAAGTTAACCACAGGTACAATGGCTGTTCTTATTTTGTAAAACAGATAGCCGCGCTTATTCTGCATAACGTGTCCGATTTCGTGTGCTGCAACCGCAACCGATGCAACGGAGGCACTATCATATGTGCTGTCCGACAAATTTACAATTTTCTTTGCAGGGTGATAATGATCAGAAAGCTGTCCATTCACTCTGCCGACAGATATGTCCGTTACACCGTTATTTCTCATAAGTCTCACTGCTGTATCATATCCTGTCAAACCGCTTCTGTTGCGGACTCTTCCGTATTTTGCATAAGTTGAATGTACTTTGCTGCTTGCATATCCCGAAAGGAGCATACAAAGCATTATCGCACCCAAAAACCAAAAATAATTATACATATCATCAATCCCTTCACATTCGACGATTTCAAGCTTTGATTGTGTTTAATATATGATTTTTTAATTAAACTTTTTACATTCTTATTATAAACCAAATATTCTCAAAACACAACAGATATGTTAAAATATTCTATATAAAATTATATAAAATTATTTATTAAAAATTATTGACTACTATAGCAATATATGGTACAATATTCTTACCACACAAATCGAATAAAGCATATTTCAAGAGAGTGTTTTTATTTTTGATAAAAATGCATTCTCTATTTGTGCATTCCTTGTGATATGCCAAATGATTTGTGTGGTAACAAACATGAGTTATGCATTTTTTGTGCATCGGCTTATGTTGATGCACTTTTTTAATTTGCAGACTCTGTTTCAAATGTTGCTGCACACTTTTGAGAAATCCGCTTAAACAGCGGATTTCTTAATTTTATGAAGCAACTATTAAGGCACTCGCAACGCAGTAAAAAACAGTATTTATTCTACCACATTTACAGAATTAATGCAATAACAAATAAATTTTAGGTTTACAAAATGTGGCTTAGATGGTACAATATAAGTATATCAGGAGGCGATAATATGGAAATGGTATTACTCACTGCTCTTGGGGTTGGCGGAGCGACGGTGATAGGTGCTGTAATTGGATTTATTTTCAAAGAAATGTCACACAGGTTTTCTGACATTGTGTTGTCTTTTGCGGCGGGAGTTATGCTGGCGGCAGCTGTGCTGGGACTCATACTGCCCGCTGTGGAATACGGTGGCAAATACGGTCTCTTAATAACAATTGCAGGTATTTTTGCCGGTGCGGTTTGTCTCAATCTTATTGATAAGCTGGTACCGCACCTTCACAAGCTTGTGGGTGCAGATATAGAAGCACATGAAAATACTAATTTAAGCAAGGTACTGCTGTTCGTCACAGCCATTGCAATACACAACCTGCCCGAAGGAATAGCTGCAGGCGTGGGATTTGGCTCCGGTGATACGTCACAGGCACTTATGATAGCCGGAGGTATAGCCTTGCAAAATATACCGGAAGGTATGGTAATCATAGGTCCTATGCTGGCATCCGGCGTAACTGCACGAAAAACATTTATATGCGCCATGTTAACAGGACTTGTGGAAGTAGCAGGAACTCTCGTAGGCTACTTTGCTGTAAGCATAGCATCGGCTATACTGCCCTTTGCTCTTGCCTTTGCAGGAGGCACTATGCTGTATGTAATAAGTGATGAGATGATACCCGAAACTCATGCACATGGAAGTGAGCGAGGTGCAACATACGGGCTTTTGGCGGGATTTTGCATTATGCTTATAAGTGATGTTTTATTGGGGTAATATAAAGAGTACACTTCAAAACCACTTCAAAACCACTTCAAAACCGCACATAATTTTCTTGATTTTACCATTTATTTGTGATATACTATTAATAATATTATGCTTATGCAAAATTGCGGAGCATACGGAACGACGAGGGCGTCGTTCCCTACTGTTTCGTAATGAGCAAGTTTTACAGCAAATACATAATTAATTAAAAAAGGACGGTAATGACCGTGATGCTCTGTGTGACAATGCGGATTATATAATGCTAATGGCATATGACGAATACTACGCTTCAAGCAAAACCGCAGGCTCTGTGGCAAGTCTGGACTGGACAGAGGATTCCATAAAGAAAACACTGAATGAAGTGAGTGCGGACAAGCTGGTGCTGGGAATACCCTTCTATATGCGATATTTTGAGGTTACGGGCACCAAGGTAACCTCCAGCAAGGCAATAAGCATGCAGACGGCATACGACCTGATACAGGCGAATAACCCCACCTACACATATATGGAAAGTGACGGACAATACAAGATATCATGGAAAAGCGGAAACAAAACCTGCATATTCTGGCTGGAAAATTCCGATACCATAGCCAAGCGTGTGCAGCTGGCAAACGACCATAGCCTCGCCGGTGTGGCAAGCCGGAGACGAGGGCTTGAAGTGAGTAAAATATGGTCTGTGATAAATGAAAATCTGGATTAATGAATTGACCCCTGCCCGTTTTTCGGGCAGGGGTATTATAAACTGTTTAATAAATGACTGTTCCTTGAGTTATTGCCTGTTCATGCCATACTTAGCGACACATATAGCCGCCATATCCCCTATGGATTCACCAAGTTGCGAAGGTACAATTTCACAAGCATTTTTGGTATATTCAAGGCACTCGTTTGCAATCTGCCTTTCCATTTCACTGCGCATGAGATGGCCGCATCTTTGAAATATACTTCCTATAATAATCTTTTGTGGGTTAAGTACATCAATCAATATTGCCAAACCCTTACCAAGAATCTTACCGCATTGAGAATAAATTTCCAGTGCATCCTTATCACCTTTTTCTGCCGCTTCTGCAATACTTTTTGCTGTTATTTGACCGATTGAGTCATGATATGTAATGCTTTTTCCTGCAAGCAGTTTATCTGCCTTATAAAGTTCCCCAAGCTGAGCAATACCACCACCGGAGCAATAGCCTTCAAACGAACCGGCTTTACCGAATCCAATTGGTCCGGTATCGCTCATTCTGATATGACCCACTTCACCGGCACAATCACAAGTACCGCTATATAACTGTCCGTTAAGTATCATTCCGGCACCCATTCCGGTTCCAAATGTCAAAAAAATCATATTATCCGTACCTCTGCCGGCTCCGTATGTCCATTCTGCCAATGCACCTGCATCAGCGTCGTTTTTCAAAAATACAGGGACATTAAATCTTTTATTAAGAATTTTTACGATTTCTACATTTCTCCAATCTGTCAAATTAGGAGGCGAAATAATTATTCCCTTCTTTGAATCAAGCGGACCACCGCAGCTTATTCCTATCGCATCGCACTTTCCCAATTGCTCAACCGAAATAAGAATCTTATCTAAAGTTTCCATATAGGATGCAGTAGAAAATTTATGTTTTTCCAATATATCTCCCTTTTCATTTCCAAGGACTACGGCACATTTTGTACCACCAATATCTATGCCTATAAACTTCATTTTAATCACCTGCATTATGTTATTAATCAAGCATAAAAGCTACTTTGCCACACAAGCATATTATTTTGTGTGGCAAAGCATTTTAATCAATTGTTTGAAATTTCAGTAATTTCTATTCGTTTTATGTATATTTGTGAAGGTATTGCATTTGTAAGCTGTTGTGTGATATCCGATACAATCTCGTTTGCTTCCGTTGACACACTTTTCAATCGAAATTCAGCATACATCTCTCCGACGTCTCCTTGGGTTATCAGCGCACGCTGTTTAACCAATTCAGATACATCGTCGGAAACTGAGACATATTCTACGTACAGATTATGTTCTACATTGGTATTATCATCAGAATAATACACAACTCGTACAGCATAATCGGATACTTCTTCGTTGACTGTCTTAATTTGCATTGTTCCAATTCCCGTACTGTCACTTTGCAGAATAAATACAGTTTCGTCATTGAAGGCTGCGATTTTCGCACCGGTCTGTGATACAGACGTATTTTCATAGGTCTGTTTTGGTTCTAACAGTCATTGTCCTGCTTCATAACCTCTTGTTACTTCTATCTTGGAAATGTACATGGATACTCCGGCATCCTGAGGATTAATTCTGAAATTATTGACAGAATTGTTGTACGAAATACCCTGAGATGTTCCTTCTAATTCAAAAGCTACGGTATTCCATCCTGAGTTTAAGGGCAACTTAACATCGGTGCTTGTATTATCCGAGTTTACATATTCTATCTTTCCGGATTTTGCACCTGAACCATTTTCTGTGTAATATGTAATTACAACCCAAAGATTATCATCATTTTCCCCTTTGGATGCCGTAACCGTTTCATCAAGCGTAAATTGCATTTTAGCAGTTCCACCAGAGTTATTAATGAGTACACATGGAACTTCTGTAACAGCATCTTCCGCTTTCAAAGTACCAAGTGTTATAACTTTGTTTTTGGTGTCAAATCCATAGATGAGATTTCCGTCAACATCACTTGTTGCATCAATGCTATTACTTTGATTTACACTAATTAAGTTTCCGGTAAAATATCCTGCTTCATCAGAAGTAAATCTAATTGTATCCAAATTGAATTCAAGGCTTGCAACAACTCTGGTTGTTCCTGTAACAGCCGAGCTTTTTTCGGATTCCGATGAATCATTCACTGCACTTACGGTATAAGTATAAGCTGTGCCGCTGTTTAGATTGGCATCTTTATATGTTGTCTGCGAAACTGTTGCAACACAATCATTGCCTCTGTATACATTGTAGCTTAAAGCACCATCAACACTATCCCAAGAAAGTGTAATACTTGTTGCCTTCTCGGCGGTTACTGTAAGGTTTTCGGGTGCTGTCAACTCAGCATCCTGCAAAGAAGATGAATCAACATATGCTTTAAGCTCATTTAAAATCACGTTGTCTCCGGTATAGTTGTCAAGATATTTTGCCACCAGCTTTGCAGTGGATGCAGCACCTGCTTCAACAAGGTGTACGTTATCATCGTTTGCAATGTTATACATAGAAGCTGTCGCTGTTTGACCCTGCTTTTGGAAAAGTGCCACCATTTCGGAAGCAATATCAATAACAGGAATGCCAAGTTCCTCTGCAGTCTCTTTCATGACTGTTCTGTAGGGTTCAATTTCATCTTCTGACCATACGTACTCAGATTCAAACTGATGTTTGGGGATAGATGTCAAAAATACAGGTTTAACACCGTATCTCTGAACGTATGTTACAAATCTTTCAAGATTTTCTTTATATACGGAAGTAGTGATACCGTCTCCCAAGTCATTGTGACCAAACTGTACAAAAACATAATCCCCATAATTGGATTGACTTAAGATTTTTTCAATTCTCCAATTTGTATCTGTGGTACTTATTATAAGATTATCATCACTAATGCTTACTCCATCAAGATATTCTGATGTGTTCTGACCGCCAAGTGCGTAGTTTGTCACATTGACGCTATCAGTAAGATAATCTGCTAACTTACCGCCCCAACCATATGTATTGGGAGAAGCAGCAGTGTAATTCTGCATGGTACTGTCACCGGCAAGGAAAATTGTTGGATTTTCTGCTCTGTATGTATAGTCAGTATCCACGATTGATATTTTGGAAACATACATATGTTCACCAACCGCTATTCCGGTACTGTTAACCCTTATCATCCATTCGCTGCCTTCGCCTGTATATAAATCGTCAATATCAAAATATGCTGTTTTCCATTCTTCACTTCCTGTGTAGTTTACAAAAGGAAGGTCTGCAGTCGCTTCGTTATCTCCGGACATATACTGAACAAATAATCTGTTGCCGTTTCCTTCTACCGGAACCGCATCATAATATGTAATGCCAACTCTTGCCCGAACGGATGTATTGTCTGAAAAATAGCCCTTTGTTGTTCTTACATCAAGCTTTGGAGCAGTACTTTCTTCTCGGCAAATGTCATATGCATTTACACCATTGATATTTGTTATTGTTCTTACACTTGTCTGAATGATATTATTGGACGCATTGCAGCTGCTATTTGCATCAAGTACGGCTGCCCGGAGTGTGTTATCCTTAACGAAAGCCACATTTGCGATATATATATCCAAACCTGTCTGATTGTTTATTCTGAAATCACGGTCGGTTTTGCTGTCCCAATATATTCCATAGGCTGAGTTCTCCAATGTAACTACCTGTGTTCTCCATCTGTTTCGGTCAATATCCTTGGAACCTATGCTCATTGACTGTGTGGGATTTTCTCCTACACTTGTACCATCTGCATTATAATATGAATATTGAAGATTCAAATTTTTGGCTGAAGCGGGCTCATAATAGGTTATTATCATCTGAATCTTGGTTCCGTCGCCGTTGTTTATAAATGCGGGAAGCTTAAAGTAAATTTTTGAAGAGCTGCCGAGTTTGACACAGTTTACTCCCTCGTATGTTGTACTTTCCACTGTACCGTTTGAAATCTCCTGTGCGGGTACAGAAATCGGACCGTTGGACCAGTAAGGTGCACTATCGGCTTTGTTTATTCCAAAATCAATTGCATAGTTATCTGAGGTTCGTGCATAGCACTTTAGGGCATTTTCTGATTCTTTGCCTTTGTTGTCTACTGCAAAAACCCTGTAGATATATTCTTCTCCGTCTTCAAGGCCTGCATCATAGAAGCACGTTGTATCGGAATTACCTACCAAAGCTCCATCTCTGTATACATTATAGGACGCTACCGCATAATCATCCTCTGCGACATCCCAAGTGATATATGCACATGTATTGCCGGTGGTCTTAACAATAGTGTTCTCAACGTCTGTGGGCAAGCCGTTAACAAAAGGCTTGAGATCATCAAGTGAATTCCAGGTGAAATATTTATAAGTGTAGCTGCCGCTTTCGGGTAGCTCTGCCGAAGCGGAAAAGTCAGCACTTTGCTCTGCCGGAATTATCCGGCTGTGACTCTTTACAGAGTACAGGGAATTGTTCTGATATACAGCCGCAACTAAAATTGCCTGTGCTTCAGCAGCGCTGTTATTCTTCATGTTAATGCTTACTGTGTATGAGCCATCCTGCAACATCTCTGTTGCATTACCTACTGCTACACCGTCATATTCGGCAAGCACCCGATAACTGCTCAAAAAAGTCATGAGCATTGCAATGCAAACAATTAATGATAAAATTTTGCCTGTTTTTTTCTTTGTTCTTTTCATCTTTTTACACTCCTCATTTTATTAAATTAATTATATCTTCAAGACCGCCTTCGCTTGAAGGAGAAAGTGTTATTTTAAACATTTCCCCGTCATTTACATAGCCTGCTGATGAATTATAATATCCAAAAGTACTTGTATCAAGCTCAAACTCAACCTTGATTGTTTCGCCTTTTCGTATAAAAACTTTATTAAACCATTTCAGTTCTCGTACAGGACGTACTTTTCTTGCATATAGCTGCGATATATATAGCTGAACCACTTCTGCCCCATCAAAATCTCCGGTGTTGGTTATTTCAACACTTCCGTAAAGCTTTTCTCCCACACGAAGGTCTTTATTATTGATTTTGAGATTATTATAACTAAAAGTTGTGTATGATAATCCATATCCAAAAGGATACAGCGGTTTAATTGGTGCATCAATATATTTGCTTGTTGCAAAAAAGTCATCACGTGCAGGCTTACCTGTATTATTGTGATTATAATACATATGTGTCTGACCGTCTGCAGATGGAAAAGTTGTTGTCAGTTTTCCGGATGGGCTAACATCGCCGGCAAGTATATTGGCTAACGCATTGCCTGCCTGTGTTCCAAGATGCCATGCCATAATCATGCTGCTGCAAAGTTTTTCTTCTTCGGTAAGCACGAGAGGTCTGCCAGCTACTACAATTGTGATTAATGTTTTCCCTGTATGGGAAAGTGCCGACAAGAGTAAGCTCTGTTCCTTGCTGAGCTTTTGACTTGCCCTGCTCTTTGCTTCGCCTGACATATCTCTTGTTTCACCGACAACCGCTATAACTGCATCACAAGCTGCTGCTTTAATTACCGCATCATCAATGTCCTCTGCTTTGTATATTTCACATTCCGCAAAGCGATTTTTTATACCTTCATAAATACTGATACACTCCTCTGCTTTACCGCATGCCGCCCAACATCCGAGCATATCTTCTTTTGAATAAGCAAGTGCTCCTGCAACAAGAATTTTTTTAATGTTTTTTGCCAGCGGAAGCGACTGATTTTCGTTCTTCAAAAGAACTATCGAATCCTGCGCAATCTTTAATGCCAAATCAAGATTTTCTGCTGTAAAAACTTCTTTTTTCTCTCTGGTTTCGTCCACATATGGGTTGTCAAACAGACCTTTTCGGAATTTTAAACTGAGTACACGCCGTACCGCATCATCCACAATACGCACATCTATCTCGCCATTTTCACAAAGCTTTTTTAGATTTTCACGATAGGTTGTTGTGTGCATTTCGACATCGGTTCCGGCAGTTATGGAATATTTTGCAGCCTCTGCCTCATCCCGCGCCATCCTGTGAACAACCAATTCACGAACGGAGCACGAATCACTTATTACTACTCCGTCAAAACCCATGTTTTCCCTCAATACAGTCTTTAGGAGATATTCATTTCCCGTACACGGGACTCCGTTAAAATCATGAAAAGCCGTCATCACACTTTCTGCCCCTGCATCAATTGCTGCCTGAAAAGGCGGAAGGTATATTTCATACAGAGTTTCAAGACTCATATCTACAGAGTTATAATCTCTGCCGCCTATAGCAGCACCGTAAGCAACAAAATGCTTGGCACAGGCAATGAGCCTGTCTCTGTCTGCGATATCATCGCCTTGGTAACCTTTGACCTTTGCCTCTGCTATTCTGCACTGCAGATATGTATCCTCTCCAGCTCCTTCAGCAATTCTGCCCCATCGTGAATCTCGGGCTATGTCAACCATGGGTGAGAATGTCCAGTGCAAGCCTGAAGCTGAGGCTTCCTTCGCCGCTGCATATGCACTTTTTTCTGCAAGATTCATGTCCCAAGTACAGGACTCTGCAATGGGAATGGGAAAAATCGTACGGTATCCGTGTATAACATCCTTTGCAAAAAGCAGAGGTATGCCAAGACGACTTTCCTCAACAGCAATTCTTTGAAGTTCATTGAGCTGTGTGGGTGTACACCCGACTATAAATGAACCAATCTCACCTCGTTTTATATAATCTGTATTGGCCTCAAAAATATCTCCATACAACACATTTGCACCCATTTGAGTAAGCTGTCCGATTTTTTCGTCCAATGTCATTTGAGAAAGAAGCTTTTCAATTTGTTCTTCATACTGTCTCATAGCACACCTCATATACCATACAATTTATCCGACAGAAGCATAAGAGTAAGTCCCTGACCCCAGGGCATTATATTCTCTTTGGGTATTAAATTATATTCGTCGATTGTATCACGCACTCCGGTGCCGTGGCTTACATCATACACGCGTCCGTCATCCCCTGTTTTAGCGATAATTGCTTCAAGTGCTTTTTGTGCAACCGGCAGTAAGTCTGAATCCAGATAACCCATTCTTACTCCGGCAAAAATCCCGTAGGCAAAGGCAGCTGTAGCAGAGGATTCATTGTACGAATCTTTATCAGTCAAAACCGTATTCCACATACCATTGTGGCATTGAAACTTAATCAATTCAGTCATCTGTTTATTTAATGCGTCAAGAATAATATCTTTCTCAGCAGGAAATTCTCTATCTGAGAGTAATTTCATTATTTCTGCAACACTGGCAGCAAACCAACCGTTTCCCCTGCCCCACAGACAGCCGCTCATATGACTGTTAGTATTATGACTGAAGGCATGATAAAACAAGCCGTTTTCATCCTGCAAAATCTTAATGTGCAAAACAAACTGCTTAAGTCCTTCCTTGATATACTCGTCATTACCCAAAACTACTCCTGCCTTAACAAGGAAAACCCCTGCCATAAACACTGTATCTATCCATACTTCGCCCACTTTAGTGCGTGTAATGAGTGAATGTTCAATTGCACCGTTTTCTTCACGAGAAGCCTCATTCATCAAAAATTCTGCATAATCCCGGCATATATTTATATATCGCTCATCACCATATTTTTCATATAGTTTAAAACAAGCCATTGCCGGAGCGGTGGTGTTTACGCTTTTCCGCATGTATGCCAGCTCTATGCACTCATCTATAAAGTGTTTTACATACGAAATAATGCTTTCATCACCGGTTGCTTCGTAAAATCTGACAAGACCAAACATTGCTACTCCGGGACCCCAATCCCAATTACAGGATTTATCCACGTTATGATTCATATTGGTTGTTCTGTTTGCTATTTTGTAAATTATGTCTTTCATTGCTATTCCTCACTTGTAACTATTTTAAGCTGTCTGATATATATAGGCAGGGTGCTGTTTTTGGATGTAATGCGAAAATCTGCTCCATCGAACTGTCTGCCGGCAAACTCAGTATCCGTCAGAGTTATCATTGCTGTCTCCCAGGTTGCTGAATTTGTTCGTTTTATGCTTACCTCTTTATAATCTTCCGAGCTTGGTAATCCCGGATAGGCATATGAAGAATTATAAAGTATGGGTATACTTCCGCTGCCATTGTTTAAATACTCAACCAATAGAGTTATGTTGGTGTTATTCTTCACTTCAATATCATTGGCAAGAGTAAATGATATATCGCTATCATCAGAAAGCACTGCATAACTGCCGCCATCCTCCGAAAGCTCATTGGCAACATCATATCTTCCGCCCAAGGTTATCATACTGCTTTTATCCGAACCGAATGCAGTTATTGTGCTTACGTCTTCAACTGAATTTTCTTCAACTGCTTTCTCCGGCATATTTGCACCGGACGTAACCCTGACCGAATCAATATATATTGCAGTGGAGCTTCCCACAGAATTAAGTCTGAAATCACTCAGGAACATTGCATTCCTAAAGCCTGCATCCTTTAATGTTACGGTATGAGTGACCCATTTATTGGTGTTTGTCCTGTACCAGGAGTATTTTTTACTGTCACGCAATCCGGGATCGTCTTCTTGGAGATTGCAGGTATTATAATCAATATCTATTCTTCCTGTGCCGTTGTCATAGTATCCTACTTCAATAGTAACAACATTGTCATTGCTTGTTACAAAATCAGGCGATACATCAAAATATATCTTAGCTGACTTTTCGAGCAAAATACAATCCTTATCATACTTATTTGTGCGATCAAAGCCTCCGCTGGTAAGCGGCTCAATACCATTTCGTTTTTCTTCAGCTGTAAAATCAATTGAAGCAACACTATTCTTCTGGTCTATAGGCGGAAGGTTCTCAATATCTATATAGCCAACTTTAATAATATTGTTTTCTTCGGGATCGCTGAGGGTAAACAGTGCCTTGCTTCCATCAATGGAAATTGCCGGATGACTGTGAGCAGGATGCATTCCCCAGTTATTAATCTCTGTAAGCAGTCGGCTGGTGCTTGTGGAATTTTCTTTATCAACATCAACAAGCACTATCTTGCTGTTCCAGTTTTCACCGTCAAATTGGTTTGGGGTATCGGCTATAAGCTGATTTCCATCGAATGATACACCCATATGAAGATACGAGTAATCATTGTTATAATTTATAAGTGTTTCACCGTCAAGAGAAACCCACATAAGTCCGGTTGGCTGGGGTATACTTTGACCGTACCGTACAAAATACATTCCCTCACCGTCAAATGCCCAGATTTCGTGACCGGTATATTCTTCAAGCTTGCCGTTTTCATCTGTCTGAGACTGTACATATATTCTTTCTTTTCCTGTTTCACTGTTAAACATATGCATTCTGTCTGCAATGCTGCCCGAGTTACGGCAGAAAAAGAATTCGTTATCATATACGGGATTTATTATTACATGGTCAATATGATTTACCGGTGCCTCAAGAAATGTTTTTGTCATCTCAGGAGTCATGACTTCCTTCATTTCGCCGCTTTCAATGTTAAGCTTATAAATATTTCTCGGTAATCTGTCTGATTCATCAGACTTTCTGTACAACGAAAGATATTTTGCATCATTGGTAACACCGGGCGGACCGTAAAACACTTTGCCTTCCTCTATGTTTTGAGCAATAAGCCTGTTTTGTCCGTTTTTTACGTCATAGCAATAAACTTCATCATCGCAATAATAGAATGCTTCGTTAGTTGGTGCCATTACACCTCCAAAATACGGGGTAGGTTTATTGTTTAATATGGTAGTTTCCTTAGTCTCGGTATTATACACTGCCATTAAACCTTTTCCGGTTTGGTAATCAACTGCTGTAGTAACCAAAATATTTTTGCCGTCTGCACAGGATGATGCTGATGAATACATAGATACGGTATGAGTTCCGGGTAAACCGATTGTATTGACAGTTATTCCTGTCTTTGAATCAACATAGCTTTCTTCTATCAGGTTGAATCCGGCTGCTTCATAATACTTGTACAGCAAAGCAAGATTACCGCAATTAATTACGTCGGTACTGTATATTACCTCTGAATTAACCAATTCGGCAATATAGGCTTTTCCCTCTGGGGAATTAATACTCAGTTGATTGTATGCTATACCGGCAAGGTCATCAACATAGGCATAGCTGTCCAATGACGTAACCTCTTCTGTGTACAAACCAATATTTGCTCCTCTGTTTATTGTTGCACCCAAATATTGAGGCAGAGGATTACTTAAGTTATTTATAAGTCCGTATTGTTCTAAATCAAAAATAACATCATTACTGATTTCAATATTATTCGCACGGGCAAATATCTCCATCAGTTCCCTCATGGTTATAATATCATCAGCGCCTACCAGAGAATCAGTCTTGTACGATATTATACCTTTATCTAACGCAAAGCCTATAAAATTATCATACTCATCATCCACATCATCTGCAGTGCATACTGCATTGTTTAGTTCTTCATCGCCTGCGTAGACTATTTGTATAGCAGTACGAACAGCCTCTTTGCGTGTAAGCGGACGCGAAAGGCCATAATCGTTCTTATCGGAACGGATTGCCTCAATTATTCCAATTTTAGAAAGAATTGCTCCCTCTGTTTCGTGGTATAAAATCCGCTTTTGCAAGCTTTGTTCGCTCTCTATGTTATCAAGATTTATAACTGCAATTTCCGAAATGTGCTCATTGACATAGGGCTTATTTGACTCCCACCCTCTGATTTTGAAGTCGCTTCCATGTATATCCGAATTATCAAACACAGCATCATTAATCAAGATTACTGCCGTACGCCATGTATCTGTAGCATTCTTCTGTATTCTGAGAGTTTGCGTACCGCCGGTTCCTTTATATACAAGTCCGAAAATATCCCAACCTTCATCAAAATACGAAATCTTAATTGCCACATTTCTATCATCAGCAAGTACATAGCTGTCATCAACATCTACAGCTATGTACTTGCTTGCACCTTGTGTTTCTATACATTCTCTTCCTTTGTAGCTTGAGTAAAGTGCATAGTTATTTGCCGACGAAACGCTGCTTATTTTTATTTTCAAGCCGTTTTCTCTGCCTGTACTTCCAAAGGTTGCATAAGCTTCTTCCCTATTTAATGAGCTTTCCAGTTTTAATGTAAAAAATGTGTTTGCCGAAATAATCATCTGAAAGCTGAATACAAGGCACAAAGCACATGCTGCTACTCTTTTCCAAAAAGGCATCGTCCTTTTTAACATATTTCAATCATTCCTTTCAAAGGGAAACATAGTTTATAATAATGCATATTAATTTTCAAATGGAATGTGACGATTCTGATATTTCTCCGTCATACCCCAATGCCACTTTAATCTCTGCCAAGTAGAGCGGTGTGGCTGTTGCAACATTGTTATTAATTCTGAAACAAGATGGTTTGGATGCATTATAGCTGTTATCAAGCTTCATATCCTCAATAACAAATTCTGCTGTTTTCCATAAACCGGTATTTGTTTTTGCGATTTTCACCTGTTTTGTATTATCGTTAATATCCTTGTAATCAATAATCAAATTTTTAGCATCACTGTCCAGATATTTAAGAATAATTGATACGGGTTTATCAGAGGCTTGTGTCAAATCAGCCTCAAGATTAACATAGAGTTTAGCTGATACAGTCATACATAAGCAATCCTCGACGGCACCGCTTATATCTTCCTTTGTTCCCCAGGAAATTGCCTTGTCTGCTGTAGGCGGAAAAGCAGTGTCTATATTTGCACTCTCCTTTCCGGTTATGCTCATTAAAGTACCGGTCCATTTTCCCGAGCTGCTTCCGTCATAGTTGTCGGTAAGGTCGAGGGAAGCGACAGACAAAGTATTCGCTTCTTTCGTCAAAGGCAAGCTGCTTTCCGCACCGAGTTCATCTACAGCAGTTACCTTATAGGAAAAATCTTCTCCGGTTATCAAGTTGCTGTCTGTGTACAATGCATCTGCTGTGGAAGCAACAAGCTCATCATTCCGATACACATTATATTTACTTATTTCAACATCGTCTTCTGCCCCCTGCCAGCTTAATACAATTTTGGTAGTTGTAGCCTCTACAGAGATTTCAGTAGGTGCAAGCGGTGCCTTGTTGCCAAGGGGAATCATTCGTTTCAGACTATCCCATAAAAAATACTTGTATTCATAATCTGAAGTATTGGGATAAATAACACTTGCAGATATATTTTCCGCACTGCTGCCTGCTGATATCAGGGCACTGTTTGATTCTGCATATTCAAATATACCTGTTTTCTTATTAACCGAAGCCACAACAAGAAGAACTTGCTCATCAGTATCACCGTAGTTACTTAATGTTACATCAACCTTTACAGCTCCGGGAACAGGACCATCAATCGGGGTTTGCGTATCTTCATCCACTTGATAAAACTTTATGTCGTCACAGGATATTCGGATGCCTGCTTTGTGACCTTCGGCGGCATAAACATTGACAACGCCGAAAAAGGTCATAATCATAAGTGAATACAGAAAAAATTTTTTCATATCAGTGTTCCTCCGCATTATTAATCTACAATAACTATTCCTATGCCCTGATTTCTTCTTGTGACTACCAGAACCTTGGAGCCTGTGCCGTGTGAACGTTTGGTTTTAATGTAATTCGGTGACGCTGCATAAACCCTTCGTCCCTCCCGTTCATCGCTGTTATAACCGTACCATTTTCCGGATGAAGAAAACGGTATTCCGGTGATTGCTCCGTTATAATAAATTCCCATAGCAGCATCCTCAATATCAAATACCTCTGCGTATGTAACGGCAAGTTCACCGCCCAGCGACGAGCCTTTAATAAATTTTTGAAATTCATCAGAAGTATTATCCAAAGCACTGAATATGAGGGCGTACTCTACAATATGGCCATTATTATCCATATAAGGCAGAATTATATCCCCTTCTTTCAGGTTAACTGTATCAACACCCGGACAAAGGATTTCCGCTTCTGCATTATCATCGAGATAATATGCTGTCTCACTTCCGTTGCGATAACCTCGGATTAAAGTTCTGACATCGTCCTCATAAGCAGCTTGTCTGACAGAGGTTATAACAAGAAGCTGATTCGTATAATTAACTTTTGTATCCAAATCTTCAAGAACAATCGCATGGGGTACGTGACAATATCCATAGTCATACAGCATTACATTATACTTATCACCATCGGGAAGCGAAGATGCAGAACCAATATATAGTCCGTCTTCATCCACACTGCCATCATCTTCTCTCTTTTCAATTACAAACATGGTTGCCTGAGACGCTGCATAATCATCAAACGAATTGGCGGCACTGCGATGTGCCATAGTCCCGGAAATGCCGTAAAAGTTAACATTTTCATAATCATTCTCAGCAGTTTCTGCATAATACAACTCATTAATTTTACCGGCACCGTTAAGCGAAAACTTGACAAGCTGCTGAACGATGATATTGTTGTCTATGAAGTTGATATCATCCAATAAATCAATACAATCAATTTTTCCTGAATTTGTCTTTAGCTTATCATTACATTCGTATATTACAGTTTCGCCTTTTTGAGTAAAAATCTTTAACTTAATTACCTTTGACAAGCTTCCATGGTTTTCCCCGGAAAGTAAATAGCCGTATTCCAAAGCTGTATTTTCTATTGAAACATATGAAACCTTTCCGTCGAAAGACAGATAAAAACGACCTTTTGTACCCAAATCCAGCACTGACTTACCGATTATGCTGTTCTCCGAATTGACATCGTTCATAAGTGTCTCAGAAACAGAATACCATGTATCGTTAATACTGATTTTGTCAGTGGTATAGTCGCACGCATCTATGCTTCCGTTCAAATACTCATTGCACACTATAATTTCCGCATATTCTCCATCTGAGCTTACCGCAGCTGAGATGATACAGCCTTTAACAATTTTGTCAAACTGAATTTCTTCGCCCTGATTGTTATATAATCTGCATTTTGCCTTATCAATGTCAATTTTAAGATTTTTCCCGAAATAATCATATATTTCACCGCTTATATGATTTATACCGTTTACAACATATGTTTCATAGCTTTTGATTTCCACCACATCGACTTTTCCGTCGGAATTGTTATCTATAAGTGTAAAATATCCGTTTTCGATTCTCAAATCATTTTCAAGCATTTCAACATATGCTTTATTATTGAGTATGTAGTCTGCATTTTCGTCAATTTTAATCTTCTTGCGGATTCCTTCCTCGTCTTCATATACAAAACAAGTACGTGAGAATTCCTTGTCATCATAGTATATATCATTTACTTCTATAACAGATATGGCATTCATATCTCTGTTCACTTCAAAGTACAATACGCGCTTGGTAGGAGAAACTTCCTTATAGTACACATCAACATATCTTCCAAGTATATCCTGAGGTACACCATTCTCAAATCTGTAACTTTCTCCGTCGATAAGAATTCTGTCATCGGGGCATATATTATTTCCCGTAAGCGAGGTAAAACCGTTTGATGATACTACTCCGGAGGCAACATAAATTCCAAAGAAATCATTCAGGACTGTGCCTTCATTTTCAAGAGTATATTTTGCTTCAGCTCCATAACTCTCCTGCTTGGGATAATGTGCAGTCAATGTGTTATAATATAATATCAAGGCGCCTTTGTAGTCCAAATTGTCGTAAAAGCCACAACCTACATTATCTGTAAGTCTTGATTTTTCAGCGGCAGTAATATACGCCTGCGGATAACCACCCATGTCATTTTCAAGTTCAGAATATCCGATTAACGAAGCACATATTTTAACAGCTTCAATCAGGGTTATGTATCTTTCCGGATAAAAGTATCCATCACCATTACCCTTAATTATACCCCGTGAGTACAAAGAGTAAATAGCTGCAGCCGAATCATCGTCAGCCTCAACATCATTAAAAATCTGTTGGGTCGAATCATATTGCATACTTCCGGAAAGGGCATGCACCATTTTTGCAAAATCAGCCCGTGATATATTTCCTTCTCTCATAACGAATTGTTCCTCCAAAAGTCCGAGAGAAGTCAGCATCTCAAAAATATCATTGCTGTACATACGAGAGGAAGCAGCATCTGCATAAAGCGGGGTTGATATTGCACTTAATGTAAAAATTAAAATAAAAATATTTATAGCAAATTTTTTCATAACTATTTCCTTTCGTATAATATTAGTTTATATATCCACAGAATTTCATTGCGTTGTATATGAGTTGAGCAGCCTCCGAACGGCTAAGACTGCTTTGTGGATAATATAAACCATCATCGCTGCCATTTAAAACTTCACAATTATACAGAGTATATACTGCTGTCTTAGCATATTCGGAGATATCAGAATTATCCTTAAATCCTCCATAGATATTGATATCTTTAATTTCGGGCTTTAGAGCACGATAAAGGATAACTGCTGCATCCTGACGTAAAATTGTTTCTCCTGCACCAAAAAGCTCACTGCTTATTCCGTTTATTAATTCCGCTCTGACTCCACGGTAAACATATTCTGCATACCAATCTTTTTCTACAACGTCATTAAAGCCTATTTCTTTAGTATTTTCCTCAAGAATATCTTCAAATGCCGATACCACAAGTTTGAGGAATTGTTCTCTTGTAACATGTTCCTGCGGTCTGAATGTATTATCTTCAAAGCCATTTACAATGTTTTTTTCAGCAAGAGACATAATAGAAGTATAGCCCCAAAATTCCGTGTTCACATCAGAAAAACCTTCTGATGTTATATTTTCTACTGAATTTAATGTATTTTGAACCTGATTTGTTGTTACCGTATCCTGAACAGAGGGCTTGAAGCTTCCGCCGCTTCCGGATGATGTATTTTTCTTAGCAGAGGTTGTATTTTGTTCTTTTGTCAGTGCTTCTACACGATTGTCAAATGCAAGCTTTATATCTGCTAAGGATGTAAAATTTTTCTCAAAGAGAGCTTTTGCAACCTCGATACTGTCCAACTTAGCATAATCTCCCGTGACGGAAATATTAATTACATCACAATATTTTTTAAGCAAAGCATCCATCTCTGACTTTGCAGCATTATTTACGGAATACAGCACTGTTTTGCTCGTGAGATAATCGGAAAGAGACTTATATATTTCCACATACGACTCGGTTTCGGCAGATAGAATAAGCGACAATGCCTGAGATAGTATGTCATCTTTAAAAGTCTTATAATCTGCATTTTGAGTATCAAATCCGATTGCAGCAGCATTTGTATCCAGATATTCATCAAGTGCCGTCACATCTTCAATCTGCATAAAGTCATATATTTCTGCCGCATCTTCGTATAATGTCTTTATATCAGAAAAATTCTTAAACTCACCGGTTTCTAACGCTTCTCTCAACTTGATAAAACACAGTGATATATCGTTACCGACCATATCCCAATCTGAACTTATATCAATATTAAGAATGTCCTTATATTCTCTAAATGAATTTCGCAAACTTTCAATTTCATTTTCAGCTACATTGAAATTAGCAACAATATCAGCTTTACTCTGTGAATTAAGGAAATAGACTTCATCATAAAGTTCATTATATGAATAAACATCTGAACCTGCGTAAATTCTGTAATAGCCCGACGGCATGGTATCGGTAAGCGAAAATTCGTGCCTCCATTCACCATTTTGGGTGGTAATCTCTGCCATCAAAGCAACCACTTCATTTATGGGAGTGCCGTTTTTAAAATCATCTGCACTGTGCTCCGGATAAAAGACAGCGATACTGACAACATCCGAAAGCATACTGTTAAGTTCTCCGTATACGTTTACTTTTCCGGTATCATTATTTATGTCTGCATTAACAGTAAGCATAGTAAGCGAAGAAGCTGCGTGTACACATGCAATAGAGGAAATCATATATGTTATTAAAATACATACAGCAAGCAATTTTTTACGCATACAAATTCTCCTTTCATTGGGTATAAGTAATTTGAGGACGCACTCACCCTTTTACTGCCCCTGACATGACACCTTTTACAAAGTACTTTTGCAAAAACGGATACACACAAAGTATAGGAAGTGTTGATACAATTATTATTGCATACTTTATACTCTCTGAAATTGCCTGTGCATCCATTTCGTTTGCATCCTGATTCATCAGATCGGTGTTATTCTGAATGAGAATTTCCCTGAGAATAAGCTGCAAAGGAAATTTGTTTCTGTCCTGTAGAAATATCATAGCATTAAACCATGCATTCCAATGTGCAACAGCATAGTAGAGCACCATTACAGACAGAATTGGCAATGAGAGGGGCATTACAATTCTAAAGAGAATATGCATATGATTGGCTCCATCAATTTTTGCTGCTTCTTCAAGGCTGTCCGGAATTGATTCTAAGGACGTCTTCATAACAATCATATTGTATGTACTTATTGCTGTAGGGAGAATTACTGCCCACCGTGAATCGTACAATCCCAAATTCTTTACTGTAAGAAAGAAAGGTATCATACCGCCCGAAAAATACATTGTAAAAATCACATAAAAGAATATTGGTTTTTGAAAGAGCACATTTTTTCTGGAGAAAAAGTATGCTGCAATCGATGTAAGCACAATATTCAATAAAAGCGAAACGCCTACAATAATCAATGTGTTAATATATCCGCTTGCAATCATGGGGTTTTCACTGACGCTGCGGTAAGCCTCAAAGTTAAATCCCAAAGGTTTCCACAAAATCCCACCATATGACATCAGTTCTACAGAGTTGCTTAATGAAGCAAACAATACGTAAACTAACGGATACAGCATAACAATTGAAATAACTGATAACAGTAAAGTATTTATAACTATAAACAATTTTCTCAAAAAGCTTTCTTTAATTTTCATACTGCCCTCCTACCACAAGCCGGAACCGTTTATCATTTTGCTTATTTTGTTTGATAATATAAGCAGAGTCACATTTATAACAGAGTTAAACAGACCAACTGCCGTGCTGAAGCTCCAGCTGCGTTCCTGCAAACCTCTTCTGTAAACATATGTTGAAATAACATCAGCAACATCGCGAGTGCTGGCATTATACAATAAAATTATCTTTTCGTATCCTACGTTAAGCATTGAGCCAATCTTCATAATAAGCAGAATAACAATTGTGGGCAAGATTGCCGGAAGAGTGATATGCCACATCTTTCGCATTTCACCGGCACCATCTATTGTAGCCGCTTCATACAAAGCTTTGTCTATTGCGGTAAGTGCAGCAAGATAAATAATAGTATTCCAACCTGCCTCCTGCCAAATGCCGGATATTACATATATTGGCGTGAAGTACTTAGTTTCTGCCAGCATGGTTACACGTTCTCCGCCAAAAAATGCAATGATATCATTGATAAGACCTGTGCTGACCGTAAAGTCTTTAATCATACCGGCTACAACCACTATTGAAATAAAGTGAGGCAGATATGTACAGGTCTGAACAATACCCTTGAAACGCTTGTTTCTGACTTCGTTTATTAAAAGCGCAAGTATTATTGGCATAGGAAATCCAAAAATAATATTAGCACAACTGATCCTGAGTGTGTTTCTTAACAGCTTTAAAAAAGAGTTCCCGGTCATAAAATCAATAAAGTGCTTTAAACCTACGAATTCACTCCCCATAAAACCCTTTGCAGGAGTGTAATCCTGAAATGCTATTATAATTCCATACATAGGTAAATAGGAAAACACAAAATAAAAAATAATTACCGGTATCATTATGAGATAAAGCTCTTTGTTACGCATAATATCCTTTTTGATATTTTCTGAAGAAAATTTATAACTTTTGTGTTTCGACACAATTTGTTTTTTCATGGTTGACCTCCAAATGAAATTTGCTATCTGCTGCTGTATCTGTCTATGGCTGTTTCAATGATTTCTATTACTCGTTTATAATTTAAATTTTCAAGCTCGGCAATATATTTATCCCACTCTTTGAAGCTTCTTTTGCCCAATATAAAATTAAGGGTGTTCGTCTCTATAAATGCATCTATTTCCGTTTTCAGGGAGGCATATTCCGAACTTTCTTCACTTGTATAAGTTACCGGCGGAATGGCATGAAGCTCAGAATCATTTTGCCAGATTTCAAGAGCTTCCAATTGCTGAGGCAGTTCATAATACTGTTCAATATAGCGTTTGTCCTGAATTATCGGGAACGAGTTATTTGCTCTTATATTCATGGACATTGCCTGAATTATACTGAGTCCGTCGGGATTGTTGGTGATTTTCTCAGTGTAGGTCGGATAGCCATCAATCATCTCATAATCTTCGCCTTCTACACCAAAGTTGTTAAGCATGTGACCTTCAAGGCTGTATGAATAATCCAGCCACCATGCAGCAAGTACGGGATCCTTACAGCTGGTTGTAATTGCAGCAGAAGCAGATGAATTATACTTGCTTCTTTTTGCACCAAATTCAATAGGGTCTCCTTCTTTAAGCACAGGATAAGGTGCTGCTTTAATATCAAAGCTGCTGCCGCTATCCTTAAATGCATTCAAAAAATATCCTAACTGACCACCGCCGGCACCATGTGTCGCTCCGGATCTTTCGCTCAATATGTTATAATTATATTGTTTAATGTCCATGACTGCAAAATCCTTATCAAGCAATCCTTCGTCATACCACTTTTTCATGGTCATCAGATATTGCTTATAGCCATCCTCGGCAGGTCCCAGCTTTACCTTACCGTCATCCATATAAAAAGTATTGGAAACGCCATAGGCACCTGCAAAATTGCTTATCTGACTTGCCATAAGCGAAAGCGGTGACTCAACACCCAATTTGTTTTTAAACGCTGTCAGTACCTCATACCAATCATCAATAGTCTGCGGAACATCCATACTAACCTTTTTCAACCAGTCATTCCTAATCATAAAACCATTGGTAGTCATCAACAATTCGTCCGAGACAATTGCGGGGAAGCAATAGTATTTACCTTCATCTGTTTTTATCATACGGTCAAGGTCCGGATTTTCTTTAAGATATGCAGGAAGATGGGTCAAATTTTTTTCCATGATATCGTTAAGTTCGATAATTACATCATCGTCAATGAATGACTGCGGTCCGCCGGTTTGTCCAAGCCAGTTTGTTTGAATAATGTCGGGCATTTCTCCGGATGCAATAAATAAGTTTAATGCCTCGCTCTCTTGTCCTGCAACAGGGTGTATATACTTCACCTTTATTCCTGTACGTTTTTCAAGCTCTTTTGCAAATTCAGTTTCGCCAAAATCCTTTACCTTGTCGGCCAAGCTGGCAGGCAAAGGACACCAATAAGTAAGTGTGGTCTCTGCCTCAACAGGATATGTGGCTTTTCCCTCACGTTTTACAATTTCTGCGGTTTCTTTTTTGCCACAACCGGAACCGGAAGCAATAATCGCAGCAATCGCAATAACAGCAATACATTTTTTTCTTAAGTTTTTAAATCTTTCATTCATTCAACTTCATCCTCCTCATTCATTGTTTATAAATCAATTTTCAAAATTGAGCATATTTAAAATGCTCATTGACCGGTTACAGTTTAATTATATCAACTGCAATTCTCCAAATCAATGAGCATTTTTTCCAAACGATGTGCAAAAATTAAGTTTTGCATATTCTTTTATTCTTCTGTGTTCAATTCCATAAAACGCTTAGGGGTTATTCCCTCGTAACGCTTAAAACAACGAATAAATGTATTAGCACTGTTAAAGCCGACATTCTGTGCAATTTCAGATATTTTGGCATCGTCCGCCTGCATTTGCTTTTTTGCTTCGTTTATTCTGTACATATTAAGATAATCCTTAAAATTCCTCGAAACTACATCTTTAAACAGCGAGCATATATAATTTACGGAAAGACCGAACTCCTGTGATAAATCAAGCAAAGAAATATCATTATTATAATTTTGATGAACATACTCTTTTAGTTTTTCCGCAAATTCAATGTCCGTTGAATTTTTTTGTGAAATCACATTGTCACAAAGTGCAGTAAACATTTCAATTATTCTTTGACGCATTTCCTGTTTGGTTGAGCACATTTTCATTTTAAAATAAACGGTTTTTCCTTCACCAAACACCTCCTGCTCGTCTTTCTTTATTATTTGCAGTATTCTTCCTATTGTTGCAATAATAGCATAAAAGAATCTCATCAAGGCCTCGCCCTCAAGATTTCTTTTTATCAAATTTTCATTAAGCAGCTCATCAAGCAAGTCGACAACGCTTTTCATTTCTCCCTTAACCGTATATTGAATAATCATCTTTTCATAATCCAAAGGATAATAATACAGCTGCATTTCTATCTTTTTGCTTTCCGATAACCTGAATATATGGCGATTAGATACGAATTCACTTGTTTCAAGCAGCATATATGCATCTGTGTATGCTGTGCTTATCTGTGAAACATCGGAAACTTTTCCTGCAACAGCTACGACCTTAAGCTGAGTTTCTTCACTTATCTTATACAGTATTGTGTTAAGATTTTCTATAAGACCTTCATTTGTCTGCTTTCCAAGATATACAAATTTTCCTGTATCCATGTTAATAATTTCAAAGCAAATTTCATTTGAGAAGCTGTTGACCATGTCTATTGCGGCTTCTATTCTTTCGTTCATGTCGCAAAGTTCATATTTAGACTGCATATCAATATAATTTACTATCTCAAACATAATAAATTCAATATCACTTTTAAGCCAGTGCAGCGAATGCCGCAGCAATTCCGAAGATGTATCTTCTTTTAATTTGCCAAGCAAAATATCTTTTAAGAAAAGATTCTTGTCAATTTTTCGTTTCTCCATAAGAGTCACTTGAATATTATCAAACGCATTCTCATCAAAATCCTTTTCCGAGAAAATATTATAAATTCTTTTTATGGGTCCATACAAATATCTTGTGGCAAAAAAAGCCAGCAATAACGATAACAGAAAACTCATAGTAAGGAAAAACAAAAATAAAGATATAGCACCATAATATTCTTCATGCAGCAAAGATGTATCAACAGCATAAAGATATTTTCTTACGGAATCATCTGATGTTGCCGCAAACATGACCGCATCCTCTGAACCATAAGTACTTGTTGAAATCTGATTATAGCTGCCGATGTCTTCTATATTAAACTTTTCTACATATTGTGAGCTGTTATATATTGCATTTTTACTTTGAATAATATATCCTTCTACATTGGAATCTGTTTTAATTATCTTATCCAAATTTATATCAATAACAAAAAGCACTTCTTTATTGGTTGCATCCTTTGTTACAATTACAAAATGTGCTATACCAACTGCATCTTCAGTAAAAAACGATACTGCACTTTTCCAATTTTTTGCATTATCGTCGGCAGCATATGACTCAATTCTTTCCCTGTCTTTTGCGGAAGCATTAATCTCATTCCAAAAATCATCTATCGTACTTATGCTTCCCGGACGTATTACAGCATTGTGTTCATAACGGCATACACCCATATTAAAATTATTTTTTGAAAAAATTGAATACCAATTCTTAAGCATCTTATCTGAAAGCTGTAGCATGTAAATATGATTTTTTTCTTCCTCCTTGCAATATTCAATTAACAACTCATCCCTTAAAACATTTCTGCTTACACTGTAAGCTACATCAATGGTCTCCTCTATTTCAGTTGCAGTGTGATTCAGGATTTCGTTGTGTTCTTGCATAAAATCATCTTTTAAACTCTGAATTTTACTAAAAGAAATAATTGTCGAAACAATCAAAAAAATTGCAAATATAACTCCAAATACCATTCGATATATTTTCTTATAATATTTGTTCCGTTTTGACATTTAAACACCAACCTATTTAAATTTATATTTTAAGTATAGTTTGTTTGTCCCAAAATGTCAATATAAAATTCTTACGATAAAGTGGAATTTATCGCCTTTTTTTCCAAAAGACCAAAAAATAATTACAAGAGAAACATCATTTGTGTTCAGTATTAAACAAGCGTACAGTGCTCAGGATAAATTTTCTTGCTTTTACCATTTATTTGTGGTATACTATTAATGATATTATGCTTATGCGAAATTGCGGAGCATACGGAACGACGAGGGCGTCGTTCCCTACTGTTTCGTAATGAGCAAGTTTTACAGCAAATACATGATTAATTAAAAAAGGACGGTAATGACCATGATGCAGAAAATTCTTGAAATTTTGGAAAACGATTGCAATACTCCGCTTGAGCAGATAGCGCTGATGACAGACTCTACTCCTGCCGCGGTCGCCGCCCAAATTGACGAGCTGCGCAAGGAAAATATCATATTAAGAAACAAAAGTGTAATTAACTGGGAAAAGACCAACAAGGAATTTGTGACTGCTTTGATAGAGCTCAAGGTAACACCTCAAAGAGGCGAAGGATTTGACAAAATTGCCGAGCGTATATACAAGTTCCCCGAGGTTAAGTCGGTTTATCTCATGGCAGGTGCCTTTGACCTTACGGTAATAATTGAGGGTAAGACCATGAAGGAGGTAGCACTCTTTGTGGCAAACAGACTGGCTCCCATGGAATCGGTTATAAGCACAGGTACACACTTCGTGCTGAAAAAATACAAAGATGATGGCATCATATTTGATGATGACGAAAAAGATTGCAGGCAGGTAATAACATTATGATGAATAAAGAATTTAATATTAATGATTTTATAAGTCCTACGGTAGCAAATATGCAGCCGTCGGGAATACGAAAGTTTTTTGATATAGTAAACACCATGGAGGATGCTATATCCCTGGGTGTGGGTGAGCCGGACTTTGTAACCCCCTGGCACATAAGAGATGCCGGTGTGTATTCTCTGGAAAAAGGTCAGACCTACTACACATCAAATTCCGGACTTTTGGAATTAAGAGAAGAAATTTGTAACTATGTACGCAAATTTGATTTGAATTATACTCCGGACGAAGTCTTGGTAACGGTAGGCGGCAGTGAAGCCATAGACCTTGCCATGCGTACAGTGCTCTCTCCGGGAGATGAGGTTATAATACCCGAACCTTCATTTGTATGCTACAAGCCTTGTACTGCACTGGCAGGCGGTGTACCCGTAACCATTCAGACCAAAGCAGAAAATGCATTCAAACTCACTGCAGAGGAAGTTCTCGAGAAGATAACCGCCAAAACAAAGCTGCTGGTACTCTCCTACCCAAATAACCCTACCGGTGCTATTATGGAAAAGAATGATTTGGAAAGAATAGCAGAGGTAGTTAAAGAGAAGAATATAATGGTACTCTCCGATGAGATATATGCAGAGCTCACATACAGCGGCAAGCATACTTCTATAGCATCACTGCCCGGTATGAAGGAACGTACAATAGTAGTAAACGGATTTTCCAAGGCATTTGCCATGACAGGCTGGAGACTGGGATTTGTGATGGCACCTGCTGTTCTTACCAAGCAGCTCACCAAGGTACATCAGTATGCTATAATGAGCTCCCCTACCACAAGCCAGTATGCGGCGATTGAGGCTCTGAGAAACGGCGAGGACTCCGTGAAGTCGATGGTTATGGAATACAACGACAGACGCAAGGTGATAACAGACGCCTTTAACAAAATGGGCTATCCGTGCTTTTCACCATTGGGAGCGTTTTACATATTCCCATGCATAAAAAGCTCGGGACTTACCTCGGAGGAATTCTGCGAAAGACTTCTTCGTGAACAAAAGGTTGCCCTGGTACCCGGAACTGCATTCGGCGAAAGCGGCGAGGGCTTTGTACGTGTGTCATATGCGTACAGCGTAAAGCAGATAACCAAAGCTACCGAAAGAATAGCAATTTTTGCCAAAAGCTTGCAAGAAGGATAAAAATTATGAGTTTTAACATAGTAATGGTAGAGCCCGAAATACCACAGAACACGGGCAACGTAGCAAGAACTTGCGCCGTAACCGGTGCAAGGCTTCACCTTGTGGGTCCCATGGGATTTGAAATTGATGACAAAAAGTTAAAGAGAGCCGGGCTGGACTACTGGCACACACTGGATATAACCATGTATGACAGCATAGATGAATTTTTTGAAAAAAACCAAGGCGGTAACTTTTACTATGCCTCCACCAAGAGCCTCAACCGCTACTGCGATGTGAGCTTTAAAGACGGAGACTATATCCTCTTTGGCAAAGAAACCAAGGGGTTGGATGAACAGCTCCTTAAAAACAACAAGGATAAATGCATAAGAATCCCAATGGGTCATAACCAAAGAAGCCTTAATCTGTCTAATTCCGTAGCAATTATTGTGTACGAAGCACTAAGGCAAAACGATTTCTTTGACTTGGAGACAGAGGGTGCACTTACTAAATTTGAATGGTAAAGAAAGGATAATACTATGAAACTAATTAAAATAATGACCGACACAGCCTCGGATATTTCACTGGAAACTGCTGAAAAGTACGGTATACATCTGATGCCAATTAACCTGACGATAAATGGCAAAGAATATAAAGACAGGTATGACATAAATCCAATTGAGTTCTTTACCATGCTTCCCGATTGTGATGAAATACCAAAAACAGCACAGATAACAGTTGTTGAACACATGGAGGAATTTAAAAAGTTCTCGGACGAATACAGTATAATTCATGTAACAATATCCGGCAGAGCAAGCGGTACCAATCAGAGTGCTCACCTTGCAGCAAATGAAATAATGGACGAAAATCCCGATGCGGATATAACAATTCTCGACCCTTCAAGCTTTTCGTACGGATACGGACTGTATGTAATCGAAGCTGCCAAGTTGGCACAGGAGGGCAAATCCAAAGACGAGATAATAGCCTACCTTGAAGACCGCTTTGAGCACTGCAGAGTAATATTCGCTCCCGATACCCTTGAGTATCTGCAAAAAGGCGGAAGAATCAGTTCCAAAGCTAAGATACTGGCAAATGTACTTGACATAAACCCCATCCTATCAATAGAAGAAGGATTGGTAATGAGCAAAGAGAAGGTAAGAGGTAAAAAGAAGGTAATCGGCAAGGTAGCTGACATAGTAAATGAGATGGCAGACCATGACAAACCCCAGACTATCGCCATAATGCATGCAAACGACCCGGAAAAGGCAGAAAAGGTAAAAGCGGCATTGATGGAAAAGACCGGTTTTGAAGACTATGAAATTGCCATCCTCGGACCCACAATCGGTATCCATGCAGGTCCCGGAGCTTGGGGTGTAATATTTCAAGGCAAGTAAAATACTACAAAAGTGTTATACTTTTTTGATATATAGTTATACAGAACGAGGTATTTTATTAAAATGACCTTGAAAAATTTGGAAAAATATTATAAAATAGTTTTATATGTAATTAATTAAAATATTTATTTGAGGTGAATTTTCATGAACAAAAAGACTATTGAAGACATTCAGGTAAGCGGTAAGAAGGTATTGGTTAGATGTGACTTCAACGTTCCCCTCGATGAGAACAGAAATATCACAGACGAGACACGTATTGACGGTGCTCTCCCCACAATCAAGTACCTTATAGACAATGGCGCTAAGGTTATACTCTGCTCACACATGGGCAAGCCCAAGGGTGAACCCAAGCCCGAGCTTTCACTTGCTCCTGTAGCAAAGAAGCTCTCCGAAAAGCTCGGCAAGGATGTTATCTTTGCTGCTGATGACAACGTAGTAGGCGAAAATGCTAAGAAAGCTGTAGCAGAAATGAACGACGGCGACGTAGTACTGCTTGAAAATACAAGATACAGAGCAGAAGAAACAAAGAACGTCGACACATTCAGCGAAGAATTGGCTTCACTGGCAGATGTATTCGTAAACGATGCTTTCGGTACTGCACACAGAGCTCACTGCTCCAATGTAGGTGTTACAAAGTACCTGGATACTGCTGCATGCGGTTACCTCATTCAGAAGGAAATAGAATTCCTCGGAAACGCTGTAAACAATCCCGTAAGACCCTGCGTGGCTATCCTGGGCGGCTCTAAGGTTTCCTCCAAGATTTCCGTTATAAACAACCTCTTGGAGAAGGTTGACACCCTTATCATCGGCGGTGGTATGGCTTACACATTCATGAAGGCTCTGGGTGAAGAAGTTGGTAACTCTCTCCTTGAGGCAGATTACCTTGACTATGCAAGAGAAATGATGGACAAGGCAAAGGCTAAGGGAGTTAAGCTCCTTATCCCCGTTGATACAGTTGTAGCACAGGAATTCTCCAACGATGCTGCACACAAAACAGTTGAAAGAGGCGGTATCGAAGCAGGTTGGGAAGGTCTCGACATCGGTGAAAAGACAATCGCTCTCTACACAGACGCTATCAAGGACGCTAAGACTGTAGTATGGAACGGACCTATGGGCGTATTTGAAATGCCTACATTTGCTAAGGGTACTAACGCAATTGCAAAGGCTCTCTCCGAAATCGATGCTACCACAATCATCGGCGGCGGTGACAGTGTTGCAGCTGTTAACCAGGCAGGTCTCGGCGACAAGATGAGCCACATTTCCACAGGCGGTGGTGCTTCCCTCGAATTCCTCGAAGGCAAAGACCTCCCCGGTATCGTTGCACTTAACGATAAATAATTGAAAAATATTGGGCTGTAAAAGAGTCACTATGCTTTTTTACAGCCTGTTTGTATGAATAAATATTGAAAGGATTTGATTTAATTATGAGAAAGACAGTAGTTGCAGGAAACTGGAAAATGAACAAAACCCCCGCTCAGACAACTGAGCTTATTAATGAACTTAAGCCCCTGGTAGCAGGAAGTGAAAACAAGTGCATAGTATGTGTACCCTACACCAACCTTGCAAATGCACTGGAAGCTGTAAGAGGCACCGAAATTGAAGTTGGTGCACAGAACATGTACTTTGAAGAAAGCGGTGCTTACACCGGTGAAATAGCTCCCAACATGCTCACAGAGATGGGTGTTAAATACGTAATAATCGGTCACTCTGAAAGAAGACAGTACTTTAACGAAACAGATGAAACCGTTAACAAGAAGGTATTAAAGGCATTTGAGCATGACCTCATACCGATAATCTGTGTAGGTGAATCTTTGGAACAGAGAGAACAGGGCATCACATTTGAGCTCGTAGCTCTCCAGACTAAAATTGCTCTTTTGGGACTTACCGCTGACCAGGTTAAAAAGTGCATAATCGCATACGAGCCTATCTGGGCTATAGGCACAGGTAAGACTGCTACCAGTGAGCAGGCACAGGAAGTATGCGCTAAAATCAGAGAAACAGTAGCTTCCGTATACGGAAATGATGCAGCGGAAGAAATCATCATTCAGTACGGCGGCAGTGTAAATGCAGGTAACTCTGCAGAGCTCTTCGCTAAATCCGATATCGACGGCGGTCTTGTAGGCGGTGCAAGCCTTAAGGCTAACGATTTCTCAGTTATAGTTAACAGCTGATTTGAGCATACTAATATCGGACAATGAAAGGATGAAAGATTATGACTAAGAGACCTGTAGTTTTGGCTATACTCGACGGTTACGGCATGAGCAGCTCCACAGAGGGCAATGCAGTATACACGGCAGCTACACCAAACCTTGACAGACTTACCAAGGCATACCCCACCACCACAATCCACGCAAGCGGTATGGATGTAGGATTACCTGACGGTCAGATGGGTAACTCCGAGGTAGGTCACACCAATATAGGCGCCGGAAGAATAGTTTATCAGGAGCTTACAAGAATAACAAAAGCTATAGCAGACGGTGATTTCTTTGAAAACGAAGAATTCCTCGCTGCATGCAAAAACTGCAAAGACAATGATTCTTCGCTTCATATAATGGGACTTCTCTCAAACGGCGGAGTTCACAGCCATATAGACCATATCACAGCTGTGGCAGAGCTTGCAAAGAGACAGGGACTTACCAAAGTATACGTACACTGCTTCCTTGACGGAAGAGACGTATCCCCCACCAGCGGTGCAGACTTTATATCCGATCTGTACAAGACACTTAACGAAATCGGCGTAGGTAAAATTGCTACAGTAAGCGGCAGATACTATGCTATGGACAGAGACAACAGATGGGAAAGAGTTTCAAAAGCATATGACGCATTGGTTAAGGGCGTAGGCGAAGAATGCACCTGCCCCTACGAAGCAGTTAAAGCTTCATATGAAAAAGATGTAACTGATGAATTTGTAATCCCCACAGTTGTGCTCACAGACGGCAAGCCCACAGGCACAATCGGTGCAAATGACAGTGTGATATTTGCTAACTTTCGCCCCGACCGTGCCAGAGAGATTACCAGAACTTTGGTAGACCCCGAGTTTGACGGCTTTGAAAGAGAATACTTCAGCACATACTATGTGACAATGACTCAGTATGATGCAAATATGCCCAACGTACACGTGGCATTCAGACCTCAGACACTGGTAAACACCTTGGGTGAATACATCGCTGCAAGAGGTATGAAACAGCTCAGAATTGCAGAAACAGAGAAGTATGCACACGTAACATTCTTCTTTAACGGTGGCGTAGAGAAGGTGTATGAGGGTGAAGACAGAATCCTCGTAGCTTCCCCTAAGGTTGCTACCTACGACATGCAGCCCGAGATGAGCGCTTACGAAGTTACAGACAAACTCTTGGAAGCGCTGGATTCAGACAAATATGACCTGGTAATCTTAAACTATGCTAACTGCGACATGGTAGGCCATACAGGCGTAATGGAAGCTGCAGTAAAGGCTGTGGAAGCAGTGGATGAATGCATCGGCAAGATTGCCGATAAGGTAATAGCTATGGGTGGTGCTATCCTCATTACAGCAGACCACGGTAATGCAGAGCAGATGATAGACCCTGTAGACGGAAGTGTATTTACCGCTCACTCCACAAATATAGTACCGCTTATAGCGGCAGGCATAGGTGATGTGAAGCTCTCCGAAGGCAGACTTGCCGATTTGGCTCCTACTCTTATAGATATAATGGAGCTTGATGTACCTGCAGAAATGACAGGTAAGAGCCTCATACAGAAATAAAATTTAAAGAGCTGTCTTATTAATTGTTTGATTTAACATTTTAATAAGACGGCTCAGTTTTTTAGGAAAGAATATTATGAAAAAATTATCTTCACTGTTTATAATAACTGCAGGGATATTCTGGGGATGTATAGGAATATTTGCAAATGAGCTTACAGCCATGGGATTTAACTCATTGGAAAGCTCCGCAATACGACTGATATCCTGTGCATTTATATTTATAATTATTAATTTTAAAAAGCTGAAAATCAGGCTTAAAGATATGTGGCAGTTCGTACTTATAGGAATTGCCAGCATACTGACAATGAGCATTACATACTTTGAATCAATAAAACATTCATCGCTTTCTCTGGCATCAATTCTGCTGTATACTGCACCTATGATGGTTACACTGATGTCTGCATTGTTTTACAAGGAAAAGATGACCAAACGAAAAATAATATGTCTTATGGCGGCTTTTGCAGGCATAGTGATGATATCCGGTCTGGACTCAAGGGTGAATATAAGCACTGTAGGTCTCATTTACGGACTTTTATCCGCATTCTCATATGCGCTCTACAGCATCATAGGCAAGCTCATACTGAAAAAATACGAGCCGATAACTGTATCATCCTATGCTTTTATATTTGCTGCCATAGGGGCACTGTTTATATGTGATATACCCCATATGGCAGAAATCTCTGTAAATACAACCTCACTATGGTACACACTTATCATAATGCTGGGTACCGGAGTAGTATCGGCAGCTATCCCCTACACCCTATACACACTGGGTCTTAAATATGTACCCGCCGGCAAGGCTTCTATACTGGCATGCGTGGAGCCCCTTACCGCTACCATCATAGGCATCTGTTTTTATGGTGACAGATTTGGCATGGTGTCTGCTGTGGGTATTGTTCTTATCATGACTGCTGTTGGTGTGCTATCATTTCCGGTAAGTAAATAGGTGTAAATGCGGTGTTTGTTTAAGAGATAAATTGAAGTTTATGTGCCTACGGCACATAAACTTCAATTTATCATATAATTCAGACAAGAGTATTTGCTATTATCACAGCACTGTACTTGTCATTTAATCTGATACGCAGTTCGCCGTCACAGCACTGCAAGGTGCAGGCTGATGCCGAGGGATATATAATCCTTGGGTTTTGCATCGTCACAGGTATAGTAATGGTATCCTCCTCTGCGTTAAGTCTCCATATAGCCATATACATATCCTCATGTGCTCTGTAACCTACACATGCCCACGGCTTTTCAAAGCTATTTAATCCCAGGGGATAAAATGGTACGAAATCCGGGATTTGACTGCGTAAACTCTTATAACATTCCACGCCGGTTTTTACATCTTCAAACTGCTCATGGGTCAGCCCGGCAATCTCTCCGCTTAAATGCATACGTGTGAGCATGGCATTTACCATATTGAACCGAGCCTCGTTGGCATCGCCGTTTGATTTGGGGTACGACCAGACTGCACCCTGCTCCGGCAGAACAGCAGTTGCGCAATTTGCAGCAATCACCGCAGTGTTTTTGTAATCCTCCTGGTCGCTGACGGACTGTATCGAATGTACACCCAGCAGTGCATAATCCATCCTCATACCGCCGCTGGAGCAGTTTTCTATGATAAGCTCCGGGTATCTGTCCATCATTTCTCCAACCCAACTCACATAGGCACGGTTATGCTGCAGAAGTCCGTCGCCGAAGCTGTCTGAATTGACCTCTGTGCCTGTGCCGCCGTCTATGTTGTAGTCCATTTTGATGTAGCCTACCCCGTAATCATTCACCACTCTGTCTATCACAGATGTAGCAAACTCACGTACCTTATGATTTCTGAAATCAAGCTGATATCTGCCGTGGTCTATGACTCTCTTACCGTGTCTCATAAAGAAGCATTCATCGTCAAATTGATTGACTATGGGACATTTTATACCCATTACTTCTATCTCAAGCCATATACCGGGTATCATACCCTTTGACTTGATATAATCAAATACTTTCTTGATACCGCCGGGGAATCTCCACTCACAGGGCTGCCACTCCCCCACGGTTTCCCACCATGTGCCGTCTGCATACCAGCCGGCATCCATGCAATAATACTCTGCTCCTGCCTCGGCAGCCTTGTCGATGACCGGTATCATTTTTTCAGTAGTGGGATCTGCCCACAGGCAATTCATGTAGTCATTAAATATCACCGGCAGTCTACCGTCTGCAGGGTTGTGACGGGTAATTAGTCTGCGGTATAACGTCATCTGTGCAAGTGCAGCATCAAAATCCTCGCCTATGCATACGGCAGCCTTTACAGTCTCAAATTTTTCTCCCGGTTTCAGGCTTTTGTGCCAATGGTTTTCGTTTTCTGCAGGACCTGACAATTTGAGATACAAAGCATCGGCAATGTCACCAATCTCCCACTGCCATGAACCGTTATTTTCTATCTGCCACATTAATACAGTATTGGTTTCAAGGTTTTCTGCTGCACCCATAGGCAGATATTCCTTGGCAGACCAGGTACCTGTATTTGTGATATTTATCCTCTTGGTAGAAAAAGAGGTTATCTTATCAAAACCGAGTTCAGAAAGAGTGTATTTACGCCACGCAAGCTCCCTGACCCATGAATTATGAGGAATATATATTCTCATCTTTTCATTAGCAGTCATTTGTGAACCGGCATCTATACCGGTAAATGAAAATGAGCTGACGTATTCTATCTCTGCATTTTCACTAGATATATTCTCTATAACAGCCCATGAACGCACAGCGGATATACCGGTGTAGAACTGATAATGAAGCTTAGCTCTAAGGGTATCATTCTCCAAGGTGAATTCAAGCTTCTTGTCATCTTCAATATAATTATGAGATACATACCTGAGCGTGGTGCTCTCGCTTGTTACCGTATGCTTAGCACCGTGATGGTCGTTCTGATTTTGACCGGTTAACTGAATTTCTATAGCCGTGGAGTATTTTTTCATACTTTCGTGCGACGTGTACTCGTGATTGAAACAGTTTAGCAGCAAAAGTCTGCCCTCATCCGTTACCTCAAAGGTGAGGTTGAGATTTTGTTCTGAGAAGTTTAGCAGCATTTTAGGAATCTCCTTTCTGTAATTTCGGAATGCATAAATGCATTCCCTACACAAAATATTTGGGTTGATGCGGTAACAGAAACCTACTTACAAAAGATATTTATGGCTTTGGTTACATCTGCCTTCATAACGGACACTGCATCATTTACGGCGTCATGGAACTGAGAATAGCTCTTGCCGGATATAGCTTCTGCAGCTGCTTTTGCCATATAGGTGTAGTAGTTTATCTTGCGTATACCGCGCTGTATTACCTCCCTGTAATCCTCCGGGCTGACACCGCTGCCGCCGTGCATTACCATAGGTACATCTATCATTGATTTGATTTTGCTGACACGTTCAAAATCCAGCTTTGGCTCGGTAAGATACATACCATGAGCCGTGCCGAAAGCGCACGCAAGGGCATCTATGCCGGTTTCCTTTACAAACCAAAGAGCTGTATCCGGGTCGGTGTAAATGCTTTCTCCGGCTTCGGAGCATCCCTCTCTGGCACCCATTGAGCCGACCTCGGCTTCAACGGATGCGCCGTACCTCGATGCAAGCTCCACTGCAATGCAGGTATTGGCATAGTTTTCTTTAATATCCAGAGCAGATCCGTCATACATAACCGAAGTGAAACCAAGCTCCAATCCACAGCTTATATAATCAAGGTCGGTACCGTGGTCGAGATGGACGCACACGGGTACACTCGCCCTTTCTGCCATAAAGAGCATTATGGGGGCTATCTCCTCCATCTTACAAAGACCCATTTCCTCATGAACCTGAGCATGCATTATTATAACCGGGCATTTGCGCTCCTCTGCGGCAGATATAACAGCCTGCATACTCTCAAAATTTGGTGTATTAAACGAGCCTATGGCGCAGTTCTTCGCCTCGGCAATCTTTAAAATTTCTTTTAAGCTTACTAACATTTATTATCCTCCGTAAATTCAAATGTGAGGTGATATACCTCCGTCTCGCCGGGTTTCAGAATCTTGAGCTCACCGCGCTCACGCATTACGTTCCTGCCGTCGGGTGTACAGTTACCCGGCTCAAGTCCGAGCACATATTCATGCTCACCCATCATCTTCCACTCGGTAAAGTATTTAAGTTCATCGGCATTAAATCTCATATTGAGCCCCTTGCCCGTATCGGGGTTTTTTATAGACACACAGGTATCACCGACTAATTTGTGATAATAGCATCTCTCTACATAGTCACTCTGTGGTTTCTCCATGTTAAGGCAATTGGCTATATCCTCTTCTGCGTGAGCGTCTCTGGATGTAACCTCCAAACTCGGAACCGTAACCAGGGAATTCTCTGTGAGAAGCGGGTATCCCATATTGCAGTGATATAATACCTCAAGGGGACTGTCCTTTGAACCTATGTTTTTGATAGTATCTTTCATATAAATAACGTTTTCGTTTATTGGGCAGATATACTCTCTCTCCAATATCAGCTGATGAGCAAACAGTGAGGCATCCCTTATAACAACCTTAACATATATTTTGTCATCATCTATCCAATGAGATGCATTCTCACAGGGAGTGTTTGATATGCTGCCGTGAAGTCCAAGCTCCTCACCGTCGTCTACACAAGGACTGCCTACGGCAGTAAGTCCGCAGGTGGTTAAAAAGCCTGCTGTAAATGACTTAAGAAACCCTACACCCTTGCTGTCATAATACTGGGGTGATACATAACCGCAGGGTGCTATATAGGCATAATTGCTGCCCTTAAGCCACAATGTGGGGATATCTGCGCATCTGTCCAAAGATACTTCAAATTCAAGTCCCTTTGCATTGCGTACTCTATACATACGCATACCGTCACCCTTGCCGCCTGTAAGGCGATATTCCTGTACTCCGTAAATCTGCATTTCATGTCCTACATATTTTTTCATACTAACACCCTTTCTACACAAGAGGACGCACTGCATCATAGAGCTTTTCATACCTCTTGTATACTTCCATATGTTTTTTATTCATTTTTTCCTGAGGATAGTATGTTTTCTTCTCTTTAACCATTACATTTGCGGCATGGTGTATGTCCTTAAAAGCGCCAACTGCTACACCTGTGAGCATAATGGTACCGGCAGATCCCACCTCCGGTGCATCAAGTGCGGTAATAGGCACGCCAAGGATATTCGCCTTCATCTGCAGCCACACAGGAGATGAAGCTCCGCCTCCCGTTGCATACAAGCGTTTAGGTTCTATCCCTGCAGTCTTTAAATGATTGAGATTAAGGAGCATTTCGTATGTAACACCCTCCATAACTGCCTTGTACATATCTGCCTTGGTGGTCTCCAGTGTCACTCCAACAAATGCCGCTTTGGAGAATGAATCCATGTATGGATTTGCCGCTCCTGCAAAATGCGGCAGCACTAATATATCACCCGGAGTATTATCAATCAAATCTCCAAGCTCTTCGTAGCTCATACCGTCTCCGAAATTATCCCTGAACCACTTAACTGCGGCACCGCCGGTAAAGGAAAGTGCATAGCAAACATACTTACCCTTCTCTATATATGGTACCACAGAATAGCAATCATTGTAAAGCTCCTTTTGTGTAGGGATGGTATCAAATACCGGGGTAACACATTCTACGGTACCTGTACCGTCTACTGCCGTACCTGCTTCAAATACCCCTGCACCGGTGGCAGAAGCCACCTGGTCATGACAGCCGTTTACTATGATGGTACCTTTAAGTCCGGTCTCAGCTTCAAGATATGGTCTTATCCTACCGGCAGGCGTACCGGAGGGCACAGGATGCGACAGCTTGCTCATTTCTATACCGGCAAAGTTAAATAGCTCCCTGCTCCATGTATATGACCTGATATCAAAACCCATGGTACGTGCCGCCAGAGAATAGTCTATCTGATTATTACCGGTAAGCATATACACTATATAGTCCTCAAAGAGAAGGATTTTTTCTGTTTTTTGGTAAATTTCATTTTTGTGCTTTTTTATCCACATGATTTTGGGCAGACTGTACATAGCATGAGGCTTAACGCCGGCAATGCTCATGACGAGCTCATCGTCAAATTCCGCCGCTTCCTCTGTACCTCTGGGGTCTGTATACAGCATTGATGGGAAAAGCACATTATCGTCTGCATCGAGCATTACAAAGGTTTCGCCAAATGTTGTGACACCTATTGCATCTATATTTCCCACTGCTGCTGCAGTCTCCTTAATAAGAGTCCGGACACCGTCCCATATGGCAGATGCGTCTATCTCATGTTCACCGGTTGTTCTGCTTACTTCATACTCTACGTATGATTTATGCAGAAAATCTCCCTTTTCGTTATAAACAGTAAGTTTACAGCCTGTTGTTCCTACGTCTATTCCTCCAAGCTTCATGGCGGTCACCCTATGTTTATAATGTCATAGCCCAGGTATTCAAATGCAGATTTAAGTATCTGTGCCATATGACCCTTACCAACTGCGGTATGATGACGGAAGCCTGCCTTTGCCATGGTGATGAGCTTGGGCTGGAGATTGTCTATCTCTGCTACACCGCCGCAGCCGAAGAATGCATCCTCTATAGGCTCACCGGTAAATCGACCCTCGTCCACATAGAATGTGAGCTTACCGTCCTCGGTCTTACAGTTGGAGAATGTCATATCAAAGGCGGCAATCCTGCCCTCGTTACTGCCCCATCCGCATCCCGGGCACCCTTTGGCAAACATCTTGTGGTCTGTTACCTTGCCCTTAGTCTCCATAAGACCCTGAGCAGTGGAACCGCAGTGAAAAAGGATGACCTTGTTTTTGTCATCACCGTAGTTGTTGTTCCAGTCCAGGCATGCTGTGGGCTCCCCGGAAGCAAGCTGCATTGAATACATGTTCACAGCAGAGCAAAGGTCAATCTCGCAGGAAGCCACGATTCCTCTGTCATTTAATTCTGAAAGGAGTACGCAAGGCGCTATACCCAGTACAGTCTGCATTTCCTCCCAGCATCTTAGTGCTATGGCATCAAGCTGATATTCTTCTATGAAATCATCTATAACCACAGACACCTTTGCAAGGGTATTCATCTTATCATCAGGAACCATGCTGAAATCTGTATACGCCTTAAGGTACTCTTTCCTTTCAAGCACCTTCAAGTCATCGTCTCCATAATTATCCACACGATAAAACAGCTCCGACAGGTCATAGCAGTCTACGGTGATACCGTACTTTTGAAGGGTAATCTCATCATAACGAACTGTTTTGAACTTAGTGGTTCTGGCACCGATTACACCTATGGTAAACTTTTTCATACCGTTTACAACTCTGCATATGGCTGCAAAATCACTTAAATTCTTTTTAAATTCGTCACTTAACGGGTGAACCACATGAGGCTCCATAACAGTAAATTTGAGCCCGTACTGATGAAATACATCACATATCGAGAATTTACCGCAATATGAGTCACGGCGATGTTCAAAGTCCATTTTACCGATTTCATCGGGATAAGCTTGGATCAGAATCGGAGCTTTGCATTCCTCTAGAGCCGCAATAGCACCGTTTTCGTCACCAAAATTAGGCAGACTTAGGATTACTCCGTCATACTCACCCTCGTGCTCCTTGAGCCATTTGGCATAAATCTGACCCTCTCTCTTGGTCTCCACAGCACCGTAACGTGTGAGAGATGCATCCGGGATTATGTAGTCAAAGCCTGCATCCGATACAGCACGAATCATCTCTTCTCTGGCACCGGCAATCAGAGTCTCCGGAAAGAATCCTCTATTACCGAAATAAAGTGCAAATGTCTGCTTTTTCATAATAAATCACCTCATAAATTTATTTTATATCTTGATTATATAATTTTTTATGATATAATTATAGTAATATACGTTTGAAAAATTGTAAATTTGTACGGAAGTTGGGATAAATTTATGGAACTTAAAATTAACTTTGAGAAGCTTACCGAATTGATGCAGGCTTTCTATATAATTACCGGGATAAAGACTGTAATATTTGATAAAAGCAGAAATCTGATATGCTCCTACCCCGACTACTGCGGAGACTGTGCATTTTGCAGTATGATGAAGCAAAATCCGATTACAGCAGAGAAATGTGCCAAGGATGATATACGTTCCTTTAATGAATGTAAGAAGAAGGGCAGCCTGATTATATACACCTGCCATGCAGGACTTGTGGAGGGCTGTGCACCATTGAGGTACAACGGTGAAATCATAGCCTACATAATGTTCGGACAGATATCGGATTTGCCCTCCGGGGAGGTACTTATGCAAAATGTGTCCGCTGTCTGTAAAGAAAATAACCTTGATGAGAGCAAATTTACAGAAGCGGCAAAAGATATAAAAATAAAAACCTATGAGGATATAATGTCTGCGGCAAAAATATTTGAGGCATGTATAAGCTATATCATACTAAATGAAATGCTCATACCGGAGCATGACAAAATCATAATGGAAAGTGAAAAATACATATCCGATAACACTGACACCGTAACCGTAAAGTCTCTTTATACCCATCTTAATATCAGCCGTACGGCACTGTATGAGACCTTCAAAGAGCAAACAGGACTGGGAGTAACAGAATTCATAAGAAACAAGCAATTTGAAAAGGCAAAACAGCTTCTGAAGGAAACTGCTTTGCCTGTAAGTGATATTGCAGCTAAGTGCGGATTTAATGATTATAATTATTTTAGCCGTGTATTTAAAAAAAGATTCGGACTTTCTCCCAAAGCATTGAGAAAGTCTTAGCTTTCGTCGGCATGTTGCAGGCATGACCTACACTTATATAACAAATCACAACAAGCAGTAAAATAAATTGGAGTTTAACTTACTAACTTAGATAGAGGAAAACATCCGCCCTGCGTAAAGGAGCATACCCTACGCCGACCACGAGTGCTATTTTGCTATCTGTAATTTTCGTCTAAGCGATTTTCGGGGTCGAGCTGAATCGTTCGCAATTGCTCACTGGTGCAGCTCTA
>JAGATB010000024.1 GCA_017621495.1 Clostridia bacterium
CTAACCTCATTAGAATAGAGAATGGTTTTTCGTGCAGTTCCATATTTACATCAGCTTCAACATCTTTGTATATATCATAACTGTATTTACGTCCGTATTTCTCTTGTAGCTTTTGTATATTTGATTTTGTGTATTCATCATGGATTGTATAGCGTTCAGCCTGTACCGCCACCATATCTTCGGACGGAATACTCTTTTTGATTGATATAAATTCAGCTTTATCGTCAGCACATTGTTTTTCTAATTCTGTATTATTTGCAGCAATTTCTATAATAATATCATCATTTTTTATGTGCAATGCTTTATACTGTGGAATATCTTTTTCAGATTTGCAACTCATTTTGTCAAGGAAGGCGGATTTGAGATTTTGCAATTTTTTTATTTCTTTTTCCGTCTTGTCTATATGTTCCGTCAATTCTTTATGGCGAAAAATGTGTATTGGATTTAAATGTTTCTGCTCGGCTTTCATTTTCTTCAATTCGGTAATTTTATTATCTAACTGCTGGACAATTCCGTTATACCTTTGAACAGTAACATCAATAGTGGTGTTATACTGTTTGAGTTCTGTGGATATGTTTTCATTTTGCGTTATTTCATAACGGTTAAATATATATCTGTTCCGCAAATTCTCTAATGTATTTGCAAAATCCAAAACAGTTTTTTTCACCTTATCTACAACTATTGCCGATAGCTTTTTGATTTGTTTCTTTATTTCAAGCAACAAAGCGTTATCAGCTTTTATTTGCCTGTTCATTTCGCACCGTTCCGAAACACCGCCGCGCTGTTCTATGATATGCGCGGAAACACCCTCGTGAATAGTCGGCTGCTCGTCAATGCCGCACTCCTTGAAGCTGCGGCAGTCAACGCGTGCGTCAATGCTGTTCTGCTCCAGTGCCTTATTCGTGACTCCTTCCCATGCTTTGCGCCAACGTAAGACCTGTTCCTCGCTGTTCCACTCGGCGCATATGGGATTTTGCCTTCCGTATCGCGTACTTTTGGGATTTTTGCTTACCCTCTCATATCCCTGCTGTTCGGCTTCGGTGGGAGTCATATACAGCTTTTTCTTGTCTACCTTATACTGATACTGCTTTTCCCAGCCGTCAGCTTGTGCAGTCTTGAACTCGGCTGCTGTAAAGCCGCGTTCTTCATCACCGCGTTTGCATAAATACTCTTTCTGCGTCTTAGCCTGCCACTTGCCTTTATCATCAATCGGTCGCATAGTTAGCAGAATATGCGCATGAGGATTATGCCCGTCGGTGTCATGTATGCTGACGTCAGCACACATACCCTTATTGACGCACTGTTTGGATATAAAATCTTTAAGAATGGCTTTCCATTCATCAAGTCCGATTTCAACGGGTAAGGCAACAATCAGCTCCCGTGCAAGTCGGCTGTCCTTAGCTTTTTCGGCAGCTTCGACAGCGTTCCATAATTCTGTCCTATCCTGCCATTCTGGCGGAGCATTGGACGGCAAGAATATTTCGCTGTAAACACAACCGTGCTTGCGCGTATAGTCATGCATCATGCCGTCATAATCGTTGTAGATTTTCGAGCATGACGCATAAGCCGCAGCAGCTACTACGGAACGTCCAGTGCCGCGGCTTATCATCTTTGCTTCAAAATGGTAGATTGCTATTTTGAACACCTCCGTATGGTCTGCCATGCAGACACAAGTTTTTGTTTCTTTTTTCAAAAAGAAAATGAGCGGCAGCTCATGCTTGCTAAAAGCTGTCGGTGACAGGTTTTAGCAAACAGCCGAGAAAATGAGCGGTGCTCATTTTGCATTGGCAACAATGCTTTGCGGGAGTGGTCTCCAGCAATTCGGCTGTACCGATAATTACGCTTGCGTGATTGTCGGCGCTCCCGGCAAGGGCGCAACGTCTGCCGCTGAAAGCGAGCAGTACCACCACCTTTACGGTGGTGAGTAAGTGCGCCCTTAACAGGGAGAAGAAGGAGCTTCGCTCCTCGAAACCCCCTCAAAATAGGTACCCGTTTAAAAATCTGTCCTCATTCGGCTATGCAGAAACTCCTCCAGTTTTTCAAGTTCTACTGTTACTATCTGCGGAAAAACTTTTTCAAGAACCGCGCCTTCCTGAATTAATCTTCTCGTCCTCGCCTTACGTTCACGTACACGATTACGCGCTTCTGCTTCTTCAAGCCTGTGCTTTGCCTGTAATAATTTCTTCTCATCTTCCGTCATTGCTCATCACCTCCAACAAGCAATTCTTTTGCCGCCGAAAAATTCATAGCGGCGTTCATTGTTCGTATGTTTCTGTTGTTTATCTTCAGTGGCACACACCGTTCAAGCACTCTGTCATAGATACGCTTTCTTGAAATATCCGCAGGATTTTTCAGCTCGTCCAACGTCAGATTAGTCGTCACGATCAGCGGCCTTTTGCTCCTGTAACGGCTGTCAATAACGTTATAAACCTGTTCAAGCGCAAATTCCGATTGGCGTTCCATTCCCAAATCATCAATTATCAGCAACTCGTATTTATTAAGACTGTCTATAAATCCGTTTCTGTCCTCAGAAAACATATTTGTAAGACTGTTTAAAATCCTTGCAAAATTCGTCATAAGAACGGGAACGCCTGTGTCAATCAATGCATTAGCCACACAGCCCGCGAAAAACGTTTTTCCTGTTCCTGTGCCTCCCCATAGCAGTAAGCCCGTCGACATAGCCTTCATCTTGTCCCATTGCTCAACATATTTATGCGCTTTTTCCATTTCGGGATTATAGCCTTTGTCGTTCTCAAAGGTATAATCTCTTAAAGCCTTATCATGCAACCCGCTTGAACGCAGACGTGCTATATATTCCATACACTCACGCTTTTTGCTTTCTTCCTGTTCCTTTTTGTATTCAATACTTCTGCACCTGCACATCACCGGTACAGTCAATTGTTTAGATAGTATTTCAATTTTCATCTGTTTTGGCGTATTGCATTTGGAACAATAAATAAAACCGTCAGTTTTATTTATATATTCATTTTCTTTCAGCGGCTGTTCCTTGGGAATGCCATTTAATATTTTATCAATCCTTCTCATAAGCTTTCATCCTCTCCGCAATCATAGTTTCTTGTCTGCTGTTTGCTTTGTTGCTTGTTTCTGTCCTGCAATATCCAGCTTCGGATAGTAGCCGCGTGGTTCTGATATGTTTTACCCTTAGAAGACATGTACCTCGACAACCGTTCTATATACTCGTCACACTCCGGAAAATCAGTATGCAGCTTTTTATAATCCTCACCAGATAAAAACACGTTCAGAAAACTGCCATAGGCAGTGCGTTCTTCTTGTTCCCTCATTCTTATTATATTATTCTTATTTATATCATTCTTATTTCCGGGCATATTTCTGCCATCGGAATGAACAATTTTCTGCCCTTGATTTGATAAAAAACTGTCCTCGGCAAGACTGTTTTCTGTCCTCGGTACAGTCAGATTTTTGCCTTTGTAATCATGAGGGATTTTTACATATATCCGGCTCGCCTGTCCTATGCCTTGATGTACTCGCAAAATTAGTTTGTTGTCCTCCAACGCGGTAAGTGCTTTTTTTACTGTTGTACGGCTGCGGTCAATATCGGCGGCTATATCGTCAAGAGGGTAGTATACGAATATCCGTCCCTGACTGTCTGAGTAATCGGCGTTGACTATTGACAGCCGCGCTCTGTCAAGCAGCATGATATATACAAGCTTTGACGTTTCGCTTAACGGCACTGTAAGCAAAAATTTCGGATACATCATATACGGCAGCATAACTGTATGCGCTGTTATGTAGTCAGTCAACATCTTCAACCTCCTTTACAGTTTCTCTTATGCGATTTTCAAGTATCTGCAAGATTAAATCCTCTGCTGTATTCTTTGCATTCGGGTTCCCGAACGATGAAATGATAAAAGTGGTATTGCCGCACTTGCGCTTGTACGGTGCGCCAAGTGTAGCTGTCTGTAAAATATGTGGCATAAAAAATGCCTCCTTTCGCTGTAAACTTTAATATAAGTCTACACGAAAAGAGGCAAAAACTCATTGACTGCAAATTGAGCGTAAATTGACTAATTTGCCGATATTAAATTTTTAATGTTTACTCCGTATACCGCAGCCATATTTTTAAGCTCAGTCAGCTTCATTTGCAATACACATTGAAAACAAATCGCATTGTGCAAGGTGTATAATGAAAACACTTTGGACGGTAAATTATTAAATATATTATAATACTTATATGTGTCTTGGCTATGATGCAAGAAATATACTGCTTTGATTAAATTTCATTTTGTATGTTATGATTATCAGCCACCCAACTAATTGCAGTCTTTTGTAATTTTTCTAAAAGTTCAATATGTTTTTTATAATTAATATTGTTTAAACATCTTCGTTTTCCAGTTAATTTAATCACATTACTCGCTTTTTCTTCCATTCCGGTTTCTCGTTCAGTTCCAACAATAACCTGTCCTTCATCAGATAAAAATAGTTCTAACGATTTAAAAATAGACCCCAAATTTTCAGTGTCTTGACCCTGCTGATTAGGCGTATCAACTACATAAAAATTGAATGGGCTATATGCTCTCTCCAGATTATATAGATACAATGCAGATTGATACATATAAACCAATCGTGGAGTTTCACTACCCGTACGATTTATTACCTGCACGAAATCTCTTAGTTTTATAAATGTTTTTGGAACATTAATTGCGTCTGCCAATGTACGGCAATACCTTTCAATATCTTCTCGTATATCTTTGGAACGCTCCTTGGATTTCTTTTCGTTTATTTTTTCATCAGTTATTGCAATTTTAGAAACACATGAATTTATTTCACCTTGAAGTACATCCAACTGTCTCTTACAAGATTCATATATTTCAAATTGACCTTTACTTTTATAAAAAGAAGAGTAGGATAGTAGCTCTTGAGTGTTTTGAACTTTTTGTTCAATAGACTGAATCTCTACAGAAACATCGTTATACTTGTTCTTAAGTTCTTCCAATTCTTTTGTGGCAACAGATATACTGCTTTTCAGCTCTGCAATAAGATTTTCACAATGGGCATAATCCGAGGTTATATTTAATTGCTCATTTATTCCGTTTGAATAAATAGTACCACAAAATGGACAAATCAGCTCATCTTCTTGAGTCATTGCATACTCAATATCTTTTTTTGTCTCTATTAGGTTGTGTTCAACAATGTGTAGTTTATGCTGATTGATATATATATCATTTTCCAAAACTGTCATCTCTGCGTTATAAGAAAATTGTAATTTCCTTAATTCTTCCGCTTTAGCAAGTAGAAGCTCAATATCTGTTGTAACATCTTCAACAGATTCTATATCTTCTATTCGTGTAAGTGTAGATGTAATACGGGAAACAAAGTTTTGATTATAGTTCAATTCTTTTTTCTTATCATCTCTTTCAAGTATATGTTCTGCTTTTTGTGCTTGAAGTGCATAGTAGGAATCATCAAGGTATCCACACACATATTTATTTGTATTTGCTTTCCAATCTTTAATATAAGCAACATTCTTAAAAGAATCAGCTATCTTGCTCCACCCTTCGTCTTGGTCAATATATTGAAATCTAAAAAGCAATGGTGGTGTTATATTGAATTGTTTTCCGTCTTTAGATATGCAAGGCATCTTAATTTCTAAAATATCCATTAAGCAATTGCTGTATTCATGAAAAGCATTTGTTTCAATGATGCAAGAAAAATCATTGTTTATATTTTCAAAAATTTGAAACTTTTTATCTTGGCGAACAATACAGAATTGTCTTTCTCCATATTTAAAGAACAATAAATAGGTAGAAACTAATTTTTTCCAATCCGCCTCAACCCTTTTGCATTCACATCCCAAAGTAGTAAATATGCTTTTGATAATAGAAGACTTTCCAGTTTTATTTCCGCCCAAAATAATATTAAGTCCTTTTTCAAAAGGAACCTCTAACGAACGAGACTCACTTTGACTGATGACTATCAGTTTTCTTATCATTAGCCTTTTCATTGTCTTTTTCCTCCTGTTGCTTTCGCAAATTTCTGATTAAAATTTTGTAATTTTGCTCCTGTTTAATTGTTTCAACTAAATTTTTGCTCATAATATAACACCTCAATTAAAGATTTATCAAGAGAATCCGACAGAAGATTATGCTTTTGCAATTCTTGAATGCATAATCTTTTCAATTCGCCACTAAACTCATTTGCCTTAAATGATTCACAATATGTAGAAATTGTTTTTCGCAGAATAATTACAATTTCTTGATATCTAACATCTTTTACATCAAGCCATTTTGCATCGTGGAGTGTTTTAGCTGCTTCTATACGACAAATATCATTGTCTGATAATGCTTGTGTAATTAAGTAATCGTGAAATGCATTGTAATTTCCGCTATTTTTTATATTACCATCAATTTTCTTGCCTATTTGAGCGACATCGATACCCTTTTTCTCAACTAAGCTTTTCTTACTAATAGGTACTTTAATTTTCTCTTTACTCTTTTTTCTTACATCATTTAGCAATTGTTGAAGAATAAGATTAGCTGTATTTGTTGGAATATTCTTATCAGCTAAGTGACTGAAAAATTCTCCCTTAGTTTGATTTTCATATGCCGCTAATTGCAAATCAGATTTATGAACAAAAGTATTTTGTATAAACGCATCAAATACAGAATCAAAATTGCTTGGCATATCATTGGTAAATTCATCTTTTAATCTGTTTTTGATTTTTTGATATAGTACACTGTTTTCTTCTTGCAACTTTTTGCCGTCTTCAATAACTGCCTGCCATAACAAAACTTCTTTATCAAAATCATTATTTGACACAAAATGACAATGTGAGCATTCTGCACCAAATACCAAATAGTTATAAAAAATAAAACCTAAAAAGGACTTCTTATATCCACCACTTTTTTTCTTTTCCCGTTTAGACATTTCTGCAATAGTCCAGTCAGAGGAATCTTCTTTGGTCTTTACTTGAAAAAACTGATACTGTTGATTATCGGGAGAAAATTCTGCCATATCATCGTGAAACTCGCAAAAGACAATACACTCCGCATCCTCTTGAAGTTTACTTATTATATGGCATACAATCCAGTGAACTTGATACTCGAATCTATTATACGAGTCGGAACCTGCTTGTTCGCGCTGTTCAACAGTAAGTACTTTGCTCATGATTCAAGGCTCCTTTCTTTTTTATCCCATTTGGTAATAAAGTTCCATACTTTTTGCCATTCATCTTCATTCACTATCGCCTCAAAAACAGGCTCAAGGAAAGTCTGTATCTCATCAATTACAACAGAAAATTCAAGTGTATCATCCTTGATATTCTTCAAGAAATACTTCCACCGTTTCTGCATATCTATATCATCTGCAAGGGATATAACTCGCTTGAAGCTATCCTTATCATAGGGCGTTCCGCGCCGCCGCAAGGTTTCAAAAATTGCCTTCTGTAATCGTGCTACATTAAAATCAAAAGTCCTTGCCAGATAATAGATGTCATGAAAATCTTTCATTCGGCTGGTCAGCTCAAAGCGTTGCAGAATAGTGTCGAACTTTTCCGCAATGGTGCTTTCCAGAGAGTAGGTTTTGATAAAAGGTGCCTCAAAATCTGGGAGCTGTGTATTGATTTTGCGTTGTTCTGCCTTTGGTACAATAACATCTCCAACACCTATATCCACATTAAAAGGCACTCGTATATTTTTTATCTGTCCTATAATCTGAGTACTGACGCCATGATACTTTCTTTGCGGAGAAATCTCCTCAAATCCTTTTGCAGTCATATTGATATAGTTGTTGCCCGTGGGAGTGTCAATAATTTTGCAAATTAAACCCTTAACATCGTCTATGGAATTAGAGTATCCACGGAGCAGAAAATCAACGTCAATAGTGGCTCTGCTTTCAAAATTTGTAATGGTATAGATAAATAAGCCGCCTTTTAAAACCAGAAAATTATCATATCCTGATTTTGAAAGTTTTCGCAAAAATTCCTCCTGCATAAACAGCTGTAAGCACTGTTGATAACTAATACCGGATGCTTTTGCTTTATTTTTAAGCTTTGCAAGAACGGATGCTGCTATATCTGCCATTATAACCACACTCCAATCAAATCTTTGACGCGTTTTTGAACTCGCAATTCTTTTGCATAACGCATAAGGTTGGGAATATTTTTTTGAGGATCCTTTACATAACCTTGAATGGATTTATTAAAAATTTCCCTATCCATTTTATTCATGTTTTTAAGAACATCGCACATTGTGCGATCGCGGTCATAAATACGAACCGGAGTAAAATCTATTTCACCTTTTGTTTCACCTATGAGTAACAAATCGGATTCGATTCGATAAGCCCTGACAAACGGATAGTCTATTTTCGTGCGCTGTCTTGATGCATTTTTGTCTATTGCTATATGCCATTCGGCAGGGTTCCTGTCACTATAGCTGTAATAGAACAATGCTGTTTCCATGCAGAGGATTGCGTCTGGGAATAGTTTGTTTATAATAACAACTTCTTTGCAATCATTATCTTCAATCCAATGGTAGTAACCTCTTTTTACCTTTTCAATCATGCCTTTTTTTAGCATTTGCTGAATATCTCTGTAGTACAGTTTTTCCAAATTCAATTGAGCTGTCGTCATAATATAATCATACTTTGTGAATATCTGTTTAAGATATTCTGTATTTAGTTTAATCATAGTCACACCTCTGTATTAAATCACACCTTGATTTTTAAATTGTGGTGTGATTTAATGCATTATATCAAATATCTGTTATACTGTCAATAACTTTATAAACTTTTGTGTTACTAATTTGCTGATATTAAATTTTTAATGTTTACTCCGTATACCGCAGCCATATTTTTAAGCTCAGTCAGCTTCATTTGCAATAGCTCCGGCTCGTTTGCCCATAAATCGGTATATATCCTTAGTGCAGTTTTAAAATACATTACGGCAGTGTCTTTATCACGCATTTGTGTATAGATACAGCCTATATCCCACGCCAGATTGGCGTAGTCGCTGCTGTTTTCCGAATTGTATTCCTTAACCGCGTTCGCACAGCGTTTTAACGCCTGTATTGCTTTTCTCGGTTCTCCCATACTGGCAGCTAAATTAGCGTAGTTGCAAACCTGAATAACCGCGTCATTAGTAAAATCAATACCGCTGTCAACAAGCGTTTGATACGCAAGCTCCATATAATATTTAGCTTTATCAAGCTGATTTTCAGTGTGATACAAACCGCCGATATTACCGTAAATATTCGCCGCTAAATGCGGATTGACCGTCGCTATTTCCTCACATAGCTTGACCGCCCGCTGCTCATATTGCAAAGCCTTTTTATGATTTTTATTGCATATATGTTCGTACGCAGCTTTATAATCAAGCAGTATAGCCTTGTCCTCGTTCGTATCAACAAGCGATTGCAATTCTGATATAATTAGCTCCATTCCCGAACGGTAAGCATATTTCTCCATATATGCAAACACATCTTTAAGAAACAGCTTATACCGCTCTGTATCGTCATTATTCGCAATATCTATTGTGTTCTCAGCTATTTTAAACAAGAGCGTGTGATACGGTAAATCTAAACCGTGATATAGGCACAGTATCCTTACGGCTTCAATTAAGTTTATACAGCTTGATATGCCCGGTTTTGTATCGTCTATGGCAATTTCCTGTATAAGTGGATGGAGCGTGATTTTTCTGTAATCGTTTTCTTGTATAAAGCCGTATTCTATAAGCTCATTTATAGTGTTAAGATTATTCAATCCTATCCATTTCGCCAACATTCTCGGATTTATTCCATCATACGGTATCAGCGTCATACAGCGCATAATTTTGACAGCTTTATCCGATAACCCTATCAAGGACAACAGCTTATGGATATGCTCATAATAGGTCGCTTTTGAGCTTGTACCATCCTTTACGATGTTGATTTTATCATCTGTGTGAAGTACGCTCTTTGTGCTTTGAAGCTCCGTTAACAGTCTGCATGGCTCCAAGATCCCAGAAGTCAATAAGCGTGCTGCAAGTTCTACCGACAACGTATGGTAGTGCAATTCATTGATAATGTTTTCAACCACATTAGTATTACTTCGTGTATCTGCATAGAAATATTCTGATAACGTTAAAAGGCTTTCAAGCGGCATTTCTTTTAGCTCAAAGTATGTATAATCCTTAAAACGACTTCGCGTGGTAAACAATATTTTGCATCGATATTTCATTATCACGTCAAATAATTCATCGTCTGATGCGGTGATATTAAAATTGTCGATAATTATTAAGGTGTCTTCTTTTAAGCTCCTCAAAAAGCGGTTATGCTTTTTTAAGAGAATATTCTTGCCGTCCGTAAGGCTATCATCGGCGAAATCACAGTCTGTAATCATTTGCTTTAAACTGCCGCCATAGCTGAAATACAGAATGTTCGTGTATTCCTTTTTGTATTTTTGAGCATACATTTTAACAAACTCACTTTTACCTATACCGGCAATGCCCTGAATAAAGATCTTGTTTTCATCTTCTAACATGGTATGCAGTTTTTCAAGCTCGTTATCGCGGCCGCAGAAATGCTTACAGGGTTTGGGGACAAGACTGTATATGTAATCCTTTGTCTGAGGAGAAAGCGCTCCGGAAGCGATCAGCTTCTTTGTGTTAGCATCTCTTTTTATGAATTTCCTTTCCATTCCAAAAAAGACAAGCTTACTAATGAAGTTTGATATATCAGCATCATCTTTGTATGGATAATTGTCTGCAAGCTCTTGCTTTTTTGTTTCAGATACAGTTGTATCACTCATCAGCAGATCATACAGTTCCGTAACAGCCATATCTTTATCATAAAACAAAGGCAATATATTTTCTTCAATATCAATAGCCATAGCTTCAAGATTGCCAAGCGCAGAATAATACGCTGTGATTTTAGGGCTTAGTTTTGCAGTACCATTCAGCCAACGGCATACAAGTCCGTTGTCAAAATCGAAATCTTTGGCTTCATCGCTTTCCATAAAATCTTTAAAAAGCTCATACATAAAATCAATTTGGTTTATATTTTTGCTCTCACCGATAAAGTCCATAAGAATCTTTGCGGTAGAACAGAAATCACATATCTTCACGATCCACACCTCCGATTTTGTCAATTTACGGTCAAATTCCACTCAATGTAAAATATCATGATTTATATTATACTACCAGTATAACACAAATCGTTATAAAAATATATAGAAATGAGAACAGCAATTATTAATATTTTGTAAAATAATTCGACATTTTCTATTGCATTTTATCTCATCTTGCGGTAAAATAGTAATATACAAAATATCTTGAATTGCTGTTTCGGAAAGGAATAAAAAATGAAACAGAAACAGCAGTATAATAAAATAACGGCTCTTTATTGCAGACTGAGCAGAGATGATGAATTTAACGGCGACAGCGTGAGCATACAGACACAAAAGGCAATGCTAAAACATTACGCAGATGAAAACGGTTTCGGTAACTGCCAATACTTCATAGACGACGGATACTCAGGCACTAACTACAACCGTCCCGATTTTCAGCGGCTCCTCTCAGAGATTGAAGCAGGCAAGGTCGGAACGGTCATAGTAAAGGATTTATCCCGATTAGGCAGAGAGTATTTGCAGACGGGATATTACACCGAGGTGTTGTTCCCAAAACATAATGTTAGATTTATCGCAGTCAATGATGGTATTGACAGTGATAACGGTGAGAACGAATTTGCTCCGTTCAAGAACATCATAAACGAATGGTATGCAAAGGATATTTCCAAAAAAGTTCGTTCGGCGTACAGAACAAAGGCTCTGAAAGGCGAATACACGGGCAGACGCGCTCCATACGGCTATATGAAATCGCCGGAGGATAAGCACAAGCTCATTCCCGATGAACACGCTCCTATTGTACAGCGCATGTACCGTATGGCATTGGAGGGTAAGACCTGCACCGAGATTGCATATACTCTTAAACAGGAGCATATACCAACTCCCGGAGCGTATACAAGGGATAAAAACGGCGTTCTACAGAAAACGGAGGGCATACAGTTTCCGTATGATTGGATAAAGCGCGGCGTACAGGTTATTCTTCAAAATCCTGTTTATATGGGCGATATGGTCAGCCAGCGGCGCACGTCAAAATCATTTAAGGATAAGCGCGTTATTGTAAGACCGGAAAGCGAGTGGATAACCGTTCCGAATACACATGAGCCGCTTGTCAGCCGAGAGGATTTTGAAACGGTACAGAAGCGTATCAGCGTTAAGAAGCATTTTAACGAAGCCAATCCCGATAATATCTTTAAGGGTTTGCTTGTATGCGGAGAGTGCGGAAAAACAATTGTATACAAAAAGGAACACAGCGTTAATCATACTCCGAAATATAAATGCAACAGGTATGTAAGGCATGGTAGAGGCAGCTGCACACCTCATTCAATAAATGCTGATGATTTAAAGGCCATTGTATTGGAAGATATAAACCGCCATATCGCGCTTTCAAGCAATGATAGGTCATTATACATAGAGCGGTTTATTAATCGTTCTGACAGCCAAATACACGATGAGAAAACCTCTTACCAAAAGGAAATGCAGAAAACAAAACAGCGTCTTGACGAGCTGAATATAATCCTGCAAAACCTTTACGAAGATAAGGTTTTTAAACGCATTTCCGAGGAACGGTATTTCGCGATGTCCGCAAACATTGAAAAAGAGGAAGCGCAGCTAAAAGAGCGATACAATGAGCTTCAAATAAAGCTCACTCATTATACAAAGCAGAGCAAATCCGTACAGGAATTTGCGGATTTACTCGAACAATACACAACGATAACCGAGCTTGACGCGGTTTTACTGAATACCTTGATTGAGAAAATCGTTATCCATGAACAGATAGACGAGGACGGTAACAAAGTAATGCCGATTGAGATCTACTATCGATTTATCGGGAATGTCGGTATCGGTTCATAACATATGATTTTTAGGGCAGTTCTCATGACCGCCCATTACAGGAAAGTTACCGCCGCAATAAACAACTCACTTGTTTGGGGACTGAATTTTTTCTAATATAATTTGTCTTTCTTCACCTGTTATTTGGAGCATATCCAGTGCTTTTTCCGCTGTTGCTCCGGTTGTAGTCATTAAGCTCTTGACAGAACCTAATTTTGCTTCGAATTTTCCGTTATTGTATACACCATCGCTCAAATTACACATTTCTGCCACCTCGCTTTCGTAATCTGATGACATCTTTATGTCATACTCTTTTTCCAATATTTCTATTCTGTTTTGGCTATCGGCTCTGCAGGTGAGAAGTGTCTCCAAAAGTCCGATAACCGTATCTGTTTCCTTATCTCCGTTGCCCAGGCACAGCATTATTATGTTCATCAAGTCATAATGCTGTTTATTTTCTTTAACCGAGCCAATTACATTCTCTTCGGATATTCTATACCTTGTTATTGTGCTGCGATGACTTTGGGGAGGATTGGAGCATATCCATATGGAATACACTTTCTTTATTTTATTATATTCCGAATTGAAAAATTCCATACCCTTTTGTGCAGATATCATTCTGCTGCAATAATACACTGCCCTTTTGAGCAAAGGGTAATCCGGCTTGAAAGCATTCTGAGCTTCTACATTTATGATAAGCTGTATGATTTCACCATCCGAGCCCGGTGCATTCGCCTCGAAGCGTATATCGTATGTAATCTTGCCTTCGTTTACAGATATATCTTCATTGGCAAGTGCTTTGATGCTTTCGGCAGTTTCGACTGCATCCACACCTACGGAAGCTATTTGCGGCTCACCGGATATATAGTTTACGATTTCATCTATTGTGCATTCCTTAAATTCCTCGGCACAGTATTTGAGTATCCATGCAAGTATCTGCTTGTTGGAAAGCAGTTTTTTGCATTGCTCATCATATCTTGCCTTGGAATCTATCAAACGAATATTTTTCTTTAGTTGATTATCCACGAGCATCACCTCTTACGAATTTATTATATCACATTTGTTGCGTCAATTCAACTATTTATTATAATTTTTTCAACCTTTTCTAACACAAATGAATATTTTTGAAATTTTTGTAATTTTATTGTAAAATTGTGTGCTTTTGGGTAAAAAAGCAGCAAGGAACCGTAAAGATTCCTTGCTAATTTACGGCACATCCTAAAGGCTGTGCCCTACAAACAACTTTTCTCCAAAAAGTCGGTTACATACTTTTCTATTTCGTCCAAGAACAACTTTGCATTGTCAATTTGTCGTTTGGTATCCTCTTTTGATATTATATAAAAATCATCATAATCAGAACTTTCTCTTACCATAGCTGTTGTTTGTATTATTGTGCTCATTTTCTTATCAAATGTGCCGTTCTTTATATATTCTTTTCTAAAATATGCTATTACGCCGGAATGATGTTTGAAATCGACACCATCAATCGCCAAAACAGACCTCATTGCATGAAACACACAGTAATAAGCACGATTTGCTGCCGCCTTCAATTGCTCGCCATCATACAAAATTTGTGCTGATATCAAATTATCTTTAGCCGTTTGCAATCTATACAAGATATAGCTCTTCCGTGTTTCATCATGCAACAAGACCTATGCCCTCCTTTTGCACATTCTTAAAAAATGGTATTATGTCTTTGTATTTCATGAATTTTTCATGACTCTCTATTACCGGGGATATAACAATATCATAGTCCAAAAGCAGTTCACCGAGATACTCAGCAATAGTATAAACATGCTGCATAATCTCAGATTCTTCTATGTCTGCAATAACCATAATATCAACATCAGATTTCTCGTTGTAATCTCCTCTTGCATATGAACCGTACAGAATAACCTGCTTAAGCTTTGTGCCAAACATTCTCTTTATTTCAGAAACAAAGCTTTGTAACACAAAATCCAAATCCGCCTTTGTACACATAATATCACCCTCTTTATGTCAGTATAAGTTATCTGTTTTTAGTATAACTCATAAATTTTAAAAATGCAACTGTTTTTTGAAAAATCTTTCACACAATCATAAATCCCGGCCTATTTTGTAATTTTATTGTAAAATTGTGTGCTTTTGGGTAAAAAAGCAGCAAGGAACCGTAAAGATTCCTTGCTAATTTACGGCACATCCTAAAGGCTGTGCCCTACAATTTAATTTATAAATTAAAATAATTTCTTCATTTAATTATAATGCTATATTGCATATTTTTCAAATATTAATTAATCATATTAATATAAATTTCTCGGAGGTAACATATGAAACATTCTGTTTGGTCTGATACAATAATTATGCCCGAATTTGAAAAATTAATCGGTGACAAAAAAACCGATGTGCTGATAATTGGCGGAGGGGTGTGCGGTATTCTGTGTGCGTATTACTTGAAGCAAGCCGGGGTGGACTGCATTTTGGCAGAAGGCAGCAGGATTGCCTCAGGCATTACCAAGAATACCACAGCTAAAATAACCTTGCAGCACGGGCTGATTTATGACAAGCTCATACGCACCTTCAGCAAAGAGGAAGCACAGATGTACCTGCTTGCCAATCAAAATGCACTCATGGAATATGAAAAGCTATGTAAAAACATAGACTGTGATTTTGAGAAGAAAAGTGCCTACACCTACTCCATGACAGACAGAGAAAAAGTCGAGAAAGAAGTGGATGCGGTAAACTCTCTGGGCTACAAGGCACACTTTGCACAGGAAACGGAGCTGCCATTCAAAACTCAGGGTGCCGTTCAGTTTGACAATCAGGCTCAGTTTAATCCTCTCAAATTTATTGCAGAGATTGCTAAAGACTTAAATATATACGAAAACACCTTCATCAGGGACATAACCCCTACTGCTGCCATATCGGACACAGGCAAAATAACGGCTGAAAAAATCATAGTTGCTACGCATTTCCCGTTTATCAACAAACACGGCAGTTACTTTCTGAAGCTATATCAGCACCGCTCATATGTATCGGCTTTTGAAAGTCCGGTAGAGCTCAAGGGCATGTATGTGGACGAGGATTTAAAGGGTCTTTCGTTTCGCTCATATGATAACCTGCTGCTTATAGGGGGCGGAAGCCACCGAACCGGAAAGCAGGGCGGCAACTGGAGGGATATTGACGATTTCGCCAAAGAATACTGCCCGAACATCATGCTTAAATATCAGTGGGCTACTCAGGACTGCATGAGTCTGGACGGCGTACCCTACATCGGTCAGTACTCCAAGCGTACGCCAAATCTGTATGTGGCTACAGGGTTTAACAAGTGGGGCTTCACCTCGGCGATGGCTGCGGCAATCATACTTTGCGACATGGTTCAAGGTGTACAAAACGATTTGGCGGAGGTGTTTTCGCCTCAGAGAAGCATGATAAAGCCTCAGCTTTTGGTAAACGGATTGGAAGCCACGGTCAATCTGCTCACTCCCACAGCCAAGCGATGCCCGCACCTCGGCTGTGCTCTCAAATGGAACAAAGCCGAGCACACCTGGGACTGCCCCTGCCACGGGTCGAGATTTCAAAAAGACGGAACACTGATTGATAATCCGGCGACCGGGGACGGAAATTTTTAACATACTATTTCCTTTTTGCACATATATTTTACCAATGCAGTTTTTTTATATTCTTGACATGTGCAGGAAGGAATGATTTCGTTGAAGGATTATATATCCGAAAGAGCTGTTACCATAGGTCAATACATGGTGGAGCATCGCTCCACCGTGCGCAGTGCCGCGAAAAAATTCGGTGTATCAAAGAGCACGGTTCACAAAGACATCAGCGAAAGACTTGTTAAGATAAACCCATCACTCGCCCACGAGGCAAAGAAGCTACTGGATATAAACAAAGCCGAGAGACATATTCGAGGCGGTATAGCTACCAAAAATAAATATAAGGCAAATGCTGTGTAAATACTTGAATTTTTTAGAACAATATGGTACAATTGTTTTATAACCTAAAATACGGAGGAAAATTATGAAAGCTATTATTCTTGCAGCAGGCTACGCAACAAGGCTCTACCCACTCACAATCGACAGACCGAAGGCTCTCCTGCCCATAGCAGGCAAACCAATCCTTAATTACATAGTGGATGAAATCGCCACCATAAGTGAGATTGACGAGCTCATCATAGTAAGCAATACCAAATTCTATAAGAATTTCTGCGACTGGAAGGACACCTACTCCACCAGATTATCTGTAACCGTGCTTGACGATAAAACCACAGATGATACCAACAAGCTGGGTGCTGTAGGCGACATAGGCTTTGCCATAGACACGCTCGGTTTAGATGACGACCTGCTGATAATGGCAGGCGACAACATATTCACATTCCCATTAAAGGACTACCACGAAGCATATAAGGTTCAGGGCAAAGATATGATACTGGTAAAAGAAATGGAATCCGACGAGGACCTGACTCGTATGGCAAATGTGGTAACCGATGAAAACGGCATCGTAATTGATTTGGTGGAAAAGCCGCCCGTACCCGTGAGCAAGACTGCAGCTTTTGCATCATACATATATCGCAGAGACACCGTACCGCTTATCAAGAAGTATCTGGCAGAGGGCAATAACCCCGATGCACCGGGCTTCTTCCCCGCTTGGCTTCACAAGATAAAGCCGGTGTATGCGTATGCATTTGAGGGCGAGTGCTATGACATAGGCACCCCCAAGGCATATGAAGAAGTAAACAAAATTTTTCAAATCAATCCGTAATGCACAAGTGCCTTGTATATGCCCTCATTTTTGACAGTATCGGTCACGTATTCACATACTTTGTCCAATACATCTGCGTGATACTCCATAGCTACGCCATGACCTGCGAAATCAAGCAGTTCGTAATCATTGGTGCCGTCACCAAAGGCATATATATTTTCCGGATTTATGTCAAAATACTCTGCCAGGCGCCGTGCACCCACGGACTTGTTGATCCATGTGGGCTGCACATCTGCAGATAGATATTTGCGGTGCATGGCAAATGTAAACTTGTCTTTAAACATTTCGCTCAAATGCCGGTGCTCGTCCAAGCTGCTGTAAACCACAAGCAGTTTGGATATATCCGGCAATTCACCTTCATTCAGATTTTGAAACACATCGGCAGATATGTTGAAATTATCTATCATCGCCTTAAATATAGGTTCATTTACATCCTTAGCATAGCATTTGCGCTGATTTTCCATAGAATAAAACAGACCCATGTTCTCAAATGCATCTACAAGCTCCTTCACATCATCAGTGGGTATGAAATTCTGATATATTTCCATGCCGTCAGCCTCGGCGTATGAGCCGTTTGACACCACATATCCGCCGAAATCCACACCCACATCGGGTATATAGCACAGCGACCTGCCTGTGGCGAGCACACTCAAATAGCCATTTTGTCTGAGACGTGATATGGCTTCCTTGGTAGCATGTGTGGGATAGTATATGCCCTCTGTTTCGTCAGCTAAGGTGCCGTCATAGTCGAAAAAAACTATTCCTTTATAATTCATGTTGGTCTCCTTTTTATTCCTTTATAAACATAGCATTCGCACACAAAAACCTCCCTGTTTGGGAGGCTTTTATGGTGAGTAAATCTATAAGCCGAGTTCTGTATTTGACAGTTATCTATCTACGATGTACATTTCTGCACACCTCCAGCCACCTTGGGGAGACGCCGAGCAAGCTTAACCTCCCATATACGGTGTTGCATCAGGTGGGGTTTACACGGCCCCACGGTCTCCCGTGAGCCGGTGAGCTCTTACCTCGCCTTTTCACCCTTACCATGCGGATGCATGGCGGTATATCTTTCTGTTGCACTTTCCTTAGAGTCGCCTCCACCGGGAGTTACCCGGCACCCTGCTCTGTGATGCTCGGACTTTCCTCGTGCGGAGCCTTTCGGCTTCCGCCCGCAACTGTCTGGTCTACTCACATGAATGCACTGCATCCGAAACGGCACACATGCCGTTCCCTACAGGAAATGATTATATCAAAAATAATTCAATTTGTCAAACAGAATATGATTTTATCATATTAGTATTAGCCCTTGACTTGATAACCTCCAGCTCCGGAAGCTTGCGTGCAAACCATGATTCAAACAAATCCATGGCTATGTGCTCGCTGTCAAAGTGCATAATATCCACTATATTCATGCCGTTTTCACGGGCGTCGCGGTAGGCATTGTACTTGACGTCCCCGGTTATGAGGGTATCGCACCCTGCAGCTATGCAGGTATCTATGATGCCGGCTCCGCCGCCTGTATTAACGGCAAGCTTAGTTACCTTATCATCCGGTGAACCGGTATAACGCAGACCGTCTGCACCGAATACGGATATTACCCTATCCATAAGCTCCTTCAAAGTCAGGCTTTCCTTCAAAGTACAAATTCTGCCGTAGCCGTGTACTCCCCTATCGTCCTCGCCTTCCGGCTCGGCAACCGTGGTATCCTCCATACCCAGAAGTGAAGCCATGAGGTCATTAAGCCCACCGGGAGCTGTGTCCAGATTGGTATGGGCAGCATAGTGTGATATGCCGTTTGATATCATAAGCCGTATGGCACTCTGCTCCGGATTGGACTCCGTAAGCCGGTTGGTCTTATGAAACATAAGCGGATGATGACTTACGATAAGGTTAGCACCGCATGCTATAGCCTCTCTCACTACACCGATATCCACATCGCAGGTAGCCAGTACCTTGGTAACATCGGCAGCTTCATCACCTATAAGGAGTCCTACATTGTCACCGTCAAAGGCATACTCGGTAGGGAACTCCGCCTCAAAAATTTTTATAATATCCTTAATAATCATAGTCTACCCCGCTTATTCATAATCATACTCGTCCAAATCCACTGTATACTGCATTGTAGTTGCTCCGTGAGGTCCGGCAAAAGGTGTCACAGTGTGTTTAACCGTATTCGTACCGTATTCAGCATCTGCTTCATCAAACCAAAATTTAATCTCACGGTCTCCGTATTCACTTAAAAATCCATCTGTCACAAAGCCGCCTTGCTTGTTTATATAAACAAACAAGAGACCCTTTGTTTCATGCTCTGCCATCAAAGCTGTATAGCTGTCGTTTTCTATCTTTTGGCGGATATTGCATTCCGTCTCAAAATATGCCATTGCTTCGTCATGAGTTTTTTGAGGATTTTTGAATGTCTTTATCATGCTCCTTACTAATTCTGCATCTTCAACAAATATCAGGGCATCGTTGCGGTTATTGGGGTTTGCAACGCAAAGACCTATCTTGACCTGCTGTCCGTGATTATCAAAATACAAGGGTTTAATATTGTATATGGATGCACCTGTGCCGGGGCTGTAGGTGTACATACCTGTAAACTCACCTTCCGGCATAGCTGCAAACTCGCTTCTGCCGCAGAAATCATCGGCAAAGGTATATATTACATTATCCTTAAATCGGTGATAAACCCTCGAAATACCCAAAATCTTATCTTCATTTTTGATGTATGAATCGTAGCATATCTTTCTATCCTCAGGATACCATACGCTTCTGCCCAGATATTGCGAATATCCGTAATCTGCATTCGGGCTGTCGGCAGTGTCTCCCAAATCTTCAAGACAAATCGCTGTCCTGCCGCCGATGTTGTATCCTTTAATCAAAATCCCGTTGTAGTACACTTTAATGTCCGTCTTATAGATACTTCCCAGGATTTCACCTACTTTACCTCTCGGTATCTCCTTGCTGTCCTCATTACCGGGGGTGAAATATGAGATGACCTTCAAAGTCCTGATTTCATCGTTGTATTCCACATTAAAACCGTAGCCATCCAAATCTTCGGCGATTACCACAGTCCTGCCGCCTATATTATAACTGTCGATTGGTTTTCCGTTTACATAGGCAAGAATATCGGTGGAATAAATATAACCTTCGGTACCTTCCGCTGCAAAAGATGCTTGTACAAAAGTACTGCACATCAGCGTTATCAGTATAATAGAAATGATTTTTTTCATATATATCCCTCCTCGTGAATTTCTTTATTAATATTATATCATTTAACATAGATAATTACAAGATTTTATCGACTTTTAAAATTGTTATTCATCAAGCATCAAGGTTCCTTCTTTTGATTTCTTCCTTAGTCTTTGCATCTGCTCTTTTTCAATTTGAGCAATACTCTTTTCAGGCGTTGGCAAATCTTCAGGCATTGTTCCGCCAATTTCTTCAATTGCCTTTCTGACTTCTCTGCCAACTGTATTATGAACTTTTGTGGCAGTTTCTGCATTATCAATTTTATCTTTTCTCAATTTTTCTTCTGTTTGTGAAATTCTGAAAAGATTGGCAATAAGTTCTGTACTTCCCATATAATCGAGAATTTTCTGACCAACCGCAAGTCCTTTTCTTTGATGAATATCTTCAACATCAAGTCCTCCATAAAGTCCCATGTAACCTGCATTTTGGAAAATTGCAAATTCTTCATTTGTTATAACTCCGGCATTTCTTGCAGTTTCCGCAAGAAGCTGATTCCATTGTTTTATATCACCGCGGACAACCAATCTTCTACTGTCTTCATCAAGCTGATTAAACCTGTCTGCAACTTCCTGTCTGTATGTCTGTATAGCAAAGTATGTTTGTCCAAGTGCAATAACTTCTTTTCTCGGATCGCCGTTCTGAACAATTAAATAACAAGCATATCTTGTAAGTTCATAATCCAAGACCGGTTTTTCGGTTGCACCTGCTTTTACGATTTTCCTGACCTCGGGAAAATCGCATATAATGTCGTGTCCGCTATTTTCACAAGCAATCATTGCACGCTTTATAACCTTATGAAAATTTTCCCATTTGTTATAATCTAAAACAGTAGCCAACTCTCTTGCAAACCAATATTCTGTTCCATCTTGTTTTACATGCTTAATATCTTCAAAGAATTTATATTCTTTTGCAATCAAATTGCTCATTATTTATTCCTCTTTTCTTAATTGTTTTTCATTTTTATCCATCATTCGACACATTTCTTACTCGTGTCAAGTCAGGAACAAAAAATTATTTGTTAAATTTATATATCCGATCTAAAATCTCATTACATTTCATACCATTTATACTAAAACAATATCCTACAATTTGTATTATATACAAATCGCAGGATATTGTCAACATATTATTTTCAACACAATACTATGCATTTACCACATTTTCAGTTCTCTTTCAAGAGATAAAATTTTATCTGTATCATCATTTGATGATTTCTTGTATCCGGATATTATTTTATTTAAAATTCCGGTATGCTTATCTCTGTAGGCATCGAAGCACTCCGGTGAATTTCGGCGGATATTCCTGCCTATGGTTATATCCTCCGGAGTGGGAGTATACTTCAGGCCTGCACGGGCTAATATTATGTTGTACACTTTATTGCCCTCAACGGCAAGGTACTCATCTGTTACGGCATTGCCGGATGAATACAGATACTCTCTGAGTTCCTTTTGCGCAAGCATCGGCTGCAAAATCAGGAGAGTGCCTTCTTTTAACACATCGGGGTGTGCACTGAGGATGTTTTGGATAAGCAAGCCGCCCATACCGGCTATTACGATTACATCGGCTTCACCTGGTGACAATCCTGCTATACCGTCCGACAGCCGCAGCTCCACCCTGTCTGCTACGCCGTATTTATCTACGGTATCCCGTGCACGGTCGAGGGGACCTTGATTTACATCCATGGCAAATGCCCTCGGCGATATGCCGCTAAGCAGGCAGTATGTGGGCAGATATGCATGGTCTGTGCCTATATCTGCCACAACAGAGCCCTTAGGTATAAGTTCTGAAATTTTCTTTAGTCTGGGGGTTAATTCCATTATAATCTCTTTTCAAGCTCTTCCTTCTCTGACTCGTAGCCGGGCTTACCGAGAAGCGCAAACATATTCTTCTTGTATGCTTCAACACCGGGCTGGTTAAAGGGGTTAACACCCAATATATAACCGCTGACACCACAAGCTTTTTCAAAGAAGTAAACCATAGCTCCGAAGTTGTATGCATCAAGCTTGGGAATATTGATTACCAGATTGGGTACATTGCCGTCTGTATGAGCCAAAAGTGTGCCCTGGAATGCTTTGGTATTTACAAAGTCTACACTCTTGCCTGCAAGGAAGTTGAGCTTATCTACATTAGCTTCATCATAGGGAATCTCCACATCGCTTACGGGTGAATCCACCTTGAGCACGGTTTCAAACATAAGTCTGGTACCGTCCTGGATGTACTGACCCATAGAATGAAGGTCTGTGGAGAAGCTGCAGGATGCAGGGAAAATACCCCTGTTGTCCTTACCTTCACTCTCACCGTAGAGCTGTTTCCACCACTCGGAGAAGTAGATGAGTGCAGGCTCATAGTTTACCATGATTTCCACACTCTTGCCCTTGCGGTTGAGAATGTTTCTCACTGCAGCATATTTGTAGCAGTCGTTATCATCAAAGGGCTTCTTGTACTCTACCATAGCATCGTATGCACCCTGCATCATGGCATCTATATCTATACCTGCAGCCGCAATCGGAAGAAGTCCTACTGCTGTAAGCACAGAAAATCTGCCGCCTACATCGTCCGGAATAACGAAAGTCTCATAGCCCTCCTTATCGGAGAACTCCTTAAGTGCGCCCCTTGCTTTATCGGTTGTAGCGTAAATTCTCGCCTTTGCTTCAGCTTCGCCGTACTTTTCAATAAGAAGTGAACGGAGCATCCTGAAAGCAATCGCCGGCTCTGTGGTAGTACCGGACTTGGATATGATATTAACGGAGAAGTCCTTATCCTTTAAATATGACATAAGGTCCGAAAGATATGCGGAGCTTATGGAGTTACCTGCAAATAAAATCTGAGGTGTCTTGCGGTCTGTTCTTAAATTATAGAAGCTGTCTGTGAGCATCTCGATAGCTGCTCTGGCACCGAGATATGAACCGCCTATACCTACAACTACCAGGACCTCAGAATCTGAGCAGATTTTGTCTGCGCACTTTTTGATTCTGGCGAATTCCTCTTTATCGTAGTTTGCAGGGAGGTCTACCCAACCCAAAAAGTCATTACCTGCGCCTGTACCCTCTGTAAGAGTCTTTGCCGCATTCTCGGTAATAGACTTCATATTCTCAATTTCTTCAGCAGAGATGAAGCCTGCTGCCTTTGAATAATCAAAACTAATCATTGTTTATGCCTCCTGTATCAAAGTATAAATACATTTTACAATATTCTGGGAATTTTTTCAACTGTAATTTGCACAAAAATGCACTATTTTTTAAAGTTTAATTTGGATTCTGTACCGTTTAGCAGTCTTTGAATGTTTGAACGATGCTTAAACAGTGCCAATGCACCGATAGCAACAGAAACCGCCGCAAGTACGAAATTGCCCCAATGGAATATGATGATAAGCACCGGGAACAATACAGCACCTATGCAAGAACCGAGAGATACGTATTTGGTAGTAAGCATTACAGTGATGCAGATTACAAACACTGTGAGCCCTATACGCCAGTCCAGCATAAACATAACCGCCGTAGTAGTCATGATACCCTTGCCGCCTTTGAAGCCGAAATACACAGGATATACATGACCCAGCATTACTGCCAGTGCACTGAAGCACACGGGGGCATTGCTGTCTGCGCCGAATAAAACCGACACCATACGTGCGGCAAGTATTGCCAATACACCCTTGAGACCGTCAAAGAGAGCAACCATAGCCGCTGCCTTCTTGCCCATAACTCTTAAGGTATTGGTAGCACCGGCGTTGCCGCTGCCTTCTTTTCTGATATCCTTGCCGCTTAGAGCAGAAATTATAATTGCCGTGTTCACACTACCCAGAAGATAAGCTATAACCGCACTGACAATAACCGAAATCAACTGCATATCAATCATCCTTTCCTCGTTCTCTTATGATAAACCTTACCGGTGTGCCTTCCAGTCCGAAGGCTGTGCGGATTTGATTTTCCAGATATCTTATATAGGAGAAGTGAGCCAGCTCTCTGTCGTTTACAAAGAGTATGAACGTAGGGGGCTTGGTGGTAGCCTGAGTGATATAGTATATCTTGAGTCTCTTACCCTTGTCCGAAGGGGGCTGAACCTTGGTGATTGCTTCATTGAGCACGTCATTTAACACTCCTGTGGATATACGCATAGCATGCTGATTATTGACATACTTTATAAGCTCGAATATCTTGTTTAATCTGGAGCCTGTCTTAGCCGAGAAAAATGCCACAGGCGCGTATGTCATATATGCCAGGTCTCTGTTTACATCATTGCGGTACAGCTCCATGGTATTGGTATTCTTATCTATCAAATCCCACTTATTAACACATACTATGCTTGCTTTGCCTTTTTCATGCGCATAACCTGCAATTTTGGTATCCTGCTCGGTTACGCCCTCCTGTGCATCTATAAGTATCAGTACCACATCACTGCGGTCAACTGCCGCCAATGAACGTATGACACTGTAGCGCTCTATGCTTTCGTCAATCTTGCCCCGCTTACGCATACCGGCAGTATCTATAAATATATACTTCTGCCCTTCGTGCTCGTAGGGTGTGTCGATGGCATCTCTGGTAGTTCCGGCTATATCGCTTACTATAACGCGGTTCTCTCCGAGGATTTTATTTATAAGCGAGGATTTACCTACATTCGGCTTACCGATTACGGCTACCTTGATTGCATCCTCGTCCTCCTCTGTCTCCTCGTCAAAATCTATGAAGCTGTAGAGCTTATCCAGGAGGTCTCCGGTACCCAGACCGTGGATTGATGAAACTGCAATGGGGTCATCCAGACCCAGATTGTAGAACTCATAAAACTCCATAGGCACATCACCTACGTTATCTACCTTGTTGCACACCAGAACTATGGGTTTGCCGCTCTTTACAAGCATGGCGGCTACGTCCTTGTCTGCAGAGGTGAGACCGGATTTGACATCCACCATAAATATGATGGCATCGGACATTTCTATAGCCATCTCCGCCTGCAGACGCATCTGACCGGGTATGATGTCGTTGGTCTTGAGCTCTATACCTCCGGTATCTATGAGTATAAACTTCTTGCCTACCCATTCGCCCTCGGCATAGATTCTGTCTCTGGTAACTCCGGGAGTATCCTCCACTATGGATATCCTCTCGCCTATTAATTTGTTAAAAAGTGTTGACTTGCCGACATTTGGTCTGCCGACAATCGCAAAGGTGGGTTTCTTCATGGAAATCAATTCCTTTCCGTTAAAATTGAGCTTACAAAATCCTCGCCGGAGTTATCGTTTATTATAACCTTAACTCCGAGTGCATTCTCTATATCCTCAAGGGTTACGTCGTCCAAAAGTACGTCGCAGTCATCCTTAAACATGGATGATGAAAGCATCAGATAATCACCAAGCTCCCTGCCCTTTAGCTGCTCTATGATGTCACAGCCGCACAACAGTCCCGTTACGGTGATATACCCTCCGAAGAAGTTGTTCTTTATCTTAAATACGTTTATGCTCAGATTGGGGCATTTTTCTTTTATTTTTGCCACAAAAGAGCAGATGTAATCGTATGCTATTTCCGATGTTGCTATAGATTTGGGTGCAGGGTCACAATCGGATATGCCCGACTTAAGCACTTCGTCTATTTCGCAGGCAAGCGTGGTCATAAGTCCCACACCGTTTTCAATCTGAGGGAAGTCCTCATAACAGCCAAAGTCCGGCAGCTGCTCCCCTGCTTTAATATAAAATTCGTCTCCGAGGTATACAAGCCTCGTACCTAACTTCATGGCGAGGTCTCTTTGATATGTGTGAACCTCATCTATGACCTTTTTGCAGTCTGCAGCTTCAAAGGGTTCAAGCTCATAAAGCCCCTCACGGTATCCGGTAAGCCCTACGGGCACCACAGATATACTGCGCACATACGGGAATAAATCCGCAAGGTCATATATGGATTTTTTTAAGCTTTCGCCGTCGTTTATACCCTTGCAAAGCACTATCTGTGCATTCATAAATATGCCTGCATCGGCAAACCGCCTCATAATGGACAGCACCCTGCCTGCAAAGCGGTTACTGAGCATCATACATCTTAAATCCTCATCGGTTGCATGAACCGACACATTTATGGGGCTTACCTTAAGGGTGCACAGACGCTCTATCTCTGCATCACTCAGATTGGTAAGTGTCACGTAGTTACCCTCCAAAAAGGAAAGTCTGACGTCATCATCTTTAAAATACATGGTAGAACGCATATTGTGCGGAAGCTGATCCATAAAACAGAATATGCACTTGTTACGGCAAGTCTTGGGGTCATCCATGAGGGAATTTTCAAATTCACAGCCAAACTACTCATAGAGGTCGTTGTACACCTCTATCTCCTCCAAAGTGCCGTCCTTCTTTAGCACCTCCACCACATAGTATTCGTCAGAGGTAAGGTAGCGAAAGTCCAGAACATCCGAAAATTCCTTATTATTAACTTTTGTGATTGTGTCGCCCTGCTCTATACCGCAGTCCTCTGCAATAGAGTACGGGTCCACGGATTTAACTACTGCTTTGCTCATATAATTACCTCGTTTCACGGCAGGATGCTCGCTATATCACCTGCACTGTCTGCCAATCCCACATTAGGATATGCGTTAAGTTCATCACGAGTGCCGAAGCCGTAAAGCACGCCCAGTGCATCTATACCGAAATACTCTGCACCGGCAAGGTCATACTTGGTATCGCCTATCATAAGGCAATCTGATACATCGGTGATATTAAGAGATTGCAATATATAGCCCAGGACATCCTCTTTATTGGAGATAGTACCGCCGATTTGTGCTCCTGCTATAAAGTGAAAATATCCGTCAATCTCATAGCGCTCCATAATCCTGCGGGCAAATATCTCCGGCTTGCTGGTAGCCAGCACAAGCTTGTAGCCTCGGTGGACAAGCTCCTTTAAAAGCTCCCGTACACCATCGTAGAGTCTGCACTCAAGTATACCCACATCGGTATAGCGCTCCCGGTACTTGGCTACAGCCTCTATGGCTTTATCTTCATCAAAATCATATAAATTCATGAAAGAGTCTTTAAGGGGCGGTCCGATTACGGGTCTCAGCACTGCCAAATCATCTACATTGATGCCGTAATGCTTCAGAGCATATGCAAAGGATTTGCACACACCCTCGGAGGAGTCTATAATAGTACCGTCCAAATCAAAAAAGAGATATTGATATTTTTTCATACTTTACCTCCACTGCTTAAAAGACCTGCCCTCGTGAGGACAGGTCTTTAGAAAAGCATTATTCAGCCTTTATAACTTCTTTGCCGTCATAGTAGCCGCAAGCTTTGCAAACTCTGTGCGGTAACTTATATTCCTGACACTTGGGGCATTTTACCATACCCGGTAAAACGAGCTTCCAATTTGCTCTTCTTTTATCTCTTCTTGCTTTTGATGTTTTTCTCTTGGGTACTGCCATGATTCCACCTCCTGATATTTGTAAGAAACTAATCTTTTAAAAATTGTTTAAGTACAGCCAGTCTCGGATCTGTATTGTCGCTGTCGCATGTGCAGGTCTCGTGATTGAGATTGCATCCACATACCGGGCACAGGCCCTTGCAATCTTCACTGCACAGGTAGTTTATCGGAAGTGCTCCGACAAATGCCCTTTCGATGACCTCATCCAAATCAATATTGCCTGACTCAAGCACTGTGATATCATCATCCTCTGTATCCGGCTCCGCCTTGGAAAAGGCTTCACTGATTTCAAAAGGAAAATGCACACTCACGCTGTCCAGACATCTGGCGCACTGTGTAGTAAAGGATACATCTGCAGTAAGATTTAAATATAAAACTCCTGCAATGTTTTTTACCGCTCCTTTAAGATGAAAAGGTGTTTCAAAAACAATATCCTGACCGTTAAAGGAAAGATTGTCCAGCGTAGAAGAAAAATCCAATTCCTTAACTGCGCCGTCGTTTTGTATTAGCTGTGATACATCTAAAATCATAATACACCTCGACATAACAAAACTATTATATATATTTATTTGCAATTTGTCAAGTTTTTTTTGATAATATTGTAATTATTTTACTAATGCTGCAGTATCTAATGCAATCATAAGTTCTTCGTTGGTAGGAATAACCAAAGTCTTGACCTTTGCACCGGGTGCGGAGATATCCTTCTGGACACCTCTGCAGTTGTTTGCTTCCTTATCAATTTCGATTCCCATGAATTCCAGACCCGAGGTAACATCCTCTCTGGTAATCTTGGTGTTTTCACCTACGCCTGCAGTAAATACAACAGCGTCCACACCGCCCATTGCCGCTGCATATGCACCGATGAGCTTCTTGACACCGTATGCGAACATATCTAAAGCAAGCTTAGCTCTTTCGTTGGTCTCCATAGCAGCTTCAAGGTCTCTGAAGTCACTGCTGATACCGGAGATACCAAACACACCGGATTCTTTGTTCATAAGTGCGTCTACACCCTTTGCATCAAGGCCTTCCTTCTCCATGAGGTAGGTTACGATTGCGGGGTCTATATCGCCGCAGCGAGTACCCATAGGTACACCTGCAAGAGGAGTAAAGCCCATGGAGGTATCAACGGAGTGACCGTTCATTACAGCGGATACGGAGGAGCCGTTACCCAGGTGTGCTGTGATGAGCTTGAGCTCTTCGAGGGGCTTTCCGAGCATCTTGGCAGCCTGCTGAGCTACATACTTATGGCTGGTGCCGTGGAAGCCGTATCTTCTGACCTTGTGCTTGGTGTAGCACTCATAAGGCAGTGCATACATAAATGCCTTAGCCGGCATCTGCTGATGGAAAGCTGTGTCAAACACACCTACCTGGGGAGTGCCGGGCATAGCCTTCTGGCAAGCTTCTATACCTATAATATTTGCAGGGTTGTGGAGGGGAGCAAGGGGGATACAATCCTTAAGTGCTTCCATAACCTTGTCATCGATTACAACGGAACCGCTGAACACTTCACCGCCGTGTACAACTCTGTGACCTACAGCGTCGATTTTGCTCATGTCGGGAATTACGTTGTGCTCGGGACCTGTCAAGGCTTCGATAACCATCTTGATGGCATCGGAGTGGTCATTCATATGCTCTTCTCTTACGAGGTTTTCCTTACCTTCTACCTTCTGTGTGAGCATAGAACCTTCGATACCGATTCTTTCGCAGAGACCCTTTGCCAGTACAGCCTGAGTATCGATATCGATAAACTGATACTTAAGCGAGGAGCTTCCTGCATTGATAACTAAAATATTCATTGTATAATCAATCCTTTCGAATTTTATGTATTATTTATTGCCCTGTGCCTGTACAGCAGTGATAGCTACAACACCTACGATATCATCTGCAGAGCAGCCTCTGGAGAGGTCGTTGATAGGCATTGCTATACCCTGAGTTACAGGGCCGTATGCCTCTGCCTTTGCCAGTCTCTGTACCAGCTTGTAGCCGATATTACCTGCATCCAGGTCGGGGAATACGAGGACGTTTGCCTTACCTGCCACATCGGAGTCGGGAGCCTTGGAGCTGCCCACGGAGGGTACTATTGCAGCATCGAGCTGGAGCTCGCCGTCTACCTTGAGGTTGGGGTTGTTTGCCTTGCAGATAGCAGTAGCTTCTACAACCTTATCTACATCTGCATGCTTAGCACTTCCCTTGGTGGAGTGAGAGAGCATGGCAACGATAGCTTCCTTCTCTGCAAGAAGCTCAAAAGACTCTGCGGAGCATGCTGCGATTGCTGCAAGCTTCTCGGGGTCGGGATTCTGCTCAAGACCGCTGTCTGCAAATATAAATGTGCCGTCTGCTCCGTACTCGCAATCCGGTACCACCATGAGGAAGAATGCAGATACAAGCTTAACTCCGGGCTTGGTCTTGATAATCTGAAGGCTGGGTCTTAATGTGTTTGCAGTGGAGTGACATGCACCGGATACCACACCGTCAGCATCGCCTGCTTTAACCATAAGGCACGCATAGTACATGTAATCACCGAGTGCAGTTTCCTTAGCCTGCTCATATGTGAGACCCTTTGACTTTCTGAGTTCTACGAAAAGGTTTAAGTATTCTTCTGTCTTTTCGTATGTAAAGGGGTTGATGATTGTAGCCTTGGATATGTCTAAGCCCTTGCTGTTTGCCTCAACCTCTTCGGGTGTACCTATGATGATGATATTTGCAATGTCCTCTTTCAAAACAGTCTCTGCCGCTTCAAAGGTCCTTCTGTCCATGGACTCAGGCAATACGATTGTCTTCTTGTCCGCTCTTGCTCTTTCTTTGATTCTGTCAATAAAGCTCATTTTGTCCTCCTATATTATATCAAAATATTTTATAACAAATACATCAAATTATATTTTACAACAAATTTCAACATTTTACAATAGTAAATTGGTGTTTTTTTCAAATTATTTAAAATTTTGTTGCATTTAGTGCTTGTCTCATATTAATTATATGCACAAAAAACATCCTGCAGCCGTCGGATTTTGATATCCGGGTGCAGGAGGTTTTTAATATAATATTCGTTGAGCATACTTTACGGTGCTCAGCTTATTTTAGAGTTGTTACTGTGTCTTTATTGCTAAAGATAAGCGTTCGTCAGCCATCCTATTGCCGTTTGCATCAACAAAGGAAATGGTGAGTTCTCTCTTACTTGCATTATTGTATCTCTGTACTGTAAATGGTAACTCAATATACTTGTATCCGTTTGAATAGAGTACAAAACTTTCGGATGATGCTATTTGATTGCCATCTTCATCATAAAGTCTGAGTGTTCCGCTGAACGGGAGCTTTGAATAATTGTTTGCATTTATCTTTATTTTGATATCTGCATTTTCATACGCAGCTCTTGATTCCGGGAGTACTTGAGAGAGCAATCCGTAATTCAGAATCTTTTCACTATCCGAAAAGCTGTCAAACCAGTCGCAGTATACCTTGGTCAAAAGTCCCCAGCCTGCTATATATCCCTTGGTATCCTCCGGAGAATAGTCAAGGCTGCAGAGCTTGGCTGCTTTTTCTTCGGTGTTCACTGCATATGACAATATAGAATCAGAATACTGCATTATACGATTATCATCACGGTAAAGGCTGTCTGCCTTAGCTTGAACCTCCGCAGTAGAATATACCGGTTTATCGAGTGCCTCTCCGTCATATTCACTCATATAAACAACACCAAGCGTCTCTACTGTCTTTGATAATTCATATGTAGCACGCGATGCAACCAAGTCGGTAATTGCTCCATTTTCAAACTTGGCGATTATATCAAGTCCAAGCTGATTAAATTCTTCTATGGAAGCTCTTATATTGGATTCGGTTGCATTATCAAGTGCACTCTCGGCATTGGCAAATGCGGTTTCTGCTTGGGCGAGGATATCAGCCGGCAGCATACTCTGGTAAGTATCTTCAAACAGGCTCCTGTCATACACCACATCCTCTTTTGCTGCCATTGCAATATATTTGTGTGAAAGACCATTTAAATACACCGGATTTTTGGTAAGGGTAACAGTAGATGTGTTTGATGATACTAAATTACCGTTTAAATCAGTTACGCTGAATTGTTCACCGTTAAGGGTCAGAGTGTGACTGTCTTCTAAAAACCATTCATCCCACCATGCCATCACCACGGGCTTACCCTGTTTTAGATATACAAAGGCACGGATTCTGTCATTTTTCAGATTTAATTCTCCTACGTAGATAGCGCCGTTTAACTGTCTGTTTCGCTCAGCAACAGAAACATAGTGCTTTTTGGGGGTTGCATCGTATCTCAGCATTCCCCAGTTTTGCTCTTTGTCAGCAGGGTCTGTACCACGGTCATTTAATGCAAAAGCAAAGAACTTATGTCCTTTTTGGTCGCAGATTGTGTAGAGCTTGGGTAAGTTTTCAGCGATATCGGTTTCTTCCCTCGTCGTAGAAGCTGTGCCTGTATGCCATCCGCTTTCGGTTACATACATAGGCTTCCATCCACCTCTTGCTATAACCTGTGCCTCCATAGCATCAAGTCTGTTTTCATAGGCATTATCGTCATCTATATCCAAATGTGTTGTATAAAAATGATATGTCAAATCGCTCATATACGGATATAATCCAAAATCAAGATAATCTCCCAGCTCGTCATAGCTGCTTTGATATGCAAAAGCCATGCCGCCTATAGATTTATTTTTAAAATTGCTTCTTATAGTTGCGGTCGTTGCTTTAAGCAAATCGGGATATTCATAATTCATGTCTTCTCTTGCTTCGGTTACTGTAGTATAATCCGATTGCCAGAAGCCTATGTTTGGCTCATTCCAGATTTCAAGATTTGAAATCTTGGGGAAACGGTTCAAAACTTCAATTCCGTAATTGGCATAACCGCGGATACCCTCCTGAGTATGAGGAGCCATTCTGACATCTGCATTTACAGGCAGTGTCTTTCCTACATATGACTGCCACATGGGGTAAACAGAGCCGTTGCCATAGTCTAAGATTGCGTTCCAGGATACATCCTTGGCGAGCATCTCGTCTGCCCAATTCGCAATAAATGACCAGTCAAATGTACCTTTGGTTTTTTCAACATATGACCAGTAAGTGTCTTTTCTGACTGCGGTAAAGCCCGCAAAATCAAACAAATCCATGTACAAGTCATCCGATACATTTTTAGAACCGCTCCAGTTTATACCGAATTCTGAAAACTCATCCATAAACTGTTTTTCGTAACCGTTCATAACTACAAGGTCTTTTGCGGAAGTATATACAGTATTTTCACCGTCTTTTACGGTTATGACGATATTGTGTTCACCGTTTTCTATACCGGTAAAGTCATAACTCTGTTTTCTGGTAATTCCGGGTGTGACAGTCATAGTGCCAAGTAAGTATTCTTCGGCGTAGTCCACGCTTGCATAAGCCTTGTATGTTATAGGTGTTGAATTAATAAGCTCTGCAGTTATCTCGAATACAACCTCTTCGGAATCGATGACGCAGGGCTCCACAAGATTTCGCCATTTTCCGCTGAACTGTTCGCTTTTTTCTATGGGTTCAGGAGCCGATACAGCATCTTTTTCCTCAAAAACGGCCTTGTAAGGTGTCAGATTACTTTTCCATACAAAGGTTTTGTATACTGCATCTGCGTCAAATTTTACCGTAAGCTTTACATTTTTGGTTTCTCCGGCAGATAAAGTCACTGACTCCGAATCACATTCTATCAAAGCATTATCCTTGTATTTGGCCAGGAACACCCGTATATCCTGTGATTTGTTTCCGTTTTTAATAATAAACTCTGTAGACATATCTGTCTGTGAAGCGGTATGTCTCAAAACTGCTACCAGGTCATCAAATCCGGTTGCAATCATCATATCTTTAGAGTAGTCAGACAGGTATTTTGCCTGGATAGTTCTTGTATGCTTTATCATTTCTGACATGTCGGCTTCTATAGAGACAGCAGACGTTTCTCCGGTAGTTTTGCCTACAGATATGTCGTAGATTCCGGCATGGTTTTTCAACGGGAAAGATAAACTGAAAGTACCGTGGGAATCTGCGCAGACTGTATCGGCATACACCATTGCATCGTTAAATTTCATCCTTACGGAAACATAGCTTCCGGCTTGCGCAGGACCGCTGAGTGTAAGCATGCCGGAGCTTGATACATCATAGCTTATACCATCTGTTTCTCCGGTGAAAGCTTCAAATGTGTTCTCTGCGATTTTGATTTTATCGGCGGCAATATCTGCCAGTGACTTGCTGTAGATAACCCTTTCATCATCAGTGGTATTTGCAAACTCTGAGATGCCGCTGCAAAGCCGTGCCAATGAATCAATATCTGCATCAGCTTCTATCGCACCTGCGCTTGAATATGTTTCGGCAATCTTCTGTACATCTTCTCCTATAAGATGTATACTGTAAAGAAGCTCAAAAAGCTGTAAATCATCCAGTGTAAAAGCTCCTGTAATCTGTCCGTTTAAAAGTTCAGAGCCCAGCTCATAAGTGTCTGTAAGTATCCGGACATATTCTTCACCTGTGTCGGCTGAATTCACAGCATCTTTAAGTGCAGCGATATCCTGTGATAATATATCAACATTCTTCTCTGCCAGCAAAGCAGATAATTCATCGTATTTCAAAGCAAGATTATCCGCACCGGAGCTTAAAGCATCGGCAAATATACATGGAATAGAACCAATAATTATCTGTAGTACAACAATCATGCATATAATACGTCTTTTCCAATTCATACGGTACTCTCCTCCTTTTAATTTTACATTCATATTATCAAGCATAGCCACCATTTCAGGTGGCCATGCTCAACATATTATTATTCGCCGAGCTTTTCGGGGAATAAAGTAACTGCTTTACCATCGATATAATTATCCTTATTTCCCGATTGAGTAAACGAGAAATCTGAATAAAGCGACGGATTCTTGGTATCCGCAGTACCTTTGGTGAACTGATAAAACATATCCCTGTTGAGAACATCTGCCTCATTAATTGCAATGTTCATTCCAAATGTATTACCATCAGCCAACTCAAGTCCTGAAAGCTCCGCCTTGGGGAAGGCTGCAATGTATCGGGTGATTTTATTTTCATCGTCACGGATTATATTTATGAAATCCACATTACCCGTACTGCTCTTAATAGGTGTCTGCCATGCCCACAATTCTATGCCGGCACCGCCTATTGCCATACCCAGTTCAAAGTCATCAGAATCGTATGAGCCTACAGAATCGGTATTTTTGGGGTCAATAGATATCTGCACGCTGTCACCGTCCCAGATACCGGTTCCTGTCATATAGTTGTAATGAACGTCATCATATGCATCAATAAGCAGATACAGATGATCATTGTCCCACTTAAGGAAAGCCCTTGCGGATATTTCTGCATTATCCCAGGAAGCTTTATCATCGGGATTTTCAGGTGAATTAATGTATATGGGATATGCATCATACCAATCCGAAATATCTCCGTTGAATTCCTTAGGATTAATTTCGTTTTCTGCTTTAACAATCGCTGTAAAGTTTAGCGGAACTGTATCGCTCGCTATAACGATACCTTCATCATTTACCGCTTCATATTTCACGGTATAATGATGGAATTTGGTTTCTTTTATTTCAGAAACGGGCAGCTCAACAATCTTTTCTTCCTTAGCTCCAATTACGATGCTATGAGTGTTAGATGCAAACTGATAATTTTCATTCGATTCAACATTCAGCTTGAATTTGAGCTCTTCATCCGTTAAGTTGGTAAATCTCAAATCAACGCTATCCATCTTGTCCACGGTTGTGGTACATGGCTGAACGAATGCATGCAAGCTGTCGTTTACTTTGAGGGTGAATCTCTCATCATGGAGTCTGTTGCCTTCAGCATCAACAAACGCTATCGTAAGCTCTCTCTTGCTCAAATCGTTATATCGCTGTACGTTAAAGGGTAATTCGATATATTTAAAACCGCCCTCCTCAAGAGCAAACATTTCTGATGAAACAATCTCGTTGTTTTCCTCATCATAAAGGCGTATGGTGCCGCTGAAAGGAAGCTCTGAATAATTATTGGCATTGATTTTAATAATCTTATTATCATTTACATAGGCTTTTCGTGATTCGGGCAATACCTGAGCAAGCAAGCCGTAACTGATTATGCTTTCGTTATCCGAGAAGCTGTCAAACCAGTCACAATACACCTTGGTAAGGAGGCTCCATCCTGCGATGTAACCCTTGGTATCCTTCGGTGCATAATCAAGCTCACAGAGCTTTAACGCATTCGCCTCTGCATTCAAGGCATATGTCAGTATAGCATCGGAATACCGCATTATGCGGTTATCATCACGATAAAGTCTATCCGCCTTAGCCTGTGCTTCCACGGTGGTATATATAGGCTTTGAAAGCTCGCTGCCATCATACTCACTCATGTATACGGTACACAATGTATTTACTGTTTTGGATAGCTCATATGTAGCACGTGAGGCAACAGTATCTGTGATTTCTCCCGATTTAAACTTGTCAATAATATCCAGACCAAGCTGTGTAAATTCATCAATTGACGCCTTCACATTTTTCTCGTTTGCATCATCGAGTGCCTTTTCTGCATTGGCAAAAGTGCTGTCTGCCTTTGTGAGGATATCCTGAGGCAGCATATCTGCGTAGGTTTGAGCGTATAATGCACGATCATATTTAACGTCTTCTTTTGCTGCCATAGCAATATACTTATCGGATAGACCATTTATATATGCAGGCCATTTGGTAAGAGTTACTTTATCCGTGTTTGAAGATACAAGATTTCCATAAGCATCTGTGACGCTGAAATTCTCTTCATCAAATACAAATTCAACCTCTTCTCTGTCCTTTGAACCATCCCATATAATCACTACAGGCTTACCCTCTTTGAGATAGACAAATGCCCTAATCTCGTCATCACCAAGGTCAAGCTCACCAACATATACACCACCGTTTATCTGCTTGTTGCGTGCGGCAAGAGTGAAGTACGCTTCCTTGGGAGTACCGTCCATTTTAATTATACCCCAGGTAGATTCTTTGTCTGCTTCGTTGGTACCTGCATCATTAAAAGAGAATGCAAGAAGCTCGTGGCCCTTTTGGTCACAAATCGTATACAGCTTGACCAGGTTTTCGGCAACATACTCCTCATCTCTGGCAGTTGATGCCGTACCGGTATGCCATCCGCACTCTGTAAGCTGCATTGGCTTCCAGCCGCCTCTGTCTATGACATAGCTTTCATATTTATCAAGTCTGTTTTCATATGTATTTTCATCGTCTATGCCTGCTCCGACTGCATAAAAGTGATATGCCAGCTCAGTCATATACGGCAGAATATCATAGTCAAGATAATCACCGAGCTCATCGAAGCTTCCTGAATGTGCAAAGCATAAGCCGGCTATTCTCTTGTTTTTAAGCTCACCTCTTATGGTTGCGGTAGTGGCTTTGAGCAGGTCGATGTATTCATAGTTGAAATCATCTTCACTTTTGCTGACGGTAGTTTGGTCAGAACGCCAGAATCCTATATTGGGCTCATTCCATATTTCCATATTTTTCATTCCGGGAAATCTCTTAAAGGATTCAACACCAAAGTTAGCATATGCGCGGATTCCTTCCTGGGTATGAGGAGCCATTCTGACATCAGCATTTGCAGGAAGCGCTTTACCCACATATGATTGCCACATGGGGTAAACACTGCCGTTACCATAGGCTAAAGTGGCAGTCAGGTCTATACCCTTAGATAAGACTTCATCTTTTTTCTGACCTATAAATGACCATTCATATACACCCTTGCTTTTTTCAACATAAGACCAATATAGACATCTTCTTACGCCTTGGAATCCTGCACTTTCAAAAAGCTGCATATAGAGCGGATCAAGCTTATTGGAAGAACCTGTCCAGTTTATTCCGGAATGAGAAAACTCGTCCATAAATTGCTTTTCATAGCTGTCCATTATGATGACTTCATCTTCATAGCTGTAAAGCTCTGTAGCCTTGTCATTGACGGTTATCTTCAAATCATGCTTTCCGTTCTCCAGATTTAAATTAAAGTCCTTATTAATCTGTTTTCCGGGTATGAGCTTAAGTGTGCCTATAGACTGAGGCTGCTTACCTTCCGTGGTAAGATAAACCGTATATGTGCGTGGCTTATAGCCTTTGAGCTCTGCCGACACAGCGAATACAGCTTTTCCTGCAGGGATTATACCTGTATCATTCATGTGCTTCCACTTTCCGGTTATATCAACACTTGATTTGGAAGAAGCAGTATTGTCACTGATAAAGCTCGCATAGCCGGTAATAGAAAACGATGTTATCAAAATTGAGACAACAATTAAAACACTTAAAAATCTTTTCATACTGTGCCTCCTATCTGTAAACAACCAACATCTGAGCAGCTGTCTGCCAGGTATAATAGAATATATCCGACGCAGCATCTTCACCAAAATGTTTTACATCATATATGTCTTCAATAGTTCCCTTCTTTACATAAGTACCGTTTCTGCTATTATCTACAACATATATCGGCACGTTATTTAAAGAAACAAATTTATTATTGGCGATATTTATATCATCCCTTAATACCAGAATGTTTCCTGCTCTGTCGTATACTCTGCCGCAATGAGGATTAAACTCACTGCCAAAGTACTCTGTAGCGAATTTATTATCCGGATGGAAGCCTCTGAGCTTAGCGGAGTAGATGATATTGATATCCGAGATATCATTTCTCATGTCCACAGTGTAATTAACAAAATCACCTATTTCAATCATTAAATTTTTGGATTCAAGCTCCTTGGTCATAGCCAAAGTTGTTTCTTCTCCGGTTTTGGTTACAAGTTTAAGCTTGGTTACAGCCTCGCCCTCGCTGTTCAATCCCTGTACAATCTTGGTAACAACGGATGAGCGGTTACCTCTTGCAAGATTTCCTCCGCCTTCATTTATCATATATACAACATCAGGAATATACGAATCCGGATTGTCATTAAATCCCTGAAATACCTTTGTGGCATTCGCAGTAAGATAAGAAAGGGATGTTACCATATAATCCTCATCACCGACACCCTGTTCAGACTCATTGGGAACAATATAAAGCTTAGTGTTATTGTCGGGAATCAGAGTACAGTACAATGGTGATATGGTAGTATCTAATCCACCCTCATGGAAGGAACCGCCAAATACTTTAAGAGCCGGATAATATTTCATTGTACCCTTAGGGGTAAGAGTGCGTAAAGTAGCATCTCCTTCGGAGTCGGTCTTATTTACGGTGTCAATTTCCTTAAGAACATCATCACCTGTAAGCTTGTATCTTATAATCTGAGGCTTGCTCAGTGTATCAAACATTGAATCAGTATACTTCTCTCCGTCTACCTTGAGGTTTTCATCAGTATCCAGAATTGCTACAGTGCCGTTGCTTTTCATCATTTTAATCCTGATATTGGCATCAAGGGCGGACTCACCGTCACCTGCTGCTATTATATATCCATACTCCATGTCATCGGAGGCATCCTCTATGGCAGCTATTCTGCCGGTATAGTCCAGGCAGAAGGTAGCCTTGGTACCGATTGCAGGCAGTGTGCTTACCTTCTTTAAGTAGCTGTCGGATACTATGTATTCTGTGCCGTCAAGCGACAGGTAAATGTTTCCGTTCATATCCGAGCGGCTGTCAACAGTACCGGATTTCTTGTTGTCTACTATAATTATCCTCACATACTGACCGTCACGGCTCTTAACGAAGTTGCCTACAACGCCTGTAGTAAGCTGTGACAGGGTGAGCTGTTCAAATTTGGTATTCCATATAATCCAGTCCTTGGCATCCTCCAGCTCTATGAGAGAGGTATTGTCATACTTGTCGATTAATCTTTCGTTTTCTACATCGATACCGTCTATGTATATACTGCCCCATGCAGTCACATTAACCACATCGATTTTGCCGTTGCGGTCATTATCTACAAGACGGAAGTCAGCATCCGGGGTTTTAAAGATATCCATGGTATAATCGGGGTATGCCTTGCCGTTGTAAATAAGCTTTGCCGAACCGGGAATGGTCTCGCTGTCCTTTCTTTCTCCGGAATAGTAGCTTACACTGCGGTCGGAAACTGTGATGTTATCCTCCCAACTGATATATGTAACTTTATTTGAGCTTGTGGGCTCCAGATAGAGCACGAAATCACCTTTTTCGTCCTCCTGGTAGTAGTACTCCACTTCATATCCCAGGTAGTTCTCGGCATTAACACCGCCGTAAATCTTACCCTTGAAATCACCTATTACTATCTCATTGTCATGGTCCTTGGGTGCAGTGAGAGTGGTATAGCTGTTTTCTGTGAGTACACCCTCTCCGCGGCGGATTTTGAATGCATTGTACAGAAGCGTCTCTCCGCTTTGGAAGGTTATACCCTTCTCTACCGATATTGCACTGATTTCATTGACCTCTGTGTTGAGGGCATTGAGAAGCAGCACCAGAGAATCACCATAGCTGAAATATGCATCAGCCTCTATACCAACATTTAAATCAAGAGTATTGGCTACAGTATGATAGCCTGCCGGGAAGCCTCCCTTGGCTGCAGCAACCATATCATATCCCAGAAGGCTTATGGTTATCTTGAGAGCTTCGTTATATGTCACGGCATCACCGGGACGGAAGCTCCCTGAGCCGTTGCCGGAAATAATACCAAGCTCGGTAGCGGCACATATATATTCATATGCTGCATCGGAGGTACTAACATCCGTAAAGGGTGAGCCGGGCAGCTTATACCCCTTAAGCTCCGGGAAAGCAACAGAGATATACATGGATATAAGCTCTGCTCTGGTTACAGTATCTTCGTATGCCTTGCCGGGGGTATCGTAACGTTCAAATACACCTATAGCCTCCAGCAAGGTACGGGTCTTTTCATATTCATTGACTGAGTTGGCTGTATCGGCAGAAACAACGCCTACACTGCCAAGCATAGCTAATATAATAAACAGTGATATAATACGTTTAATCATTTCTACCTCCTATTTGTTTAAAAGTCTGTATAACATTACTGCAGCTTCTGCACGGGAAGCGTTATTTAATGGTCTGAAGCTGCCGTCCTCGTATCCGTTGATGATACCTGCCTGTGCCATGCTGAGGACACTGTCCTTGGCATAGTCATATACGGTATCCATATCTGTAAGCTCACCTTTATTTACAGCGGCAAGCTCTACTCCTGTAAGCTCTGCAGCTCTGGCAATAAGCACTGATGCGTCCTGTCTGGTAATCTTGCTGCCATAGCCGAAGTTAGTGTCGTCGATGCCCTTTACTATTCCCTTGCTAAATGCGCAGGATATGTAGGGGTATGCCCAGTTATCAGCGTCTACATCTGCAAAGCTGCTTTCTTCGCCATCGGTATACAATCCGAAGGCAAGCAGGAGCATCTTGACAAACTGCTCTCTGGTTACATTGTCTGCAGGGTTAAATCTGCCTGTACCGTCACCGGAGATAATGCCGCGTTCGCTTAATGCGGTTACCGCCGGCTCTGCCCATGAGAAGCTTGCCATATCGCTGTAGAGAGCTTGGGGTTCTTCGGGCAGGAGTGTGATAGTGCCGTAGCCCTTGGAGCCGCCCTTATCCTTCTTTTTGGAGGGGGTGGTGCCGGAGCCGGTGCCGAGACCGTCATAGTATGACTTAATGGCATCATACAGCTCCTCTGATGAATCGTAATCATCATCACATATAGCGGAGGCAAGGTCACCCTTGTCACATTTATCATAGTAAGTAGTATCTATACCGGTGTAGGCGATGTATGTACCCAGAGCTGTCTTGAAGTCACTCCACTGAGAGGTGTTGTTTATTATGGTGAGTGCCACTGATGCTTCAAAAAGCTCTAATACTTCCTCCGGGGTTTCGCAGTCTGCGCCTGCCATCTTAGCATACACATCATCTTTGGCAAGTTTAGCAAATTCGTCATACAGCTCGCTTGATGACAAATTGAAATACGAGGTATACTGCTCCATAATCTTGGTTATGGTAGTATCATCTGCATTTTTTATAAGTGCATATGCAGTAGCCGTCTCCAAATCCACCACGAAGTCATCAATTAAGGTGTATGAGTCCTCTTCGAGAAGTGCAGCAAGCACATCACCTTTAGCGGAACCCAGAGATGTATACATATCTTTGTCTACACCGAGGTATAGATAATAGTCCAATACAGCTTTATCCAAGGCAGCCTTGGCATCGTCTTCATCTTCTATAATTAAAGCGTCATTGACCGCTTTGAGAGCGATAGACTTTTGCGTGGGTGTAACATAAAACAGCGGTGCGGTCTTTACTACACCCTTGCCGTACACACCGGCAGAGACCGTATAGTAACCACCCGGAGCTTCCTCATAAAAATCAAAGCTGTCGCCAAATGAATCGCTGTCATTGGTGCGAAGGGTAGATGCCCAGCCGATAGTGTCCTCCTCGTCATTTATCACGGTGATACTCACCAGACCATTGTAGTCTGCCTCGGGAGCTGAGCCGCTGATAACATACAAGCCTGTATTGGGGTCATATTTCGCTGTAAGCTCTGCGGCAAATACCGGGGTGATACCCATGAGCAATGCCACAGCTGTACATATAAATTTTTTCATAGTAGTCCTCCTATCCTTTGACACCGCCGATATTTACTCCACCCATGATTTGTTTCTGGAAGAAAGCAAATATTATAAACGGCGGTATGCTGGCAAATACAAGAGCCATAAAGTAAGTGTTCATCTGAATACCGGTATCGGACTGCAGTCTGTATATAGAAAGCGGTACCACCACGTTCTTGTCAAGCACCAAAAGCGGTGTGAAGAATTCCGACCAAGCAGCACTGAGTACGTTAATAGATTCAAATATGATTACCGGCATAGCCAATGGGAGCATTATCTTAAAGAAAACTCCGTAGTTGGTGCATCCATCCAGCTTAGCAGCCTCTACATATGAGTTAGAGAGACCGTCGAATGCGTTCTTGAAGAGAAGCACCGAGAAGGTATTGGCACCGGCACCGAGCCACATGGGCCAGTATGTATCCAAGAGATTGATTCCAAAACCTATATCTGCCGCAAAAGGAAAATGCAGCCAAGAAATATAGTTGGGTACAAGTCTTATCTGGCTTGGCATCATCATGGTCCATACCACCAAAGTAAATATGAGCTTAGTGCCCGTAGGCTTGAGCTTAGACAATACGTATCCGCCAAAGCCACAGACTATAATGCTTACTGCAAGGTTACCCAGTGAAAGCACAATGGTGTTTATAAACGACTCACCGAGCTGCAGATATCCCCAGGATTCGGTAATTCTGGTAACAAATCTATCCCACGACATATCCTTCGGCAAGAAGCTGAAGGAGGAGTATATCTCCTGTGTATCCTTAAAGGCTGTAAGCACTGTCCAAACTGCAGGCAAAAGTGAGCATATAGCTGCCACTACAAGTATTGCAATAAATGTCCAATATATAGCCTGACCTTTGACTGTTTTTAAGTCGGAGGCACTGAGTACTCCTGTTTGTTTAGATTTAAATTTCTTCATGTACTCGCCTCCTTTAATATCTGTCTTCTACTTTTTTGTTGAGCCAGAAGTAGAATATGGTAAACACTATCAATATGAGGAAGATGATAACACCCAGCGCCATAGCCTGACCGGTGCCCTTACCACCGCTGTTGAAGCCGTATTGATAGAGCTGATATGCGAGTGAAGTCGAAGCACCGTTTGGTCCGCCGCCGGTCATGGCAAGCGGCTGCTCCATAATCTGAAATACACTGATAATCTGACGAACCAGATTGAGAAGGAGCAGACCCTCCATAGCCGGTCTGGTAACGTGCCAGAGTCTCTTGAAGGGACCTGCACCGTCTATGATGGCTGCTTCATAAACCTCAGTAGATACACCCTGAAGTGATGCATAATACAGCAGCATGGTACCTGCAAAGCCCTTCCATGTGGTATAAATGATAATTCCCACAATTGTAAATTTGGGGTTGTTTAGCCAGGTAAAAGGCTCTATGCCGAATTTGGCAAGTATCATATTGAGAAGTCCCGTCTGATCCGGATAGTACATAAAGTACCACATGAGCATAGCGGCGATACCGGGAATTACCGCAGGTATGTATATGAGCACTCTAAAGCCGCTCTTGAAGTGAACTATCTCGTTGATCATGATAGCTATAAACAGCGGAGGCAGAAAGCCTATAACAAGTGACCAGAGTACATACTGAACTGTATTCCATAACGTAGGCAAAAACTGTGTGTGGGATATTACTTTAATATAGTTATCCAATCCGCAGAACTCTGCGATAGAATATGCCTTCATATTAAAGAAAGACCATATACCACTCAAAACAGTGGGCCGCCATACGAACAGATATAGAATGACAACCATAGGGAGCATTAGTATCCATGCGTCTATGTTATTGCGAAATTTGGTTCTTCTTTTGTGTTTTTGGGTTAATGCTGCAACATCCGTGTTTTGATGATTTTTCAAATGTCATCTTCCTTTCTGAGATGTTTTTTGGCGGGCGATTCGTGAATCGCCCCTACATGTTTGTTCTACGGCAGACAAGGCGAGCCGACTTGGGAGAGACTAATAAAGTAAAAGGTAATAGTTAAGAGGTAATAGGTTATGAACAAAATCGCCAACAGCGATTTTGAACCATACTTATTCACTATTCACTATTCCCTATTACTTTTAAACGTCTCATCCCCTATCGTCACTCACTACATAGTTCCCGATGTCTGCCTGATTGATTAGTATGTTAAGTTATCAAGGTAGTTCTTCTGGAAGTCTTTTGCTGCGTTTTTAATAAGCTTAGCGCAATCTGCGTTTTTGTTTGTGAGTACTTCCTGGATGCATCCGTCGAGGATAGCGTAGAGCTCCTGACAGCATGCGGGCTCTTCCGGCTGGATATCCGCCGGGCAATTTGCCACGAAGTCGTTGTACAGCTTAACATGAGCGAGATCGGCGTTAGCCATCTTATCAATAACAGAGTGCTCATATGCCAAGCCTTCGGAATTGCTGCTCCATGGGCTCATAGCCTTGATTCCTATATGATGCTTATTGGCAATCTTTGTTTCGTATCTTCTGTTGATAGCTTCTTTAAAAGCATCTGTAGCTTTATAGTTATACATTGTTTCCAGCCATCTTACAGATGCATCAATCTGGTCGGCTGTTGCATTATTGCTTACACATTGCACAGCACCGCCGAGAAGTGTAACATGACGCTTGGGACCTGCAGGCATAGCCATAGCACCCAGAGCGTTAACATCCATACCATACTGAGATACATTGCCTGAATAATCACCGGGTATGATGTACATACCTGCACCGTTGGTACCGATTGTCTTGTAGTACTCGGTGGGGTCTATGAGGCTGTTGGCAGGGAGTACGTCGTACTTCCATTTGAGGTCTTTGATAAACTGAAGAGCTTCTACAGCTTCCTTGGTATCAAAGGTTGCCTGCCATTTGCCGTCCTTATTCTGCTCCATAAAGTCTACGCCAAACGACCACGCTATAGGCATATACATCCATCCGCCGCAGTTGGCAGATGTTGGAATTACAAATCCGGGCTTACCGGTTTTTTCCTTAATACGAACAGCAAATTCAGCCATTTCATACCAATCCTTTGGCTGCTTGGGGGTGCCGTCTTCATTTATGAGACCTGCCTTCTTCATGATGTCCATATTGCAGCCCAGACCAAATATATAGGCGTTCTTGGGGAATGCAAGGATTTTGCCATCTTTGGATACAAGTTCAAGAATCTTCTCATTGAACATACCTTTATAACCGCGTTTATTAAGTACATCGGTAAGGTCAGCGGAATACCCGGAATTGATGATTTCCGGCACTTCTGTGTAAGCTGTCTCATATACTATGGGAAGCTGACCGCCGGCTGCCTTGGCATAGAAGGTCTTGCGTTCAAATGTATACGCATCACCTTCGATTACCACATCCGGATTGTCCTTTTCAAATCTCTTTTTATTAGCGTTTGCATTATCAAGCTCTGCGCCCTCTTTGGAAGGCCAGTTGCCTACTGTAACTATGGTTCTGCCCTCTTCATCCTTGTCAGTTGCCTTCTTGCCACAGCCGGTAAATATACCGGCTGTGAGGGCAAAGGATAAAGTGAGAGCAGTTATTTGTTTGAAACTAAGCTTTTTCATGTTTTCCTCTCCTTTGAGTTTTATTGGGAAACGGGCGGATGTAGGCATCCGCCCCTACAATTATGTGAAACGACAATTACTTTAATTCTATCATTGCGTATGGACGGATAGTATCTAAGTTATCCCAAACCATAGCTTTAACCTTGTGATTTGCTGTAACTGTGAAGGTGGTTGGTAAGCTTGCACTGTATGTGTCCTTACCGGTTTTAGCTGTGATATCTTCTGTAACTACGTGTGCCAGGGAGTTGTCGGCTTTGTTGTATACGCAGTAGAGGATGACCATAGCCTTATTTGCAGCTGCGTTGTCTATGGTGAATACTGCATTGGTGCTTGTGATGATTACGGGTGTAACTACGATGTCGGCTCTCTCAGCGATGGGGCCTACCAAGCCGGACTTAACGGCTGCACTCTTGATACCTCCTGCGTTGGTTACTCTAACGCTTACTGCTATGTATTTGCCCAGCATATCATCTGTTACTACATAGGTAGCTGCAGTAGCGCCTGTAATCTTATTGAGGTCACCTGTTGCAGTGTCTGCATAGTACCACTGATATTCTACAGAAGTCGCATCATCACAAACATAGTCTGCAGTGAGTGTCTGAGCTACGGAAGCTATACCCTGCGCAGATACACCTGATACCACGGGCTCGCTTCCTGTAAATCCTATAGCGGTGAGTTCATCTTCTGTATATCCTGCGCTTGCTATTTCACTCTTTGCAAAGTTATTTACAAGCATTTCCTTTACTTTAGAACCCATATCAACTAACTTTTTGTGTACGTCCGTTGCATTGCTTACATAGAGTTTCTGATTTTTGAAAAACTCCTTATTAAGTCTGAATATAAATCTCGGATAAGCATTACTTGACATATACAAAGGAGCTTTTTGAGCCTCGGCAGCTGTATTTCCGTATGTACCAAACACCTGTACATTTCCGTTGTTTAAAACATATGGCGTTCTGGTTGACCATGAATTATAAGCGGCAACTGATGATGCACCTTTGATACCTATTCTGTCCTTGTACTTTAATACTTCTGTAGCTGACGGAAGTGTAGCAGCCGACTCAAAAACATATTCCTCAAGATCTGCCGCAGCAAAGCCTTCTGTTCGCCACATTGCCTTTGTGTTCACATAAGGTACCATACTTGTCGGTAAACCATACACATTACCTTTCTGCCATTTACTGTTTGTTATTGACCATGGTGTTGTATCGTTGCTGAGTATACCTTCTTTCATATATTTCGGTAAATATTCGTTCTTTGTAGGATCAAAGGTGTTTATACCCAGACCACCATCACCATTGTCCGGTCTTGCTTTCGCCGTCCCCTGGTCAACACGGTCTGCAAGAAGAACAACCTCATCGCCATCTTCTTCAAGCAAGGTAAAGTTTGTGTAGCTTGTAGAGAACATATAATCGGGATCGTTATATTCAAGTATCCATGCCGATAAATCATCAAGTGAGTCATATGTCGGTAGTGCTGCCGCAATCTGTACGGGAGCCGAGTATACTGTGGTGCTGCCCGAGGTTACACCTGCGCAGAAATACTTTCCGCCTGCACTTGAAGGAATTTTTGCAGTAGTACCGCTTACACCGTCAAGCTTTACAGGACTTGAGCCATCTGCGTCACAAGTATAATACGCAACAGCAGCCGAAGCACCGGCAGGTTCAATATCATAAGTAACAGTAGCTGTGCCGCCGGGAGCATTGATATTTGTGCTGAGGTTTACATTGCTGATCTCAGCCGAAACATCAGCTTCAAAGCCCATTGCAATAAGTTCCTCTTCTGTATATAATGAAGCAAGCTCTGATTTCTCATAATCAGCTACAAGCTGAGCTTTAACCGCAGTACCGATATTTCCAACCTTCTCACTCTTAAAGAAGTCTTCATTTACCCAGAAGAAAAGCTGAATACCGCTGTTAGCACTTCCGCTATCCGGAGCTCTGCGTCCCAATAATCCTGTGCCATCCGCAGCTGAATTTGCGGTTGAAACCTGAAGCATAAGCTTTGTAGCTTGCGTACCACTCATATCATTTGACGGAGTTCTCAGCCAAACATAGTACCAGCCTGTGTTTGTAAAAGCTTTAGATGAATTAAGTTTATCTCTGTATGTTTTATATTCTGTATAAGAAGGTAGTACTGCCTTTGCAGTGATTGTTCTCTCAGGAAGGCTCTGAGCCTCTGATGCCTCAATCTTCCACTGTTTTTCAACTATATAATCACGAATCTTACCTATATAGTGAAGCGCTCTGCCACTTGTGCCGTTGTGTAAATAGGTGTTTACCCAATACGCAACATTACTTTCATCAGTAGGGTCATATTGCCAGCCATTGCTTAAATCGTTGTCAAAATTAAATGTATCTTTCACAAGTAACTGGTTTGTTGCCATCAGATACTCACCTGTTGTCTCATCTTTATCAAGCAATACAAAGCTTGCACCCTCGGGGGCATTTACAGTTTTATATGTAAATGCGTATGCTGAGTTATCGTTACCGACATTACCCAATTCACTCTCCGTTGAGACGCTTGTCGGCGGTGTCAATAAAGTTGTAGGGTATGCTGCAGATACACTCACGCATCCAATCAGCATAAGCGCGCTTAAAACTAAACTTAAAATCCTTTTTGTGTTTTTCATAGAATTACACTCCTTTAAAAATTATTATAATCTATATAAACTTTACAGCAAAACCTGACGGTTAGTGCCGTAAAAAATATCTTTGTGGCCGCTTATCATCCGGCAAAGCTCTTCAAACTTCTTCCAGCGTTCACCGGTTTGCGATTCATCAAGCTCGTCGAATTCATAGCTGTGACCCCATATATAAAACAGCTGCGGTTTATCCGGGGAGGAATTCAAAAATTCTTCTCCAAGCTCAAAGAGTTTGTCAAGCTCTATATGATATACCGTAGGGTTAAACCTGTATAGATTGTCCTGCAAATCAAAGCTGTAGGTTGATGTTATAGTCCGGGCATATCTGATTGGTGTATGGTCTCTTATAATTCCTGCAACACGGTCATCGTTGTTAACACCGCCGCAGGGATACGCCATACCGGTTATGCTGTATCCGACCAATTCTTCAAGGTTCTTTCTGTCTTGCTCTACCTGGCGTATTATCTCATCATCATCCAGCTCGGTCAGTCTGGGATGAGTCAAGGTGTGTACAGCTACTTCGTGGCCTTCATATACATTACGCACTTCATGTGGCTGCACCTTCCAACGGGTTTTCTTGGGTCCGTTGTCAAACAACTCAGAATTCAAATTAAATGTTGCCTTGAGACCGTATTTATTGAATATCTCTATAAGACGTTTATCCTGCAATACTCCGTCGTCATAGCTGAAGGTGACCGCCTTTAATTTACCGTTCCACATATTGCTCACCTCCCACACGTCAACCGAGATATCGCTGCATTTCTGCACACATGAGGATAAATGCACCCACACCGTGGAGGTCATTTTTTATCTTTTCTCTGTTTATGTAGTGCTCATAGGTGCCTGAATCTATACAGGTTCCTATACATACATTATCTATGACGATATCACCTTTTTCATCATATGACAGAGAATCGATTATACCGGCGTATGCCTTATCTATAACCGATGCATATTTATCCTTAGCTACGATTCCCTTGCGCACAGCCTTGGCATAGGCATATGTAATCAAGCATGAGCATGAAGTTTCAATCCAGTTATCTTCAGCATCAATTTTGTCGATTACTTCATACCACATTCCCGTAGCTGCGTCCTGATAATTAACGAGAGCTTCAAGCAAATCAGCTTCTATCTTATTAAGACGCTCCACTGCAGGGTGGTTGTCCGGTATATAATCCAGTATATCCAGTACAGCGACTGCGTACCAGCCTATAGCTCTGCCCCAGAACTGCCCGGAGAGACCGGTTTCTTTATCAGACCAAGGCTCCTCTTTGGATTCGTCCCAGCCGTGATAGTAGAGGCCTGTGTTTTTATCTTTCATGTGTCTTTCCATGATGAAAACCTGCTCTATGGCACGTTCACGCAGTGTATCATCACCGAATCTATGAGCATACATTACTGATAAAGGACCTGCCATATAGGCTCCGTCCAGCCACATCTGATTGTGCTGTGTCATCATGTGCCAGTAGCCCTTCTCTGAGTTTACAGGCCAGAAATACATTGACTGAGCAATAGTTTTTATTGCATTCATATATTTTTCTTCGCCTGTCTCATCATACAAATTATAAAGCAGAATGCTTGGTTGCTTGCAGTCAAGCAACTGAATTGCAGAAGACACAAACCAAGAGGCATCCTGTGGGGTTATCTCATGACATATGCCAAAAAGCTCTCCGTTTTCTCCTATTACACTATCGATATATTCTTTTATGTAATCAAAGTATTTTTTATCGCCCGTCAGATAATATACATTCTGCATACCCGACAGAAACACTCCCTGATGGTAGAAAAATGCACCCTTTGGAGGCAAATCTTTTGCCTCATAGTTATTCATCATCATTTTGCAGGCAAGCTCTGCATATCCTAAAGGTGTTATTTCCATTTGATTTCACTCCTTGCTTTGCGACTCTTTCTCATTATATTCTATTGTGAAAAGCATCGGCGTTTCAGAAAGTCGGTCCATCATATAATCAGTTTCTTTAACTCCATCAACCAGATGGGTGTCCGCACTTCCAAATTTAACCTTTTCAGCAATTCCTCTTTCAAGAAATTCAGGCTCCATCTTGTTAAAATACCAATTATGATGAGGATTGTGTCTCTGATATTCAAGAGGGAAGGTATTCCCGTCATAATCGGTTACCGTGAACTTCCACACAAAGGGAGCAAACAAATCTGGAACCTTTGCCCATTCCTCAATAGCGTGCATCAATGTATTGCAGGACATTGTTGTGCCGAGGAAAAGAATTTTTGCTTTTCTGTCATAAAGCCTGTGCCATGGTCCCTCTATTGCATAAGGCGTCTTACATTTTTCATGTCCGCTGCAAAATTCTTCTGCGTCCTTTCCGTATGCTGCAAGCGAGGTTGTCGGACTCAGCGAACGCACAACCCCTTCTCTCTTTCTGAAAATCTCGGGAATTATACCAAGGTCTGTACTCGGTGTTGTCTTTACATCATAATCACTTCCGTATGGATAAAACCCGTCAAGATTTTCGTCAAAGGGTGGGCGGTATTCGCCTTTATCATTTATCATCCAGCCCATTTTCCAGCTCATTGTCGGAAATACCACAAGTCCTTTTTCGCCAAAATACTCAATAAACGCATCAACTATGGTATCCGCTCCTCCATCTACCCCGACATCACCCGCTATACTCTTATATGATGAATGCACAAGAACTGTATCGGTTTCTTTGAGCCCCATTTTTTTTAAATCGTTAATTAAATCCTGTTTTGTATACATAATTTTTTCCATAGCTACCTCTGTCAGTCTGCACAGTCAATGGTTGGCAACCAATTATAGCCGTTACCTGTCATTTTCTGCATAAAATATTTAAATCCGCTCTTATATCTGGCAAGCAATGCTTCACTATCCTCTGCATCAACATCTCCCCAAATTCTTACCTTTTGTTCATCACGGTAATACGTCATAAACTGCTCACCCTTAAAGTCATACCATTTTCCTATTCTGATAATTGCACCGCCTGCGTATTTTATCAGGTTACCTTCCGAGTCATATACTTTACATATTCCATTGTCTGTCCACTTTGCATTAATAAATTCGTGATAGCCGTCACCATCAATATCTATCGGTCTAAGTTCCTTTAAAGCAAACGGGAAATCAAGCTTTTCGCCCGTTGCTGCATCAAAATAATATTCTATATCAAGAGTTGTATCCGTTCCGAACGAAATCTGTCTGTTGTGTGCTTTTGAATTGAAGGTATATCCCAAATGAATATGTCCGTGATTGAACTTCGTATGGTCTGCATATACATTTTCCCAAACTCTCTTTCCCTCACTGTCAAACATGACTATTCTCGGACAATTCTCATAGTTTCCGTTCTCACGGCAGGTATAAACACATCTCTTACCTGATTTTAAATCTGTAAATGGCTGTACCACATCAGAGTGTCCAAACCACTTATCTCCATCCATACAGAATAGTTCTTCACCTGTATCAAGACTAATTACATGCTCTCCAAACAAGAACTCGTCTGTTCCGTCATTATTTAAATCCAGAACTGGTACCGAATGTGCACCTCTTGGTCCGTCACCGTCCTCTATCACCTTTGTCCATCTTGAGCTCATATCCGCATTGTAACACTGAAAATACATTTCCTTGTATGTGCCCTGCTGTGCCACAAGGACCGGCTCACCGTCCACATATCCGCCAAAGAGCATATATCTGTATGCCTCGCAAAGCATTATATATCCTATATTTTCAGCTTCAAACGGATATCGTCCTATTATCTCACCTGTTCTCGCATCAAGTCTCTCTATTACACGGCTTCGTATCATTAATGGTTTGTCCGATATATTATTTACAAACCATATTTCATCTACGCCGTCCTTATCCATATCAAGTGCAATAAAAGGCACAAACCATGGCCCGGGAATTAATGAAATTTCCATCTCCTTATGCCATAATTGCTGTCCTTCTTCCCCATACATAGCAAAGTGAAGCGGTTTATCGTAATGGCCGAAATGGCTATCACACGGGTCTATGACATTGGATTCGGAATAGACAAACAGCATACCGGTCTCTCTGCCCAGCTTCACATCGCAGGACCTGACCTGCTTTGGCTTTACGCCAAGGTCGTATTCTCTGAGAACCTTTATATTCATAGCAAACACCTCCGTAATTTCTTTTTACATTTACACTATATCATATATTTGGGGCTGAAACATTAAAAATATTGCATATTTTACACTAATAAAAATTTTGTTATATTGCAGGGAGTAATAATACGATTTACCGCAAATACAGCAGCCGCAAATTGACACGATCCGAAATGTTTTGACAATTCAGACCTGTAATCATTTGCGGCTGCTGCAATTTTATAATAATTTAAAACATATATATATGATTATTTGTACCATATGGAGCTGAAATTATCTACAAGCTCTTTTGCGGGCTTTTCGCCGCACCATTGGAGAGCTCCCGAGAGCACCACATAAGGCACAGATGACTGCGGCTTATGCCATGTTGTCTGAAGCATACCATGGCTCTTTCTGTCACGGCACACATCTATCATGCTTTCAATGCTCTCCTCATTCATAAAGGGTGAATACACTGTTTCAAAGCCTTTATCCTCAAAGAAAGCAGCATCCTGCCATTTTTTACCGGGGTTGTTATGTGTCCATATATTTATAAGAATATTTTTGGGAAGAGTGTCTACTATTTCTTCTCTGCATTTCCAGTAAAGTGCATCCATGGAAGAATAAAGCATATCCGCCCACATAACCATTCTCACATTTTTCTCTGACAGATATGTATTGAGAGTGGAAAGATGCTTTGCCAGCAACACATCTGCACTCATGGTACGGTCCTCCTCTGTAGAACCAAAACCGAATGCCTTATCACAACCGGTATGTAAATAAGGAGGATTTCTGAACATATCTATAAGTTCATCCATCAGAAGTCTCTGGAATTCCTTGGTCTTAGGATTCTCTGTAGCGAAGCACCATCCGCCGGGAATATACATATCCTCTAAGTCGGGTCTTTGGTCAAGTACGGTGTGCTTTCTTGAAATTATTCTGCTCCATGCTGCATGAGATGTCATATTCTGCTGTGGAAGAGGTCGTATATGCAGTTTATCCATTGCATAACTAATAAGGTCTTTAACTTCTTCCTTTGAATATGCATTCGGCCAGTGTGCGTAGTCAAGACTGTATGGGAACATACCCCAGAATTCTACAAAGATGTGATTATAACCGCTGATTGCAGCAGCTTTCATCATTTTCTTGATATATTCCGGACTGGATTCTTCTTTTTCTGTACCATCATCGGGTCTGAACATACATACATGTACAGCTCTGAAGGGAATGTCGGGACGGTCTTTTATCTGCATCTGAGGCATAACATCAAGCTCCTCTGACATTCTTATATATGCCTTCAAACCAAGGAGCATACCTTCTACTGTTTTGGCAGCAATAACAAGGCTGTCTTCACAAGTCTCAAGGTAATACTCTTCATCGTCGCAGAAGCTGAAATCTGCAATTTGAGGGTCCTTTTTTCCTATTGATAAGACATAAGCATTGTCCACACCTTCAAAGGCTACAACATTTGCCGCATTTTCAAATCCGGCTAACTTAAGCAAATAGGAAAAATCACTCTCATCCGCATTTGTGTATACAGCCGCATTGTCGTTGTGGTTGTATGTGCCCTCCTTTAACACCAATTTCTTTGGCTTAATCAAGAGCTTTTTCAAAATATCATTTCTTTTCATTTCGTAGTCCTCCTTAAAGCATTTTTATTAATTGTTTATATTTATCAAGATATTTTGCATTTTTTTCATCACCGCCGGGTGTATTGGCACTGGACCATACAGGCGGTACAATTCCTCTTTGGGTACATAGGTTAACTGTTTCTATCTCAAGCAGATGCGCTATGTAAAAATCAATTATATTTGAAACAGGTGCTATTGGTGTATCAAATCCGGGAACCGTAACTACGGCATCTCCTACGGGATTAAAATCATCGATACACACATCTGCATAATCAAACAGATTCTTCTTATTCGGATGGCGAATAAAGTGGTCCTCCGGCATCTGATTTTGCCAAAGTGAGCTTGACACTGCTATAATCTTGACGCCGCGTTTCTTTGCTTCCTCCGCCGCATCAATTGTTGCGGGATTGATGCCTATATTGTGGAAAATAATGAGTACATCATCTTTGTGCAAATCATAGTACTTCATTATGGCACTGCCGTAATTTACAGTTCTTTCAAGCTCAAGGTACTTGAGTGCCTGGTTAAAGACAGACAGTCCTGTCTCCATAATGGGATTTATGCAAGCAAGACCGCCGGCTCTGAAAAACATCTCTCCCATACAAAGTGTGGTGTGACCGCCGCCACCATACACACTGATTAGCTTATCATCAGCGATAGCGTTGCACATTAATTCTGCAGCCTTTTTGATATTATCGCACTGAGTATCATTAACCTGTTTGAAATTTTTCAAAAGACTTTCATAATAACCAAAATCATTCATTATACAATCTCCTCTCTATTTCATGTCTGTAGGGTATGGAATTTAACACATATTTGCCACTTACGCTTATGCCGGATGCTGTAACAGCATATTTACACGCTGTTTCAATATCTGTTTTTTCTGCTATACACGCAGCGAGAACTCCGTTAAAAACATCACCTGCACCGGTCGTATCTACAGCAGTAACATCAATTGCATCAATCGATACCTGCTCATTTATAAGGCATCCCTTACTACCGAGAGTGGTAATGCAGTTTTCAAACCTTTGCACATCGATTGCTTGTTTCTCATGCTCATTCGGAGTTACTGCAAATATCCCCCGAGCCACATCATCCGTTATTTCCCTTATAGGTGCAGGATTTAATATAACTTTAACATGATGCTTCTGAGAGAGCGCTACAGCCGCCTTATTTACTTCAGGAGATACTTCCTGCTGAAGCAGTAAAATATCACTTGAGGCTATCTCAGCTTCAAAATCCAGAACATCGCTTTCACACAGCTGTGCACTTTTGAACTCCGTAACACGGTTTTCTCCGGAAGCATCTTTCAGAATAAAAGCAAAAGCTGTATTTTTATTGGTTTTGACCTTCCAAAATGCTTTCAAGCCGTTTTGCGAAGCAACATTACAGCACTGTCTGCCGCTATCGTCATCACCGATTGCAGCGAGGAAGCTGACTTCTGCCCCCATACGAGCGGCTGCTATAGCCTGATTAATGCCTTTGCCGCCTATCTCTTCATACACAGAATCAGCTATCAGGGTTTCGCCATTTTGGTGAAAATGTTCAACATACATAAAAGTTGATTTACCACATATTCCTATCACAGATACTTTTGGCATTACATGTCCTCCTTTACAAATGCTTTATCCTGGGAAGATATCTCCTTATAAGCTCTTTGTTGTATTCTTCACCGCCGTCAATATTTCCGCTCATATATATCGGCGGCAAAGCATGGCTTTTTGCCGCTAATGCGGCACCCTCCATCAAAATCGACTGAATCACAAATGAGCTCGCTATAGTAGATATACTTCCCATCTTGGTATTCGCTCCCGCGATATCTAATGTTGCATCACCGTGCACTACACAATTGTCAACAAATATATCCGAGCATTGGTAAAGCATGGGCTCTGCCTTTTTATCTTCAAAATATGCGGAAGAAACAATAGATATAGTCTTTATATTGTTTTTCCTTGCTTCAAGCGCCATTTCTACCGGAACTGCATTTTTGCCGGATGTTGATACAACAATAATTGCATCATTAGCTTTTATATCATATCTTTCAAATATACTTGATGCAATGCCGGACATCTTCTCCATTTTACTGCTTTTGGCTGCACCGTTATGAAGCATAAGGTCTGTATCAAGCATCGCACTTACATTTGCCAGACCTCCTGCTCTGTAAAAAGTATCCAATGCTATCAAATGTGAATGTCCGCATCCGAATACATATATTATACCGTCATTAACGATAACCTCGGAAATCATATCTGCTGCACTTGCAATTTTCTCTTTTTGAGTATCCTTGATTTTCTTTAAGACATCAATTATTTCACCATAATACTTCTCTGTAATCATTTTTTTAATACTCTCTTATAATTTCTGCCGATATTATCCCATAGTTCGATGGGATCTTTAGCAGCAACAGACGTGCCGTAGCCGCCGCGATATGTCCATGTAGCCAAACGATCAACTCCAAGCCCTTCATACATATCAACGACTTTATCAATTTGTGAAAAATCAGCCGGACGTTTGTTGTAGCCCATAAGCCATCTTTCGGATTGCTTGCCGTATTTCTTAGCCATAGCTACTGTTCTTTCTGTGATATCTTTAAAGAAGCTCTCCGGCAATTCCCAATTGATAATTGTTGTAGAGAATACATCAAAATACGGGCAGGATGCAACCATTTCCCAATTATCATAACCGCGAAGCTCAGTTACATAGTATGTATTTAATGTTGCGTGAACACAACATGTAATTTCAAGATTGGGATTTAATTCTTTAAGTGCCTTTGAAGTATCTGACAGTGTAAACAATGCTTCACGCCATCTGAATTGCTTTACATCATCATTCATAAACTTGGGCATTTCATATCCGTAATAATCCTCGAATTTTTTCATACATTCCGGACATCTGCATGCCCAGTCATCTCCTGCCCCACCTGTTATTGATGCGTATGATTTGGGATACGCGTAATGAGGCTCATCCCAGAAAAATCCATCAACCTCGGTCTCCCTTGCAAGCTTTAAACACATGTTTTTGAAATAATCTCTGAAAGAATTTGTGTTGAAGCATGCTGCATTGAGGATCTCCCCGGTATATGCGGATACCTGTCTGTGATGAATATTATTCTGAAGGAACAGGCTTACCTGCTCACCGCCAAAATACTTACCTATACCCCAAGTATCAGCAATTACTCTAAGCCCCATCTTGTGAGCCAATTTCACGATATTATTGATGTTCGGAAACCAAAAATCCATATCAAACTCTGTAATTGCTAAAATAACCGTATCACAGCCATGGTCAATCATCTCCTGAAAATCTTTCTCTGCGTGCTCAACATAATTGAATCCGTAATAGCTTACTGACGTATGCTTAATCGACATTTTTCTACCTCCTAAGTTTTATTTATTAATCTAAATTATAACGCAGATATGCTATTTTTAAAACACACAAAAGAGTTTAAAAGGTGGACAAAACAACACTTGACAAACTCTTATTTATAATTTATAATAAAAATGGTGATAAGAATGTTTTTCAGTGAAAATGATCATACATTAGAGCTTTTGGGTGTATTCAAAATTAATCGGAACAAGTTCTATCACGAAAGTGTGGACGGAAGATCATACGACTGTATTGGATTTCGGATTTCCGGCAACAGCAGCTTTACTTATGATAAAAAAGAATATTATGTGACACCGGAGGATATCATATATCTGCCGCACAATATTCACTATTCACAGGTTACAGAGGGAGAAACTATCATTTCCATAAACTTTATCAACTACAGCAGTGCAGGCAAACATGAATTGGAGATTTTGCATCTTGACTGTCCGGATAAGTACAATGAATTAATCTTAAAAATGCACAAAATATGGACTAAAAAGGAGCCCGGATATAAGCACCTCTGCACCTCAATACTCTACGAAATTTTATATATGGCAAACAGACAGCTTAGTGCTGACATTTTGGATTTAGGCGATTACAACTCCATTATGAGCGATGCTGCCGAATACATGCATAAGAACTATAAAAGAAATAATATTTCAATATTAGAAATAGCGGCAAAATATTCTATCTCCGAAACATATTTTCGTAAATTATTTAACAAAAGATATATGACATCACCTATGCAATATATTATAAGCCTGCGGCTTGAATATGCATCTCAGCTTTTGCTCAGCAGATACTACACCATAACAGAAGTTGCCGAAAAAGCAGGTTTTAACGACCCTAAATATTTTAGCAGAATTTTTAAAAAGCATTATGGATACTCACCAAGAAGGTATATTAATGAATTTGATGATAATATGCTTGACTTGCGAAGCAACATAGAGTCAATAAAATAAAAATATGAAATGAACGAGGTGACCTATATGTATTCAATTAGCGATTTAAAGAAAAACGATTCAAGGCAGTTTGTTGTGTCTATATACAAAACAAACAGTAACCATGTCATGAAAAGGAAACACAGTCACCAGCATTACGAAATAATAAATATTCAATCTCAAAATACAAGTAATCAATTCTTTGAAATCGATAACCGAAAATACAATTTTACAAATAACGATTTCATGTTAATTCCACCAAATGTTCGTCATAAGCTAATTCGTGAACGAAAGAACTCCACCAGACTTCTCATTAATTTTACAGAGGATTTGGCTAAGGAAATTTTTGATTTTTTGGAAATAGACATAGACATATTTTTTGAGATTAATATAATAGAGCTAACCTCCGCACAAACGAAGGAAATTTATAATATTGCAAGTGAATTATCTGATTTTAATAATCCGGCTACACCGCAGGATATAGCATTAAGGAAAGCTAAGATTGTACTGGCAAAAATTCTGGAGAATATATATTTCTTCAAAGGTAAACCCGTGAAACAGCTTATCTACGACGAAGATACCGACATAATGATAGATTATATCAAAGCAAATTTTCGTCAAGAAATAAATCTCGACCATTTAGCAAAGAAATTCTTTATGAGTAAATACCAGCTATGCAGAGAAATCAGAAAGAAAACCGGGAGTTCTTACACAGAATTTATTACTGATTTGCGTCTGAATGAAGCGTGCAGACTACTTGAAAACACCGATCTATCCGTGACCGCCATTGCTCACGATGCAGGATTTAATTCTCCTTCGTACTTTTCTGTGCTGTTTAAAGAGAATAAAAATTTATCACCCAAAGAATACAGAAAAATATATAAAAAATGATATATACACAAATATCCTGCAGCCGTAGGATTTTGAAATATAAGGCTCATAATATTTTAAGCTGACTTTAGTTTTTAATCCTCTAAAGTCAGCTTTTTCATTTACATTCGTATACAGTTTTTTTAAAAATCCATATGTTTATCAAATATCCTTATAAGCAAGGTGCCTATAATCAAGCCTGCTAATCCCTGCACAGCATTGGCAGGTATGTTTACCACAGAGGGTATAAATCCGTACAGGAAGCCCTCAAACACATAGTATCCCAATACCATAATTATCTCCGATACGACACCGCTGATAATATATGCCGCCACTTGGGGGAGCTTTTTATTCAATAGCTTAAATCCGTAATATGCCGCAGCTGCCATTATACCTTTTATGATAAAGGTAGCCGGTGCGTATGTAACATATCCGGAGAATAAATCTGCCAATGCAGAGCCTATGCCGGCAGCCATAAATCCGTAAAAGGGAGATAAAAACCAACCGGAAAGCAGTACTACGCAGTCTCCGAGGTTAAGATACCCCTTCAGCGGAGACGGTATCTTGATTATCATTGTAGCTACGCATACCAGTGACGCAAGCATGGATGCCATTACTAATTTACGTGTTTTCATTTGTCATTACTCCTTTGCTATTTCATATATAAATTATACCCCAAATATTACCGCATTTCAAGTATATAATTAAATTTTTAAGTTACTTATCACCCACCGCTTCAGATGCTCTCATTATGTCAGTGCCGATAATTATATTTGCAGCATCCTGTATCCTACGCTTGTATGGGTGTGGATATATTCATGTTGGCTATCTGTCTGAATTTTCCTTCTCAGTGACGCCATAAAGGTACGAAGTGTGGTAATGGTACTCTCCCAGCTGTTGCCCCAGATTTCTTTGGTTATATCTGTGTGGGTCAGTACCTTGCCGCAGTTGTGAGAGAGCATACACAAAATCTTATATTCAATAGGTGTAAGATGCACCTCTGTATCATTTACATAAACACAATTGGATGCATAATCGATGCGAAGCCCACCGTTATAAAACACTGAAGATGAGCCGGGTGCCTCGTTGTAATGGGCGTACCTTCTCCCCATAACTCTGAGTCTTGCAAGAAGCTCCTCTACAGAGAATGGTTTGGTAACATAATCATCGGCACCTGCATCCAGAGCCATTACCTTATCATGATCCTCCATGCGGCTGCTCACAACCACTATGGGGACATCGGACCAGGAACGGATTTTCCTGATTACTTCCGTGCCGTCCATGTCCGGGAGATTAAGTTCCAGAAGAACTGCCGCAGGATTGTTGGACGATGCCAGCAGAAGGGCGCTTTCACCACCGTTTGCTGTGATGCACTTATAATCGTGTGCCTGTAATGTAATGTTGATAAGGTTGCGAATTCGCTTGTCACCATCCGCCACCAAGACTAACTCATTATCCATCTCTACGACCTCCTTTTAAAAAACTTAATTTACAAACAAAAAATCCTCACCTGCTGCCGGCAAGTGAGGATAAAGCTTAAACACTATTCTTGATAAGGAAAACTATTATGATTGTATCTCAATTTTCCTACTCACAGGCAACATATTCATACACAAAGAAGCATAACCAATAATAATTATGCTGATAATAATGTATATAATTAGTGCCAGAGTATTGAAATTTGCAGTCATTATGTTTCCCTTTCTGTTTTTTCTAATTATTATATACCTCTCAAAACAAAAAGTCAATACTTTCGTAAAGATTTTTTACAGAAAATTTGTTTTTATAAAAATTTAATTCAATACAGCTCCTTTGGCACCGCTTGACACCAATGCTGCGTATCGTTTTAAATATCCGGAAAGCTCCTTCGTCCGAGGTGCAAAGTCTGCCATACGCTTTGATATTTCTTCATCAGGCACCTTTAGTTCAAGCTTGTTTGCGGGGATGTTTATGCTAATGATATCTCCCTCTTTTACGATGCCAATCACTCCCCCGCTTGCAGCTTCCGGTGATACGTGACCGATACAGGCACCTCTCGTAGCTCCCGAAAATCTGCCGTCGGTAATAAGCGCCACACTATTGCCCAAGCCCATACCCATGATAGCAGAGGTGGGATTGAGCATCTCACGCATACCGGGTCCGCCCTTGGGGCCTTCATAGCGGATGACCACCACGTCACCGGGGTTGATTTTACCCGTTAATATAGCTTGCTGAGCTTCTTCTTCACAATCGAAAACCCTTGCCGGACCTTCGTGTACCAGCATTTCCGGCAAGACTGCACTTCTCTTTACCACACTTCCCTCAGGTGCCAGATTACCTCTAAGCACCGCTATACCGCCTGTCTCGCTGTATGGCTTATCAATCGGACGGATGATATCGGGGTTGTTGTTTTTACAGCCTGATATATTTTCTCCGATTGTTTTGCCTGTTACGGTAATACAATCGGTTTTGATGAGGCCTTTTTTATTTAACTCATTCATGACGGCGTACACACCGCCCGCTTCGTCCAGGTCTTGCATATAGGTTCTTCCGGCAGGTGCCAGATGACACAAATTGGGCGTTTTTGAGCTGATGTCATTTGCTATGTCCAGATTGATTTCAATACCGCATTCGTGGGCAATCGCCGGGATATGAAGCATGCTGTTTGTACTGCAGCCCAGTGCCATATCTACAGCAAGCGCATTATAAAAAGCATCCTTAGTCATAATATCACGTGGACGGATATCCTTCTTTACAAGCTCCATCACAGCCATACCGGCATGCTTGGCAAGCTCAATTCTGGAAGAATACACAGCCGGAACAGTACCGTTGCCCCTAAGCCCCATGCCCAGAGCTTCGGTCAGACAATTCATGGAATTTGCTGTGTACATACCGGAGCAGGAACCGCAGGTAGGACAAGCCTTACATTCATATTCTGTGAGCTTCGCCTCGCTGAGCTTGCCTGCCGAGTATGAGCCTACTGCTTCAAACATACTTGATAAGCTCGTTTTATTGCCGTCAATTCTGCCTGCAAGCATAGGGCCGCCGCTGACAAATACAGTGGGTATGTTAGTACGGGCAGCTGCCATCAAAAGCCCCGGTACATTCTTGTCACAATTTGGTATCATAACAAGTGCATCAAAGCCGTGTGCCAACGTCATAGCTTCAGTGGAATCAGCAATCAGGTCACGGGTGACCAGAGAATACTTCATACCGTTGTGCCCCATAGCGATACCGTCGCATACTGCAATAGCCGGAAATACAATTGGTGTACCGCCTGCCATAGCAACACCCATTTTAACGGCATCAGTAATTTTATCAATATTCATATGTCCGGGCACAATCTCGTTATAGGAGCTTACAATTCCCACAAGGGGTTTTGATATTTCTTCCTCAGTCAGTCCCAAAGCATGATATAATGCTCTGTGGGGGGCATTTTGAGGGCCTTTTGTCAATTTATCGCTAACCATACTCTACCTCCGATTAGTTGTTTATGAGCTTATCCTCATCACTCCAACTGTAAAGCTTGCGGATATCCGCACCGACCTTTTCGCAGGAGTGTTCCTTGGCAAGCTTGCGCATAGCCTTGAAATGAACCTGTGCACCTGCCTCTGACATTTCGAGCAAGAATTCCCTGGCGAAGGTTCCGTCCTGGATTTCGGAGAGGATTTTTTTCATAGCCTTTTTGGTATCATCTGTGATAATCTTGGGGCCTGTTATGTAGTCGCCGTATTCTGCAGTGTTGGAGACAGAATATCTCATACCCTCAAATCCGCTTTGATAGATAAGGTCCACGATTAATTTCATCTCATGTATACATTCAAAATATGCATTCCTGGGGTCGTAGCCTGCCTCGGTAAGTGTCTCATACCCTGCCTGCATAAGTGCACAAACACCGCCGCAAAGAACCGCCTGCTCACCGAAAAGGTCGGTTTCGGTTTCGGTTCTGAATGTAGTTTCCAATACACCTGCTCTGGCACCGCCGATACCCAGAGCATAAGCAAGACCCAAATCCCACGCATCGCCTATTGCATCCTGATGTACTGCTATAAGACACGGAACACCTTTACCTGCCTGATACTCAGAGCGAACCGTATGTCCGGGACCTTTGGGAGCAATCATTATCACGTTTACATTCTCCGGCGGTACTATACAGCCGAAATGTATATTAAATCCGTGAGCAAAAGCAAGTGTCTTGCCTTCTGTAAGATTTGGTTCAATGCTCTCCTTATAGAGCTTTGCCTGCTTTTCATCGTTAATAAGTATCATGATGATATCTGCATTCTTCGCGGCATCCGCTGCAGTCATAACCTTGAGTCCCTGACTCTCTGCCTTTGCCCAACTTTTGGAGCCTTCATACAGACCTACGATAACCTCCACACCGCTGTCCTTAAGATTAAGAGCATGAGCGTGTCCCTGTGAACCGTAGCCTATGATAGCAACGGTCTTGCCTGCCAGTTTCTCCAAATCACAATCCTGCTGATAAAAAATTCTTGCCATAGTTAATCAAATCCTTTCAAATAATTAATTTTCAGAAATAGTTACGCTGCCGCGTTCCAGTGATACAATACCTGTACGACAGATTTCAAGTATTGTAAATTCCCTCATCAAGGTGATAAATGCGTCAATTCTCTTTGAATCACCTGCTATACGCATAATGACCGAATCATGGGTATAATCTATAGTCTCTGCCTTAAACGCATCTGCGGCAGTGCGTATATCTTCACGGGTGTCGGAGGTGTTTTTTACCTTGATGAGCATAAGCTCACACCTCACCGACTCATCTGCCTCAAGCTCCTTTACCTTGCACACATCGGGCAGCTTACGAAGCTGATTCTTTATCTGGTGATTGAAATCCGCCTCACCCTCATATGTGACGGTGATACGTGAGAACTCCTCGGTCTCGGTTTCGCTTACGGTGAGCGAATTTATATTGAACTGTCGTCTGCGAAACATGCTGGTTACACGGTTTAAAACACCAAATTCATTTTTTACTAAAACAGCAATGGTAAATTTAGGCATTTTATTCACCTACCTTTGTGATAATGTCATCCATACTTCCGCCGGGTGGCAGCATGGGAAGTACAAATTCATCCTTGTCAATGGTACAATCAATCAAAAACGGTCCTGCTGTACTAAACGCCTTTTCAAATGCTGACCTAAGCTCATCTAAGGTATCTGCCTTTGCACCATCTGCACCGAAGGCTCTTGACAGTGCCACGAAATCCGTCTTTCTACCCAATACGGTATTGGAATAATGCTTTTCATAAAAAAGTGTCTGCCACTGACGAACCATGCCGAGTACTCCGTTATTTAGAAGCAAAATTACTATCGGCAGATTATATGATACCATGGTTGCAAGCTCCTGCAGACACATGCCGAAGCTACCGTCACCGGTTACAAGCACAGTTCTCTTGCCTGTACCCAAGGCACTGCCTACTGCACTGCCGGGACCGAAGCCCATTGTTCCCAGGCCTCCCGATGACACAAAGCGTCTTGTGTGATTAAAGCTTACATACTGGGCTGTCCACATCTGATGCTGACCTACATCTGTAGCAACAGCGGTATCCTCATCCAGATAATCGTTGAGTAATGTGAGTACATTTCTCGGTGTCATACCTTCTCTTTGGTCGAGATTTTCTTTCTCGGTATGCTTGTAAGTGTCAATCTCACTTTGCCAATCGGGTCTTTGGGTTTTATCCAAAGAAGCAATTATTTTTTGCAGTGTCAGCTTGACATCGCCCTTCAGAGCGTAGGCTGGCTTTACTGTTTTGGCAAACTCCGAGCTGTCCACATCTATATGGATAATCTTTGCCCTTGTTGCGAATTTTTCTTTATTGCCTGTAACTCTGTCATTAAAGCGTACCCCGCAGGAAATGATGCAATCCGCATTTGCCATGGCAACAGATGAAGCGTAGTGCCCGTGCATACCCTGCATACCCAAAAATCTCGGGTGATTGGTAGCAACTGCGGATATACCCATAAGCGAGCATCCGATTGGAGCGTCAATCAAATCAGCCAATTTGGTAATTTCATCCTCTGCACCGGAGCTTACTACACCTCCGCCGAAATATATAAAGGGCTTCTTTGACTCTTTAATGCATGCTGCGGCATCATCGATATTTTCGCAGGGCTTATTAGCCTTTGGTATGACCGGATTTTGCCTTGTGTATTCACATTTGGCAATCTGCACATCCTTCGGCACGTCAATCAGCACCGGTCCGGGTCTGCCTGATTTTGCTATGTAAAATGCTTCCCGTATGGTATGAGCGAGCTTTTCTACCGAAGATACAATGTAATTATGCTTGGTAATCGGAAGGGTAATTCCGGTTATGTCAATTTCCTGGAAGCTGTCTGTACCAAGCTGTGAATTTGGCACATTACCGCAGATGGCTACCAGAGGAATGGAGTCCAGATATGCATTTGCAATACCTGTAACCAAATTGGTTGCACCGGGACCGGAGGTTGATATAACTACACCCACCTTACCGGTAACTCTGGCGTATCCGTCTGCCCCGTGAACAGCACCCTGCTCATGTGCGGAAAGTATATGATTAATTTTGTCCTGATATTTGTATAACGAATCGTAAACATTGAGAATCTGACCGCCTGGATAACCAAATACTGTATCGGCTCCCTGCTCAATCAATGTTTCTACAATTATATCCGCTCCCGAGAGCTTCATATTGAAGGACCTCCGAGCTTATCGAGGATGAGCTGTCCCATTTCACTGCATCCTACCATAGTGCAAGTATCAGCATCGGAAGGCATAATGTCTGCACAGCGATAGCCCTCCTCCAAAACATCATACACAGCCTTTTCGATTGCGTCAGATTCATCGCTCATATCAAAGCTGTATTTAAGCATCATAGCCGCGGACAAAATTGTACCGATAGGGTTAGCTATATTCAGCCCGGCAATATCGGGGGCAGAGCCGTGAATAGGTTCATAGAGGCCTACCGTGGTATCTCCAAGGCTGGATGAGGGTATCATACCTATAGAACCTGTAATCATGGATGCCTCATCCGATAATATATCACCGAACATATTCTCCGTTACTATAACATCAAACTGAGCCGGGTTTTTCACAATCTGCATAGCACAGTTGTCTACAAGCATGTGGCTGAGCTCTACATCAGGATATTGCTCAGACAAACGAATCATAACCTTTTTCCAAAGTCTGCTTGTATCCAAAACATTGCTTTTTTCCACGGAGCAAAGTCTCTTGTTTCTTTTTCTTGCTGTTTCAAAGCCTATCCTGCCTATTCTCTCGATTTCACTCTCGGAATAAGCCATAACATCTGTTGCTGTGTCGCCTGATGTCTTATGCTCTCCGAAGTATATACCGCCTATAAGCTCACGGACAATTATAAAGTCAATACCTTTTTCTACTATAGAAGGCTTTAAGGGAGAAGCAGAGGCGAGCTGACGCCATATTTTTGCAGGTCTGTTGTTGCTGTAAACTCCCATACCTGCACGGAGCCTTAAGAGGCCTTTTTCCGGCCTTTTGTCACCGGGTACATTATTCCACTTGTCGCCGCCTACGGCACCAAGCAACACGCTGTCTGATTCAAGGCACTTTTTGAGCTCTGATTCCGGAAGGGGGTCACCGTATTTATCGATAGCGCATCCTCCCATATCTACATCTGTATACGTGAAGGTGTGACCGTAAAGCCGGGCTGCCTTATCGAGAACCTTTAACGCTTCATTTACGATTTCGGGACCGATACCGTCTCCTCTTATAACTGCTATATTCTTATTCAATTCATATCATTCCTTTCCGCAAATTAAAGTGCAGAGATAAATCCCCTGTCTACACCAGCGATGCCAGAAGTCCGCCTTTTCTTATGATATTCTGTATAAATTCCGGAAAAGGCTGTGCTTTATAAGTTTTACCTGTGGTGATATTTGTAATCACGCCTGTATCAAAATCTACCGAGACCTCATCATTTGCATTAATCTCCTCTGCCGCTTCTTCACATTCTAAAATAGGGAGACCGATGTTGATTGCATTGCGATAAAAAATCCTTGCAAAGCTTTTGGCAATGACGCATCCTGTGCCGCAGGTTTTAATAACAAGGGGTGCGTGCTCTCTGGATGAGCCGCAGCCGAAGTTCCAGCCTGCTACCATCACATCTCCGCCGGATACCTTATCTGCAAATGTGGCATCGATATCCTCCATACAATGCTTGGCAAGCTCATCAGCATCAGACGTATTTAAGTATCTTGCCGGTATAATAACGTCTGTATCCACATTGTCAGGGTATTTAAAAACTTTTCCTTTTGTATTCATATCATTCCACCTCCGGATTTGTAATATATCCTGTCAGAGCACTTGCCGCCGCAGTCAAGGGACTTGCCAGATACACCTCGCTGTCTACGTGCCCCATTCTGCCCACGAAGTTGCGGTTAGTAGTTGCTATACACCTTTCGCCTGCAGCTAATATACCCATATATCCGCCAAGGCAGGGTCCGCAGGTAGGTGTGGAGACTACAGCTCCCGCATCAATGAATGCCGTTACATAGCCTCTTTGTACACATTCGCGGTAAATATCCATGGTTGCAGGAATGATGATACATCTGATTCCGTCGGCAACCTTTTTGCCATTTAAAACTCTATATGCAGCTTCCATATCCTCCATGCGGCCGTTGGTACAGCTGCCTATAACCACCTGGTCCACTTTAATATCCGACAGCACACCTGCAGGCTTCGTATTCTCGGGGAGATGGGGACAGCTGACTACGGGTACCAGCTGTGAGAGATTGATTTCTATTACTTCGTCATACGGCGCATCCTCGTCTGCCTGATATACAACGGGAGGTCTCTCACCTCTGCCCTCCAAGTAGTCCATGGTTACCTTGTCCACCGGGAAGATACCGTTTTTGGCACCGGCTTCAATTGCCATGTTGCAAATGCACAGACGGTCATCCATAGAAAGAGTCGATACCCCTTCGCCGGTAAATTCCATGCTGCGGTAGAGTGCACCTGCATAGGGGCTCCTGTCATGGACATGCATTCGTGTACATCTTTCGTACACTTCCACGATAGATGGCATATCCGAAAAGTCAAGCTTTGGTTCAACACCATGGGAGTACATATTCATAGCCAGAGTGATAACATCCACGTTGCCGGTTCTTTCGCCGTTGCCAAACAGTGTACCCTCCACTCTGTCTGCACCTGCCAATAGTGCAAGCTCTGTATCTGCAACTCCTGTACCTCTGTCATTGTGAGGGTGAAGGCTGATGGTAACATTTTCACGATATTTGAGGTTCTTATCCATAAACTCTACCTGAGAAGCATACACATGGGGCAGGCTCATTTCAACCGTAACAGGGAGGTTGATAATTACATTGTTATCGGAGGATGGCTCCAGGACATCCAGAACTGCATTACATACCTCCAAAGCATATTCGGGCTCAGCACCGGTAAAGCTTTCGGGAGAGTATTCAAATCGAAAATTGCCTTCATACTCCGATGCTAATCTTTTCACAAGCTTGGCGCCGTCAACTGCAATTTTCTTAATCTCTTCTTTGGATTTTTTGAAAACCTGTTCCCTCTGGGCTACACTCACCGAGTTATAGAAGTGTATAATGGCATTGGGTGCACCCTTACAGGCATCAAAGGTCTTTCTGATTATATGCTCACGGCACTGTGTAAGCACCTGAACTGTTACATCTTGGGGAATCATATTTCCGTCAATAAGAGTTCTCAAAAACTCATATTCTGTTTTGCTGGCTGCCGGGAAGCCCACTTCAATCTCCTTAAAGCCCACTTTTAAAAGGAGTTTATAAAACTCAAGCTTCTCTTCAAGGCTCATGGGAATCACGAGGCTTTGATTGCCGTCTCTCAAATCCACACTACACCAGTGAGGTGCTTTTTCTATATGGTCTTTCTTCACCCAATCGTATGTTATCTCTTTGGGCGGATAATACCCCACACTGTACTTAGTTACATCCATTGTCCTGCACCTCCGCTACAGTATCGATTTCCACAAGCACATTTTTTGGCAGGTCTCTTACTGCCACACAGCTTCTGGCAGGCTTTGACACAAAATACTTTTCATACACCGAATTAAATGCAGCAAAGTCCTCCATATTGCGTAAGAAGCAGGTCGTCTTGACTACTTTGTCAATGCCGCTGCCTGAGGAGTCCAAAAGCGCCTTGATGTTTTTGCATACCTGCAGGGTCTGGGCTTCTATTGTATCTGATTCCACATTGCCGCTTACGGGATTGATTGCTATCTGCCCTGATGTATATACAAATCCGCCTGATGTCACTGCCTGTGAATACGGACCTATAGCCGCGGGTGCTTTATCTGTATTAATAATCTTCATCTGTATATCCTCCGTTATTTGACTAATTTAAAGCCTCCGTTTTTGAGGGCTTTGGTAATTTGCTGGACATGGTCATAGTTTCTGGTCTCCATGTCAATCCTCAGGTAGCAGCCGTTCACATCCGAGGTTGCGCCGTTTTTTTCGTGGTGTACGCTTGTCACATTGCCTCCCAAATCAGCGATAATCCTCGATACATCCTTTAGCTGTCCCGGCTTATCAATAAGCTCAATCAGCAGACTGCTCTCTCTGCCCGATTTCATAAGGCCACGTTCTATCACTCTCGAAAGGATGGAAACATCTATGTTACCACCGGAAACAAGGCTTACGACCTTTTTGCCATCTATGGGGAATTTATTGAACATAGCTGCGGCTACCGATACGGCTCCTGCACCCTCTGCTATCATCTTTTGCTTCTCTATCAGTGCCAGAATTGCAGACGAAATCTCATCATCTGTTACGAGTGCTATATCGTCGACAAAGTCTCTGATAAGCTCATATGTATGCTCTCCGGGCTGTTTAACTGCTATGCCGTCTGCTATGGTGGAGACTGACTTTAAACATTCAATACCGCCATGCTTTATGGAATTATACATACTCGGTGCACCCTGTGCCTGAACGCCGTAAACCTTAATTGACGGCTTTAGTGCTTTGATAGCGTAAGCAACACCGGAAATCAGTCCCCCACCGCCGATGGGAACGATTACTGCGTCTGCATCTGCAAATTCGTTTACAATTTCAAGACCAACAGTGCCCTGACCGGCGATTACATCTTCATCATCAAAGGGATGAACAAAGGTATAACCCATTTCGTCTTTTAATTCCAGAGCCTTGGCATAGGCGTCATCATAGCATCCGTTTACCAGGCAAACCTCTGCACCGTAGCCTTTGGTGGCTTCAACCTTAGAAATAGGTGCCGTATCCGGCAGGCAGATGAGGGATTTAATACCGCATTTGGATGCCGCAAGGGCTACTCCCTGTGCGTGATTACCGGCAGAACAGGCTATAACACCCTTTGCCTTCTCCTCATCGGAGAGCATTGATATTTTATATCCGGAGCCCCTCAGCTTAAAGGAACCTGTGTATTGCAGATTTTCCGGTTTAAGATATAGCTCACAATTGTCTGTAATACCTGCTGTGCTTACTATGGAAGTGCTTCTGACGATATCCTTTAGCACCACAGATGCCTGAAATATTTTATCAAGTGTCAACATTATACAATCTCCTAACCTATATTTATAGCTTCAATTCTACCACTGCTGATATAAAGATTGTATGAAGATTGGCAGATAGATATAAAAGTTTTATGAAGATTTGCTTTTTTTCAACACTTTATCCGTTGACAAGGCAAATAAATGATGCTAAAATGTCATTAAAGTCACATTAAATATTGAAAGGAACATAACTAATGGGTAATATATACACTTCTGCCGATATGCTGATCGGCAAAACTCCCCTGTTGGAGCTTACGCAAATTGAAAAAAAGTATGATTTAAAAGCCAAAATACTGGCAAAACTGGAATTTTTTAATCCGGCAGGCTCGGTAAAGGACCGTGTCGCCAAGGCGATGCTTGACGATGCCGAAAATAGCGGGAAATTAAAATCTGATTCGGTTATAATAGAGCCCACCTCCGGTAACACCGGTATAGGGCTTGCCTCCGTGGCAGCAGCGAGGGGGTATCGCATAATCATAGTAATGCCGGAGACTATGTCTGTGGAACGCAGACAGCTGATGAAGGCATACGGTGCCGAGCTCGTGCTGACCGAGGGTGCCAAAGGCATGAAGGGCGCTATAGCAAAGGCAGAAGAACTGGCAAGAGAGATACCAAACAGCTTCATACCCGGACAGTTTGTAAACCCGGCAAATCCACAGGCACACATTGACACAACAGGCCCCGAAATATATGATGATACTGATGGTAATGTTGATATATTCGTTGCAGGTGTGGGAACCGGCGGCACCATTACCGGAGTGGGCAAATATCTCAAATCCAAAGAGCCCAACATCAAGATTATAGCAGTTGAGCCGGCATCATCTGCAGTTTTATCAACCGGTGTATCGGGCGCACACAAGATTCAGGGAATAGGTGCAGGCTTCGTACCGGAGGTGCTGGATACCGGAATTTATGATGAAATCATAGCTGTAAAAGACGAGGACGCCTTCAGTGCCGGTAGGCTGCTGGGCAAGTGCGAGGGTGTACTGGCAGGTATCTCCTCCGGTGCTGCTCTGCACGCCGCAATTGAGCTTGCAAAACGTGCAGAAAATGCAGGCAAGGTCATAGTGGTGCTCCTGCCCGACACCGGCGACAGGTACCTGTCTGCTTCTATGTTTGATGACTAAAAATAAAGGCTCCCCTGTGTAAGGGGAGCTGTCAACCAAAGGTTGACTGAGGGGTTGTCTTCTCTATATAGGGTGTTAGTCACTGTATTTTTTAAGAACAAATATCTCACTAAACAAATTTATCAATTCTAAAAATCTATTTGCAGTACAAAGCTATCCTCTTTTGCTTCAAAGTTATAATACGAATTATACTTTTCACAAAAAGCTGCGATTGAGCGTGTACCAAAACCGTGTCCTTTCTTGTGGGTGATAGGTATGCCGTTTTCGTTAAGCTCCGCATTACCGTCATAGCTGTTTGCAATCTGAAACATAAATTTCGGCTTGAAAATAACTTTTACATCAATCCATCGTTTGTTTGTATCAATCTTCTCACAGGCGTGTATTGCGTTCTCAATAGCGTTTGCAAATACTGTTGCAAGCTCAATATCCGGTGCGGGTAATTCCTCCGGAAAACGGATAAATGTTGTAACCTTAATTCCTCTGTTTTCGGCTCTGCCGAGATAAGAGGAAAAAACTGCATCGAGCACAGCGTTTTCGCAATACCTCTTTACCTTTGTTTCGTCTAAAGCTTCGCCGTATTTTTCAGTCAAACTGAGAAGCTCATCATACTGCTTTGTTTCAACCAATCTTGAAATGGTTTGAAGCTTATGGCGAAAGTCGTGTCTTTCCTTGCTGAATTTATCGTTAGCAACCGAAAATTCTTCGATACGGCTTTTAATGTCCGAAACCTGTACCCTTAATATGTTTTCCTGCTCTTTTGCTCTGTAAACATTTTGCTGATGCCGCAGAGTAGTAAAAATATGTATGTATGAAACAGGCATAAGAATAAGCAGAATTACAAAAACAGGCATATATTCCGGACGGTCTGTTATGACAGTCGGATAACTCATGGCAAGCGTTATTGCCACATAGAACATAAGACCTATCAGAGCAAATATGCCCCAGCCCTTTTTGACCTGATTTTGTATATCTTGATATATAGCCTTGAACTTTTTAATAACAAACCATTCAAGCAGAGGATATGCTAAAAGTCTGACTACAAACATAAACCAATAACCCGGTATGTAGTGGTCTATTATATTTGTTATATATATGATTTCAAGCACTAAGGTATCAATTATACAGAAAGTAAAAAAGAATCGCCCGTCACGGTGCTTTGCCAATATCCAAAAGAAAATGAAGCTCGGCAGACTTAATGTTACAAGCATCATTTGCATATAACCTTCAGAACCGCAGACAAGAAACAGTATAAAGTTCAGAAGTATCAGCGGAAGCATTGTAATAAAGGTAAGTTTAATTGTTTTTTTCTTAGAATAACGGGAATCGAATAAAAACATAAACATCACAAGAGTATGTATAAGCGACCACATAATCGAAATATCCCTGAGTATTGTCATATCACGTTCACCTCACCGATACTGAAATCAAGCCAAGCATTATGTACCTCTTTGCATAATTTCCTGCCAATGGTTATTTCTTCTCCGTTATCAAATGATATTGTTTCATTTCTTACACCCGAAATATGGTGCATATTAAGAAGCATACTTTTTCCGGCAAAAATAAATCTGTTATCTGTAGCAAGCTCCTTTACCGTATCGGTAAAGCTTGTGCGGACAGAAATGCTTTCCTTTTTTGTACCGTCTGCAAGGTGATAAACAACATTTCTTTTAACAAGCTCTGCATATATAATATTGTCATAGGAAATCTTAATGCTGCCGTCCTTTGTCTTAACAATAACCGACTTATCTTTTCTGTTTGATATGGATTTAATAACCTTATCAAGTGCGGAAATAAATTCATTTTCACTCACAGGCTTTATAATATAATCTACGGCTTCAACCTTATAGGAAGCAACAGCAAATTCATCACTTGTTGTAAGATAAACAAGCTTTTCATCATAGCCTTTTTCACGAAGTGTCTTTCCAAGCTCAATACCATTCATACCCGGCATTATAATATCGAGAAGATATATGTCAAAACCACCGTTTTTGCTTACTGCATCCATTAGCTCCTCTGCATGAGTAAAGGCGAAAACCGTAATTTCTTTTGATTTATTTTGCATAGCATATTTTTGAGTAAACTCTAAAAACTGCTCCCGATAGTACACTTCATCATCACATATCGCTATTCTCATTTCCACACCTCTCTTTCAAAAATTCTTCAGCATAGTATTATATCATAAATAAAGATTTTCTTCAATAGATTTGCATAAAAAGCTCCCGAAAACACCAAAAAAATATTTTCAAGTGGCAAATTCTTCACAAAATGATACTAATTTTTCACAAAGCCCCACAAGCTGAATTTTTTATGATACACTTATTATAAATAAAATTGCACTTAAAAATTAACAAGGAAAGGAGAATAAATATGACTTTCAGTAGTGAAGCATTGTCAAAGGAAGCCGGTATTGAACTCCTAAAAGATATACGGATAGCAATATGCGGAAATCTGCCTACCGCTTGCAAGGCGCTGCGTGATATGGGTGTCGCTAAAATTGACAAATTCGACGACGGAATTGATGCCTGTTTCAGACTGCGGCGTGGCGAAGAGTACCATTTGATTTTGGTTTATGCTCCGCAAGCCGAGGGCATTGATGCAGATATGCCCTACAAGATAAGGTGTGACGGTGATTGGAAAAGCGTGCCGATAAAGCTGCTTAATGAGCCTGCTTGCAGTAGCGCACTTATTGAACTTGAATCAGCTGTACGCATTATCGCAAAAGCACAGTTAGAGAATATTGCTAACCAAGAATGAGTCTTCCCCTTTGAGAGGAAGGTGGGTTGCGAAGCAACTCGGATGAGGTGGAAAATAAACGTCGCAAGCGACTACACCTCACCACCGCCTGCGGCGGAGCCTCTCCTCAAGGAGAAGCCAATATAAAATAAAGGACTGAAACTATGAAACCAATAACACAAATTTATATTGAAAGGACGGAAATCACAATATGAAAACGAAAACAAGATTTCACAAATTAACGGCGTATATTTTAGCTTTAGTTATGTTTATGAGTGTATTTTCTATGCAGTTTAACGTTTTTGCAGAAACAGCGGAAGATGTTGATTTATCTGTACTGTCTGAAGAAACTGAAAATAAAACCGAAGACATGGAAAACTATTCTTATGTGTGGACTGTAGAAGAAATTGACGGTGAAACAGTAAAAACACTGAAGCTTACACTTGACGGTGCAAGTATTGAAACGCTGACTCTTCCGTGCAAGAACAGCGGAAAGCTTTACATCATCATAAACACACAGAGTGATTCATATATAGAAAACATATATGAAAGCTATGTTTTCTCTTACAGTTACCAGTGGGATTCCATAACCTTTGAAGGCGAAAGTTCTCTTGAATTAGGATATATGGAAACACAAGGCGGGGCAAACAACCACATTATTACAATTTCCGAGGATGCGAATATCAGCATTACGGGTGAATACGCAGGGCTCGGTTTTGGAGCAAGCGGCAACAGCATTTCTACACTTAATGTGAATGGAACGCTTTCCGTAAACGGTAATGTATCATGTGGTCAGGCAATAATCGGCACAAACGGAAGTTTGATTTGTAAAAGATTGAAGCTCAATGGAACGGGTGCGTTTGATACCGATTTTGAGAAAGATACTTTTGTTTTGAGAGACGGCGGCACGTTTGAAGCTAAAGGCGATACCGAATGGTATGACAATGAAACAAATGAGCTTTATGCGGCTCTGTTTGTAAATGTAGCACAGGGAAGCACTTTGACAGCAGAAGAAATTATAAATATCCCGGACGGTGTTCTTTCTTCGGGTTATAGTCTTTATCACGGAGACAGTTTTGCAACAGTTGATGACGGAGAAGAAGAACCGGAGGGAACAAGCTTTGATTCGGGTGTTATATATGCAGCAATCTCTTTGAAGCTCCCGGTAGAACCTGAAACTTATACGGTTGTGTGGAAAAATCACGACGGCGAAGTTATCGAAACGGATGAAAATGTGGGTTACGGAACAACTCCCGTATATGATGGCGAAGAACCAACAAAGCAGGCGACGGCAGAGTATACTTTCACCTTTGCAGGATGGACACCCGATGTTGAATCGGTAACAGGAGATGCTGAATACACAGCAGCATTCAATGAAATTCCTATTGTACAGCCTGTTGTTTATACAATAACCTTTGATTCAAACGGCGGAAGCGATATTACAGCTGCAACAGTTGACGAGGGTGAAAAACTCACCAAGCCCGCCAATCCCACCAGAAGCAGATACAACTTTGTCGGTTGGTTTGAGGATGAGGCACTTGTAAATGAGTATAACTTTGACAATGCTGTAACATCAGATTTTACACTCTATGCAAAGTGGCAAAAAAAACCAAGCTTAGGCGGTGGTGGTGTTACCCGTTATACGGTGAAATTTGAAACTGACAGTGGCACAAATATTTCAGACAGCCGTGTTACACGAAACGCAAAACTTGTAAAACCTGAAAACCCCGCAAAAGACGATTATATCTTTGACGGTTGGTACACAGAAAAAACCTTTGAAAATCTTTATGATTTTGAAAGCAAGGTTACAAAAAACTTTACTCTTTATGCAAAATGGAGGAAAACAAATGTAGCGGATATTCTAAACACAAGTGAGCATTTTGCATACGTTAAAGGCTACAGTGACAATACAGTAAGACCTGAAAATAATATTACAAGAGCAGAAACCGCAGAAATATTTTTCAGATTGCTGAATGAAGAAGTAAGAAATGCTAACCTTGTTTATACAAATAACTTTGATGATACAGATAATGATGCGTGGTACAACACATCTGTTTCCACATTGACAAAGCTTGGGATTATAAAAGGTAAAACACACACTGCATTTGCTCCCGATGACTTTATCACAAGAGCAGAATTTGCGGCAATATGTGCAAGGTTTGATGAGTCGGAATTTGACATAAACGATACATTTACAGACATATCGGGACATTGGGCAGAAACCGAAATTTATGAGGCAGCATCGCACGGCTGGATAAAAGGTTATGAAGACGGCACCTTCCGTCCTGATGAATACATTACCCGTGCACAAGCAATAACAATGATTAACAGAATGCTTGACCGCACACCCGAAACTGTGGATGATTTAAACGATAATATGATAAAATGGGAAGATAACAGTGATGAATCGGCATGGTATTATATCGCAATTCAGGAAGCGACAAATGACCATAGCTATGTCAAAACTGATAACGGAAGCGAGAAATGGAATTAAATTATAAAAGAAAGAAGGCGATTTAATTGAAATCAAAAAGAATAATAGGTATATTACTTACACTTACAATGATAATTGGCTTACTGCCGATTACAGCAAATGCGGCAGAGATAGTGGCAAGTCAGCCTGCCAATGGTGATGGTTCTGCGAGCAGTCCCTATCAGATTGGCACAGCAGCAGAGCTGTACTGGTTTGCCCTGCAGGTTAATAGCGGTAATACCGGCATCTGCGGTAAGCTTACGGCAGATATTACACTCAATGAAAACCTTGAAAGCAAGCTGAATATTACAACGACCGGCTATGCTTTCAATTATGGAAAAGCCACACTTAAGAGCGGACAGACTGTCAATGAATGGACGGCAATCGGTACCGAAACAAATGCTTATACCGGCACGTTCGACGGCGACGGACACAGTGTCATCGGACTGTATGTCAACAGCACCGCCAGCACAAGCAAGAACAACGGCTTGTTCGGTTATGTTAAGGATGTTACCATTCAAAACGTTACTGTCAAGGATTCCTATATCAGTGCTTATTCCCATATGGGCGGCGTTGTAGGTTTGCTGTATAGCGGCACAGTGAAAAACTGCCATTGCACTGACACCTGGCTGTGTTCCCAAAATGGGCGTATGGGCGGCATTGTTGGTTCCGCTCATCAGTCCGGTGGTAATATTTCCATTTCCGATTGTTCCAGTAATGTTGTTTATTATCAATACGGCAATTCGGGCGGTATTGCAGGTTATCTGAGAAAAGCCACCATGGATAACTGCGTTTTTACGGGTGAACTTAAGGGAACCTCCGGTAACAGCGGCGGCATTGTTGGTTCTTTTACAGGCGGCACCATTAAAAACTGTAGCAATAATGGTAAGATAAATGGCGGCGGCTATACAGGCGGTATCGCGGGTTATTCCTCCGGTAGTATTATCAACTGCACCAATAACGCTGCGATTACTACCTCTTCAAACGCACAATATATCGGCGGTATTGTCGGTGACTTTTACGGCGATAGCACTGAACTTAGTGAAATCACCAACTGTGTCAACAACGGCACAGTAACACAGACCGGCAATAACAGCAATCTGAGTATTGGCGTTGGCGGTATTGTTGGACAGGCAAAGGGTGTAAGCATCACCGGCTGCACCAACAAAGCAGATATTTCGGGTGCCGGGCAGGAGCTTGGCGGCATTCTCGGCACACAGACAATGAGCGGCAACGTGACCATTGAAAAATGTGCAAACTACGGAAGCATCACCGGAGGAGCTGACTTTGCGGGCGGTATTGCCGGTAAACTGACATATACATCGTTGGTAAAGGATTCCTACAATGTCGGTGCGGTCAGCTGCGTGAAGTATCCGGGTGGTATTGTGGGATACCTGCAAGGTCCCTCTTCCTCCACATCGACCGATACAGCAGTTGTCACCGGATGCTATAGTGCTGCTTCCGTCAGCGGTACTAATGGTGGTGCAATTACAGGTCGAATGAATTATTACGCCACCATTCAGAATAACTACTACGACAGCACAAAATTTACCGGCAGTGCAAACGGTTATACGGTTGGTTCCGGTCAGACAATCAGCGGCAACGTTGGCAAGACCACTACCCAATTTGCTGACGGCACAGTTCTTGCTCTGCTCAATGGCGATGCTTCCGAGGCAGACAAGATATGGTTCCAGACTATCGGGGTACAGCCAACACCTGAGTTTAAAGCTGCCAAATTTACAGTTGTAGCTTTTGATGCAACTTCAAAAACCGCATCTGTTAGTGCACCTGTTGCCGGAACATATACGGTTATCTTTGCAGATTACGAGGGCGAAAGACTTGCAAATATTGAATACACCACAGTAACCTTTACAGAGGAAACAAAGGGTACAGCTTTAACCGCTTCAATTACAAAAGGCTTTAGCCTCTCTGCAGGAGATAAGATTATGCTTTGGTCGGATATGACAAATTTTGTACCGAAATGCGAGGCGTATGTTTTAAAATAACAAAAAAATAATTAAACAGATTAAGGGCATACCTGCTATAAAAAGCGGTATGCCCTTAATCTGTTTCCAATGGTGTTTATGCTAATTAAACTCACTGTATTTTTTTAAAAACAAATATCTCACTATCACTGCTGAATTCATAATTATACGAATCCGTATCCGGATTGTATTCGCAGAAGTATGACGGTAAGACAAGCTCATCTTCCGCAAGCTCAATTCTGTACCATGTAGGATTATCTTCGCCGTTTAAAGACGGTTTTATGAATTTGCTGTATGAATTATTGGCTTTTATTTCATAATCCCACCATACAGCTTCACCGGTTTCATATGATTCTGTAAGATAAGTGCCGTCATCATAAAATGTCCATTTGCCGATTGGTGCGTCATAGTATTCTTTGACACCATTCAAACCGGTAGTTCTTCCCACTATCTCCCATTCACCAAATAGAAAGTCATAATCCTCACTTTGAATATAATTTGCTTCTCCCGGAGCATTTTCATCTGTATTGTTAACAGAATAACCTATTATTATAAACAGCAAAAATGCCACCAAAGAAATTATAATCACAGCAAAAGTCCAATCCGTCGGTTTATTTTCATTATCAGCGATTTCAGGATTACTCTCATCGGCTTCTTGGGGCTGTACATAAGCTGAGAATATGCCCCGGGTAGCTTCGTTATCCGAATAACGGGTTTCTGCATCATCCGTGGCACTGCCGATAATTTCATCCGATTTCTCACTATGCAGTAATGTTTCGAGGTCTTCACGCATATCCGCAGGGGTTGCATACCTGTCCATAGGATTATACTCCACAGCTTTAAGTATGATATCGCCAAGACCGGCAGAGGCATTAACCGGCGCAGGCACAGCCTCACCTCTCAGCCTCTTGGTCAGTGCGTTTTCTTCGTCCTGAGGTGTTCTTTGAGTTCTGAAGGGTTCCAGATTATTATTCAAAAGCTTATAGAGCACTATGCCCAAAGAATAAATATCCACACCGGGACCGTATTCCTCATTTTTGCATACCTCCGGAGCCATGTATGTATAAGTGCCCTTCTTTGACAATACACCGGTCGTTTTTTCAAGGGTTCTTGCCACTCCGAAGTCACCAAGCTTATAATCTCCGGTTTCGGAAACAAATATATTGCCGGGCTTTATATCTCTGTGCACTATATTATACTTACCGCAGATTTCAAGTGCTCTGCATATATCTATACCCAGCTTTATTATATCTCTTTGATTGGGCGGATAGTCTTTATAGTACTCGTTCAGCGGAGTGAGAAGCTCCATTCGTATGAAGATATCCCAGCCTATACCATCGTCCTTTTGAATTATTTCATGATCCTCATAGCTTACAATATTGGTATAGCCCCTAAGACGCGACATTACCAGTATTTCCTTTTTAAATTCCTCTACGAAGCCGTAAAAGTAAGATGATATGCTTTTTTCATCAAGGTCATAGTTATCATTGCTGTAGCTTCGGACTTCACTTTGAGTGCGAGGAATGGAAATCACCTTAATTGCCGACTTCATACCCGGCTCATCCTTGCGTTCTACCTCAAATACCGTTCCGAAAGCACCGCTTCCAAGCTCCCTGGTTATGTACCATTTACCGTCTATGGGCTCAAATTTTTTGTAATAGCTAAGTTCCATATGTGCCCTCCATCAATAGTATGATCCCCCTGCGAGTGGTGTTTTTATCTGGAGGCCATCACCCGCTATCACCAAAATTAAAGTCACCAGGATTGCAATAAACGCAATTGCTACACCTGCGCTAAGCTTCCAATCGGGTACCTTGCCCTCTTTTTTGGCATTGGTTATATTTATAATACCATAAACTATGGAAATCACCGCCGGCAGCATAGCTTCTCCGAAGGGGGCTGCCACTATGGAAATAATAGACAGTACGAAAATCAAAATTTCCGCAAGCTTTGGATTGGTCTGTGGTTTTATCCTGAATTCCGGCTTCTTGGGAGGATTGTTTGTCTGTGTATTCGTTTTATTAAATTTATCCGCTTGCTTTGCGGTATTCTGCTGTGAATAATTCTGAGTTGTATATCGCGGATTAACGTTAGTGTAATTTGTACGCGGAGCACTCGTCTGCTGTTTCTTAGCCTGAGGCGGTGTATCAAAGATACCTCTGGTAGCCTCGCCGTCATTCATACCGGTATTAAACTCGTTAAATCCACCCTGAGGAGCAGTATATCCGCCCTGTGTGGCAGTGTATCCACCCTGTGTGGCAGTGTATCCACCCTGAGGAGCCGTATACGCCTTGGGCTGCGAAGCATTGCCAAAGGGACTTGCCGTGGGTTCATAGGTGTCTTTGTCTGCAGTATAATTCACTGCGGCATCAGTATCTGCGCCGGGTGCCAAGGTCAGTGCTTCTAAGTCTGCCCTCATCTGTGCCGGTGTCTGATATCTGTCAGCAGGGTTAAAGCTCAGTGCCTTGGCTATAATCCTCGCCAGAGGGACATCTGCATTAGCCGGCGGGGGTACTATCTCCCCTTTAAGTCTGCGTATCAACGCATTCTCTTCATCGGTATGAGTATTTCCTGTGCGGAAAGGCTCAAAATTGTTGTTTAACAGCTTATACAGCACTATACCCAGTGAGTATATATCCACATTGGAATTATATGCTGCTCCGGTATACACCTCCGGTGCCATATATGTATATGTACCCTTTTTTGACAAACCGCTTGAGGTCTTTTCCAGGGTTCTTGCAACACCGAAATCTCCAAGCTTGAAATTGCCTGTTTCCGATACAAATATATTGCTCGGCTTGATATCACGATGGATTATATTAAATTTCTGACACACTTCGAGTGCTTTGCACATATCTGTGCCCAGCTTTATAATGTCGTTTCTGTTAAGGGGACGGGTGGAGAAGTATTTATTCATGGGCGTAAGCAGCTCCATGCGTATGAATATATCCCAGCCTACCTCGTTTTCACGTTTTACCACATCATAATCCTCGATGCTGACTATATTGCTCTCACCTCTGAGCTTATACATAAGCTGAAACTCTTTGGTGAATTCCTCCACATATCCGTAAAAATACGATGTGATGCTCTGTTCATCCAGGTTATAATTCTCCTCTCTGTAGCTTGATACCTCGCTTTGAGAGGAGGGTATGGAAACTATCTTGAGTGCACACTTCTCATTAGAGAAGTCTCTGCGTTCCACCTCGAACACCACTCCGTATGCACCTCTGCCAAGCTCCCTTGTTATGTACCATTTGCCGTCTATGGGCTCAAATCTTTTATAATATCCTAAATCCAATTTATTTTACCCCCCAAAATATCTTTTTAAAGAGATTATTCTTTCTTCCTACGGTTTTTATCACACCTACTGTCACGTTGTCTTTGCCGCCTTTTTCCAATGCTGAGCTTACCAGTAAGCCGGCAAGCTGTGATGCCGGGTGCTTGAGGCTGAGTATCTGCTCTATCTCCATATCTGTGAGCATATCGGTGAGCCCGTCACTGCACAGCAGGAATATGTCATCAACCATTATATCCACAGTCTCGGCAATATATGGCTCTATACACAGCTCATGAGCGAATATGCCCAGATGCTGAGTGAGCACGTGCCTGTCTCTGTGAGCTGCCGCCTGCTCCTCAGTGAGGATTCCCGCCTTTACCATCTGTGCTGTACGGGTATGGTCCTCAGAAAGCTGCATGAGCTTACCCTTCCTATACAGATATACCCTGCTGTCACCTATATTGCAGCTTATCGCCTTGCCGTCGGTAATATCCACAAGTGCCAGGGTGGTACCCGAACGCACGCCGTTATTTAGCTCTATCATGCTGCAGATTTTGTCATTAGCTTCCTCTATATACCGTGATATGTATTGTGAGAAATTATCATCCTTGTATTTATTAAGTGTTTCCACTGCGTAGAGCGATGCCTTCTCTCCGAATTCTTCACCGCCCATACCGTCACATACCGCAAAAACTCCGCCTTTGTATATCAAATCCTGCTTTTCGTATTTATGTTGCTCTACAGCGCGTTTATAGTTACCGTTGAAGTAGAAATTATCCTCGTTATTGGTACGCACTCTGCCCACATCGGTTATCATGCAACAATCATATTTAAGCATAATTATACCTCCGACTTCTTTGCCGACTCTTTCTTCTTATCCATAAGCCTTTTTGCCATATCAAGAGTAGCCAGGAATTTGAGTCTTTCATTGTCAGGGTCTTCATACCCTCTGAAAACTACTTCTTCTATATCTGCATCATCGAATGCTATCTGTAAACGGGGATCAAAATGCCCTTCGGGATATGCCACAGATATGTAATCATGCACCACTCCCGGCTGTGAGGGGCTATTTTGCATCACGCCGAATATCATAACCTTTCTTTTGGCACCTTTTAGCTTCACGATAGAGCCTATAGGCAATAAATCTTTAATTTCCATCACAAATCACCTCAAATCATTTTTTAAACCAGCCTAAAATGCCGCTTATGGTATCACCAACGAATTCTCCGGCTTCACCGCAGCATTCTTCAAATGATGATATTATACTCTGACCTGCTTCATAAGCTGTGCCGATGGCTTCTCCCACGGTATTTGCCGCACTTTCAAATGTATCGCTTACGTAATCCAACGTACCGTCTACCACACATTGTGTACCGCCGACGAGACCATGCATTTCATAGGCACTCCAGATTGTCTCGCGCATGTCATCAAAGAGATTGAACATACCCTCACCTCCGGTAGCACCGGTGACCTCCTCCATATATGCATCAAAGTCAAAGCCAAATACACTCGTAACTCCGTTTACAAGGCCTGTTGCCACATCAAATGTAGCTTCCATTCCACTGGAGGTTACACAATTTATATACTCATATGCACCTATCAGATTTTCCTCCAGGTTATTGCCAGAATTTATATAATCACCAAAGCTAAGTATATTTTCTCCGGCAGTCCAGAAGCAGTTTGCCAGCCAGCCTGCAGCGAAGTTACCGCCCCATGACTCTGCTATGGCACCCACAATATGTCCCGAGCCGGTATCATAAGCCGTCTGCCAGAATTCATCTGTACCTATAGCTTCAATCAGAGACTCAGCATCACTGATATAACCTATATAATCAAATATTTCATTACCGGTAATATCACTGAGCCATTCGGGAGCATGGATATCGTAACCTTCAAACATATCACAAAGGTCACCGATAGTACCTGCTACACCCTCCTCCCAAAAAAGCACATCAGCATATGTATCTGCAAAGACCACATTGGGATTTGACTGAAAGGCTTCTATAAATTCATCAAGGGCTGTGTTTTCCAGTGATGAGCCGTCTATAAAATTATTTGCCACGTTGGCAAACACGTTGAGAATATATGCAGTTGCCCAGCCGTTTGTGCCCATCAAAGGGATATTGGACGGGTCGATAATGAATTCATTGTTATTATTGAATATAGCTTCCCAATCGGGCATGGTGACGTTTATATTATTGTTACCCAGTGCACCGCTTACAATCGATATATATCCGGTGTTTGCTCTGTCTGCCGCCACGAACTCGTTGACAACCGTATCCAGCATTGCTGCGTATGAATTTAATGTATCTGCCGCTTGCGAAAGCTTACTTTTGATATTATCCAATTTATAATTAATATTTTGTTTGGCAGATACTTCCATATCAAGGCTGTTTTGAACCGAAGCAACCTTTGATTTGCAATCCTCGGTACCGGATGCCATATCTGCAATATTCTTTCGGATGCTCTGAAGCTCCGAAACGGTTAATTTAATTTGCGCCATAATTATTTCCTCTTTTCATACGGCAGAGCGGCTCACACCGCTCTGCCACAGGATTCTTGCTTAGTTGCTTGATACCTGCTTTGCCTGAGCTTCAGCCTGCTCATAAATTGAAGCATTTGTGCTGAGGTCTGCTGCATAGCTTTCAAGGAGCTGTTCAAACTGGGTGAATGTGCTTCTCATGCTCTCAAATTTGGACTGGAATGCACTCTGTGCTTCGCCCTGCCAGATTTCCGTTAATCCGTTTACAAGTGCTGTAAGCTTCTGGATAACTGCAGCGTTTTCTTCCTTGAGATTTCTTACCTCGTTTGACTTTTCTCTTAAAAGCTCGGGTGTTACCTGAATTCTTGCCATAATAAATAACCTCCTGTTAATTAAATTTATGTATAAATGTGTGTGCACATTTATTATTACTGTAAACTATTGATACGAGACGCCAAAGAAGCATCTGCAGACTGCATCTTAGATGCATTGTCATCCATTGCATCAGACACAGTCCTCAGCATCTCGTCAAACTGTTCAAACTTTCTCTGCATACCCCTGTATCTTGATACAAAAGCCCTCTGGGCTTCGCCGTCCCAGCTTTCACTTAATGAAAATACCAGGTTGTTTAATCGGCTCATTATCTCCACATGCTCATCACGATAGCTTCTCACCTTGTTGGCTTCTTCTCTCATTCTCTCGGGTATGATTTTTATAAAATCAGCCATATGTATTCACCTCTCATCAAAATCTGCCGCCACCGCCGCCACCGCTTGCAGCAGCTGCCGCTTCATCTGCTTCCTTAATCATTTTGGCTACCTGTTTTATGGTAGATGCGGTTTGTCTCATTTCATTTTGCAGTTTTATATTTTGTGTCCTGTATTCGTTGAGTTTAGCCTTGAATGCCTCCGACGCTTCGCCCTCCCAGCTGCTCTCAATTGACGCAAGCTGTTTGTCAAGCTTTGTGATTATCTGTGCACATTCCTCTGCTACCCCTTCCAGTTTACTTGCCTGTGCGAGAGTGCTCACGTAATCAATGCTGATTAATCCGTTAAACATGGCTTTTCCTCCCCTCCGGTTTAATTAATAAATAAGTTTTATGATACTTCCGTCCCAGATGCCGTTATTATACAAGGTATCATTATCCTGCAGTCTTGAATTGCGGTATTGTATACCTGTCACGTTTAAGCCTGCGTATCTTTCATCATCCATTGCCATTAATACATCTGCTATTTTGCCCATAAGCTCCGACACGGTGATTTTAACGGGCAGTTCAAAATCCCCTATTACTCTGTCGCAATTATCCAGCACGGTTATGATAGCCAAATCAACCATTATGCATCACCCTCCCGAAATTAAAACAAATATTCACTAATCAAAGCATTTACAGATTCAATATCCGTCTTTTCAAAGACTACATCTCCGCTATCCGGCAAGGGCTCTACCCTTATAAGTCCGCTTGAAGAATTTATAAGCATTATACTCCTCGCAGACTTGTTATTAAAATCAGCTGCAGCAATTGAGCAGAAGTCTGTATTGTGCTCAAGTGCAGACAGGATGATGTGGGAAATCTTCTTATCAAAGTGACTATCAAGTCTTTCGCGGGCTTTCACATCATCTCCGGCATCCGCCGTGGCTTTAATTTCACCAAGCTCCTTAAGAGACATATGCACTTTCTCAAAATCGGCTATATCATCTGCAGTCTCAAATGAGATTAAATCTCTGACATAGTCGGTTATGGTGTTGATATCAGCTTTTTGCAGGATATATCCTTCCTTTGTCTTACAGGATTTCACAGCCCGGTCCTTCATTATATAAAATGCCGTATTCACAGCATCACTCCCTGCTCTTTGGCAGTCTGCGGCGATGAATTTATCACACATGGCACACATGCCTATAACTTCTGCCAAATCGGCTCTGAGACCGGAATTACCGTCAAAATCCGATTCGATATATCCCTTTTTTTCCAAAGAATTATGTATCATAACCATTTCATCGGATATGTTATGAGCTTCAGAGCCGGCATAGGCATCCTCTACACCATATATTTCCTTAGCGCCCATGCCTGCGCATAGAAACATCAATTCTTTGGAAGATAAATTAAAACTCTCCATATAACTTCTCCTGTTCCCTTATTTAAAATTCACACATTGCCTTAAACTTGATTACTTTACCCTTTTGTATGATATATGCTTCGTACTCTCCCAGAGGCTTGCTGACCTCGGTATAGCTCATAAGACCTGTGTCAAATGCACCATGTGCTTTAAAGCTGTCTCCCACCAGGATGCCTGTTCCCTCGGAAATGATATTCTTAAGCACGGGTTCTACAGAGCTCAATGATGCCATACTCTCTGCCGTATCCGAAACCACCAGATAAACCTTAAGTCCTGCACCCATCCTCACAAACGCCGAGAGTCTGGAGGCAGTCTTATCATCTATAGCATCATACATCTGTCTGTATCCGTCCAGTGCCAGCACTATGATATCCTCATCATCTAATGTCGGCAGGTTCTTTCTCCTGGTAAGCTCCGATGCCAGATATTCCATATACTCATCAAGCTCAGAGGCTTGTGTCATATATTTATCAGCCATATGTGAGATTGATGACAGGCTCGCACAGTCATACAATACCAGTTTGGCATTCGATTTGTCTTTGAACTGCTTTAGAATTACCTTGAATATACCGCTGCCCTCACACTTACGGCTCTCGGAAATCGCCATGCAGTGAGATGAAGTATCAGTGCAGTATTCCACCGGTTCTATGGTATCGCAGCTCAGACCCAGAGCAATACCCTTTGACGCTACACTGCCGTAGCCTATCACATCGGGCATGACAGGTATGGGTCGGGCTCTTACATCACTTTTATCCGATAATGCTTCTACCATCTCTCTGACAGCTTTCAGCACCTCGGCATCATCCTCACCCCGAGCCGGCAAAGCAGTCTGGAATTCCAACGCATAGGGCATACCCTTTACCAGTCCTCTGCCCATATGATTATCCGGTTCGAGGCCGTCTGTTTTGCCTACGATGCTTACGTAATCGGATTTATCCTTCATACGAAGTGCAATGCTGTTTTTGATGTTATTGGTTATCTTGAAGCTAACACCGCCGGAGCCTGTGGAGGAGAGAAGATATATTCCGTAGCTTGCTCCCTCACGTGTGAGCCTTATGAAGAATTCATCTACCTCCGGATACAGTGCAAAGACTGAATTTAAGTTATCAACTACCAGCACTATGCTTGCAAGCTTATTTCCGGTCATTTGCTCATATGACTTAATATTTATAATGCCGTTCATGGCAAAGGTTCTTTTCCTGTGGTCAAGCTCCTGTGTAAGCATATTTATAAGCTTATGGATTTTTTCAGGTTCGTTGTCATTTGCCACGCCGCCCACATGGGGTAATCCGCCAAACAAATTAAGGCTCCAACTGCCGAAATCCATGGCGTATATATTGATATCCCGTGGTGTATAATTCATAGCCGCCGACATGATGAAGGTATGCAGGAAGGTGGTTTTGCCCGTTCCCGGTGCACCGTACACCAGACAGTGTCCCTCTGATGCCAAATCTACGTTTAGAGGATACTGCGCCTGCTGATAAGGATTATCTATCATACCCACCGGCACCGATATGCCCTCGGTAGATTTATCGTTTATGATATCCTCTGCATAAATCCTGGAGGGAAGCTTATCCTGCCAGATTTTGGGAGCACTTGCCACTCCATGAATGTCCGCAGTGCGGCGTATATAATCAACAACTGCATCTATCTCTTTGATTGCAGCTTCCGGGGTTTCTTTATGATATGACTCATAGCGGACACGTTTACCGGTGATATCCACCATAGAAATCGGAGCACTGTGAGACTGCTTTTCGTCAGAATCGGGCAGATATGGAGCTCCGCTCCAATATGACTGCACCTGCTCATATATATCATCTTCACCAACCTGCACATATGCCCTGCCGGCATTTTTGATCTTAGCGGCATCGGTATGATGAAGCATTTCCTTGCTGTCTGCGCTGCTTGCCACTCTGCAGCACCACCTGAAATTGGCATTGGCATACATTTTATCAGTCACCACGCCGGAGGGCTTCTGTGTAGCCAATACTACCCATATACCCAAGGCACTGCCCACGGCAAACAAGCTCTCAAGTACCGGTATGAATTCAGGGAGGTTCTTTTTGACCTCTGCGAATTCATCCACAATTACTATAATTGCAGGCATTGGTTCTACGGTTTTGTGGTATCCATTGGCGAAATACTCTTTTATCTCGGGCTTTATTCCCAGACGGTCAAACAAAAGCTGTCGTCTGCGTATTTCCTGATTGATTGCAATGATATTTCTGCGTACCATGCCGTCTATGTTTGATATCTTACCTGCCAGATGAGGTAAGTTTTCAAAAGGCAAAAGCATACCGGTACCCTTGTAGTCAATTATGATAAAGGACACCTCTTCCGGTGAAAATCGTGTCGCCAATGATAGTATCCATGACTGCACCATCTCGGATTTACCGGAACGGGTAGCACCTGCCACCAATCCGTGAGAGCCGTGGTAACGCATGAAGTCGGGACCGTACATTATATTAAACATAAACGGCTCGCCGTTTGATTTAACACCCAGCGGTACGGTAATTGACTTGGCAGGGTTGGTGTTGTTCCAGTTTTCCCATACGGGCAAATCTTCCACTCTTTTTACTCCGTACCCCTCAAGGAAGGTCACGCATGTAGGCATATCTGCCGTTGTTTTCTTCTCCGCAAGGCGTACAGGAGCCAGGCTCCTGGCAAACATCTCCGCCTTATTGGCTGTGAAAGCATCTATCTCAAATCTTTGTTTCTCACCTACATTGGATTTATGATACAGCTCATTTTTGCCGTATCCGATTTCGGCTATGAGATTACAGCTTTTGGGTAAATCATCAATCCTGTCATATACATAAATCACACCCATGCCGGCACCCTCATAGTTATTGTCCAGGTAGTTTTCAATCTCGGTTGCTTCTATGAGCTCCGGTTCACTTACCACGAACAGATAAAACGGCAGGCTGTCTTTTTTCCTGCTGTCGGATTGGTCGGCATCGTCATTTCTTTTCCTGTCTTTTAATTCTGCATCCAGAGTCTTTTCAAGGGCAGCGGCGTTAAATACATCGTTTGATACATACCTGAATTCCCTGGTATCATTGAAGGAATGCGGCAGCCACTTTACAAACTCCCAGTCCTTTGCCTCTCTCTTTGAAAACAGTGTTACAAGCTTTACATCCTTATATGAATGAGTGGAAGCCAGCTGTACTATCATATTGCGTGCTGTAGCGATTGCCTTTTGCCTGTCGCCGATTATGCCCACACTGAGGTCATGATACAAATCGCACAATATAGGTGCGCCCTCTATAATCTGATTGCCTCTGCCCAGGTCTTCTCCCTGGTCCTCAAGCTCATCACTATACATCTTGAGCACGTTGTCCGGGAATTTGATTTTGAAGCTAATCTCTATATCCCCTTTGCCTATACGCAGCTTCATAAAGTCATCATCTTCCACAGACCTCTCCCAGAGTGTCCTCTGCCTTTTTACTGCTATATCGAAGCATTGGCTCGTCTCGTGATTGGACTCCTCCAGAGATAGAAACTGGTCTTCACGATGTTTATCTATCTTAGCTTTAACGTCGGCAAGGTAGTTTTCATATTTTTCCTGGCGAACCTCCTCCGCCTGCTTATATTTCCTCTTTTGCAGGAAAGTAGAAAACACACTCGTCAGCGGAAATATGGCAGAATACGCACTGCGTGTTGCCAGCATAGGCAAGAACGAAAGCCAGTTTACCACAGGCATATTGCCTATATTGGGCGGTGCCTGAATTTCAATTATATCCGAGGGTGTACGGTGTCTCAATCTGGGAGACAAACTAAATACCGGATACTGCACCCCGGAGGGCGAATTATGATTGCCCATATCGGAGGTGACAAGCTCTATGGTGCTGTTTTTAAATAAAATATTGTACTTGCCGATTGAAATTATATCTCCGTCGGTTAATGCATGCTCTGTGATTTTCCTGTTGTTGAGATATGTACCGTTGAGACTTGCACAGTCCTTTATGACAAATCCCATGTCGTCACTTACTATAAGTGCGTGATTGTTTGATACGCTCCTGTCCGGGAGGTGAAACATACTGTCAAAGCCACGTCCTATAGAAGTACGCATGCCACGCTTCATCACTACCCTCTGAGGGATTACATCGTCAGAATACACAGCCGCAGCTACCCTGTGGCTCATGCTCAATACAAACACATCGCCGTCCGTTATATTCCTGCACTCGCCTGTAGCTCTGTTGCGGCAGAGCCAATTACCCTCTGCGTATTCAAACATAAGCTGTGACGGTGCTACATCGGGATAAGCTGCAACCAAAGTGTCTCCCGAAGAAGAGCCTATGGTTACAAAGCTTTTGTCACCGGAAAGAGATATATCCTCTATGGTATCTCCCATGAATACTCTCACTTTATATCTCATTTCTCCACCCTTTTCTTTATCATATTTATCATAAAAACGCATAATACACCAATTTACCTTTAATTATACTAAATGTGTCTGCAAATGTCAATTATTTGTTTTGTGGATTTTTTTGAGGCAGATTTTTTGAGGTAAAGATGCGGTAGTTTGACGATACAAATTATCATACCGATACATTGACAAGTGTAAAAATATATGGTATATTATTATTGAAAAGTGTAAATAATAACACATAAATCTTATTGAAAAGTGTGGAAGGAGGATTTTTTATGCTATTTAGAAAGATTCAGGCGTATATTGAAAATTATTTTAACTCTGATTCAAACAAGGTTCTCTTAATTGAGGGAGCAAGACAAATCGGTAAAACCTATATTATTCGCCATGTTGGTAAAAACCTGTTTGAGAATTATATTGAAATCAATATGGTTCAAGACTTTGACGGCAATAAACTGTTTGCCAACACAAGAACGGTTGATGATTTTTATTTACAAGTCAGTATGCTTGCCGGGGATAAAATGAAAGAAAAGGAAAATACACTTATATTCATAGATGAGATTCAAGTTTATCCGCATTTGATTACCATGCTCAAATTTTTGAAGGATGATGATAAGTTTAATTACATTGCAAGCGGTTCGCTGCTTGGTGTGACCTTGAACGAGACAACATCTATCCCGATTGGAAGTATAGAAAGAAAACAGATGTATCCGCTGGACTTTGAGGAATTTCTTATTAGTCAGGGGTTTAATTCCTACGCCATCAACGCACTGAAAAACAAATTTGAAAAACGAGAGAGCCTTGATGAAACCACACACGAAAAGGTAATGGATTTATTCAAAAAATATTTACTTACAGGAGGTCTCCCCGATGCAGTAAACAGTTATATTAAAGATAAAAACATCGTAAATGTAAGAACTATCCAAAGTGAAATTCACGGCTACTACGGGGCAGATGCTTCTAAATATGATACTGAAAGAAAGCTTAAAATACGCAGAATATATGACCAAATCCCATCAAATCTTGAAAACAAAAAGAAGCGGGTAGTTATTCAAAACATTGAGGGAATAAAAGGTAAAAGATATTCTGATTACGAAGATGAGTTTGACTATTTGATAAGTGCAGGAATTGCACTGGAAGTAAGAGCTATTTCAACTCCCGTATTTCCGCTTATTGAATCAAGCGGCAAGAATTTGTTAAAGTTATATTTAAATGACGTAGGTATACTCACAAACATTTTATATAAGCATAACATACGGGCAGTTCTTGATACAGAAAAGAGCATAAATTTGGGCACGGTATATGAATCGGTTGTAGCTTCAGAGCTTAAAGCACACGGACATAAGCTTTACTATTATGACAACAGAAGCAAGGGAGAAGTTGATTATCTGATAGATGATTATGATTCATTATCCGTTGTACCTATTGAAGTAAAATCAGGAAAGGATTACACTGTTCACAGTGCATTAAACAGCTTTATCTCAAATGAGTCATATAATATTAAGAATGCTGTGGTGTTGTCCAATGAAAGAGAAATAACACACAAAGGCAAAATCACATATTTGCCGATATATTATGTTATGTTTATGTAGTCGGACAAAAATTCACTGTAATGAAATGACTGCAGGCGGTTATATGAGACGATGCCGCAAGAATATACATTCGGCACTATGCTAAACCGGCGACAGTATATTATTCGAGAAATTGAATAGAATTATTATCACAAGAACATCTTGCATCGGATATGCGAGATATTACAACCGGAGGCACTCTCAATTGCGAGGGTGCCTTTTGGTTTATACAGGTGTAGGATATATCCATTTGGGGTATAGTCTTATTTTTATGCTCATTTTTTCACTGTGAATGTTGCAGTGTTTGATTTTACCTTTCCGTCTTTTGTTTCTATGTAAAATGTAACCGTGCCTTCGGATTTCGGTGTGATTGATAACATCGGAAATCTTATGACGCTTAAACCTTCAATGGTGCATTCGATATCCGCTGCCTCAGGATTATCCGAAACAACACGAAAGTTTTTGATACTGTTGAATATTCCGCCGGAAATATCAAAAATATATCCGGTGTTTTCGCCCACAAAAATTTCTTCATTTGATAAATCCCTGATTTCTATACTGCGAACGGGTATTGAAAAGCAGACGAAAGCAATAACTGCAACAGCAGCCACAATAGCAGCAATGATTTTTAATTTTTCTTTCATGATAACTCTCCTTGTCATTTAAAACTCTAATGCAAATAAGCATTAAAAAAGCGCCGACCGAAGCCGACGCAAAAAACGCAGATTCGATTAGTCGCCAAACTAATTGATAATGACAAGAGCATATAAAAACGCATAGTCACAACAGCAAAGAATCTGCATTTTTAACAAATTCAAACTGTCGTGGCTAAATTCTGTTCCAAAAAGCCCTTGTCAATAGTATTCAATTAGCTTGGCGAAATTATTATATCACATTTTAAAAGATTTTACAAGAAAAAGTTGAAAAAGCTTGAAATATTTTTTTAAGTGTTAAAAAAGCTTTTTAAGCTTTTGCAAGTGTCCTTATAATATTTTTTTAAAAAAGTAGGCGAAATATGCAGTTAAAACGAAGTATAATATAATTATAGATATACGCAAAGGAGGAATTTTAATGGAATCTTGGATTAAACTGCACAGAAAGATAAGAGAATGGGAGTGGTATACAGACCCTGTTGTACCCAGGGTATTTGTCCATCTGCTGCTTAGTGCAAATTGGAAAGATAAAAAATGGCAGCATACAACAATCAAAACAGGTGAACTGATAACAAGCCTTGCCAACCTCTCAAAGGAGCTTGACTTGTCTGTACAAAGGGTAAGGACAGCCCTTGACAAGCTGCAATCGACAGGGGTAATCAACACGCAAGCAACAAACAAATATACACGTATAAGAGTGCTTAATTACTGCCAATATCAGGATGATGAACATCAAAAAGGCACAAAGTATAACACACAATTAGCAAACAATCAACATTCAGATAACAAACAATCAACAACAACTAAAGAATATAAAGAATTAAAGAATAATAGACAGGAAGAAATATATATTAATAACAACAGTTCCTGCAGACGAATAATAAATCACTATGAGCAAAACAAAGGAGAAGCACATGAAAGAATTAATCCAAATACTGAAAAGCCAATATACGGCACAATCATCTACTGATTCACCCATAGACCTTATAAAGCTCAGGGTAGATTGGTACAACAACCAAAAGGGAAATCTGACCGGTTATGACTGCCCGCTTTGTAAAAACAAGGGCGACTATACACGTGTAACGGAAGACAACCGTGAGGTTTACGGCATTTGCAGCTGTATGGAGATAAGAAACAACATAAAAAGAGCAGAAAAGAGCGGTCTTAAAGACACTATCAAAAAATACACTCTGGATACATACCAAACCCCATGCGATTGGCAAAAGTCCATGAAAAAAGCCGCCATTGAATACATCCAAAATCCCAAAACATGGTTTTTTGCGGGAGGTCAGGCAGGCAGCGGCAAAACACACCTCTGCACAGCCATAACTGCCGAGCTTATGTACAAGGGCAAATCCGTACGCTATATGCCATGGCGTGACTGCATAATCCCCATCAAAGCCAATGTGACAAACAGCGAAGAATACCTTAAGCTTACAGAGCCTCTCAAAACCGTAGATGTGCTGTACATAGACGATTTTTTCAAAACACCGGGCTCAGTGCCCACCGCCGCCGACATAAACATAGCTTATGAAATACTTAACTATCGTTACAATGCCGACCTCATAACAATTATTACATCTGAGAAAAACCTGGATGAAATCATGAGAATCGACATTGCCACAGGCAGCAGGATATTTGAACGTTCCAAGGGTACAAGCTTCATCATATCCGAAGATAAAGACAAAAACTGGCGAATAAAATCATGAGCAGATTTTTGTGTGATTTTTAATTTATGCTAATTTATGACAGTATATCAAAATATAAGCAAGGGCAGAATTATATTGAAAATAAAAATGCTGTTATAAAGGAGCCTGAGTTATGAACAAAGTAGAAATCTGCGGAGTAAACACAGCCACACTCCCTACTCTTTCAAGAAGCAGGAAGGATGAGCTTTTCAAGAGGATAAAAAACGGTGACAGCGACGCAAGGGAAGAATTCGTGCAAGGTAACTTAAGACTTGTCTTGAGTGTGATACAGAGATTTTCCAACAGAGGTGAAAATCCCGACGATTTGTTTCAGGTAGGATGTATAGGGCTTATCAAAGCCATTGATAACTTCGATTTAAGCCAAAATGTGCAGTTCTCCACCTATGCTGTACCCATGATAATCGGTGAGATACGGCGGTATCTGAGGGATAACAACTCTATACGGGTGAGCAGGTCTCTAAGAGACACAGCATACAAGGCGCTCAAAGCCAAGGAGGAGCTGACTGTAAAGAATGGGAAAGAACCTACAATTAACGAAATTGCAAAGCAGCTTGATTTGCCCAAGGAGGATGTGGTACTTGCCCTTGATTCCATACAAGACCCCGTCTCGCTATACGAACCGGTATACAACGACGGTGCGGACGCCATATTCGTGATGGACCAGGTAAGCGACGAAAAAAACACCGACGAAAACTGGCTGGAGGAGATAGCCCTCAAAGAAGCCCTTAAAAAGCTCTGCAACAGAGAAAAACGCATCCTTGACCTGCGGTTTTTCAAGGGTAGGACACAAATGGAGGTTGCCACAGAGCTGGGCATAAGCCAGGCGCAGGTATCCCGACTGGAAAAGAGCGCCCTGGGACATATGAAGAAGCATATATAGCAATAGGTGTCAAAATGTCATAACATCCATGCACCTCATCAGTCACTTCGTGACAGCTTCCCCTCAGGGGGAAGCCTTCCCCTTTGGGAGGGCGATGATTTCGGACACTGAATACAAAAAATTTAAATAAAGTTTGAAACAAGCACAAAAACTTATTGCAAAAGCATATGATTATGTGGTATACTTTATTATGTATGAGTATGCAAACCGAAAGAAGGTCATAAAAGTTGAATATCAAAATCGACAATATGAATATTAATTACATATGCGAGGGCGAAGGCGAAGCCATAGTACTGCTCCACGGCTGGGGCTCCAACATAACTCTCTTTAAAAGCATGACCGAGCTTCTTAAAACCAAATACCAAGTCATAGCGCCGGATATGCCGGGCTTTGGCGGCAGTGATGAACCGCCGTCAGCCTGGTGCGTAGACGATTACGTGGACTTTGTGATAAAATTCCTGGGTGAGTTGGGAATTAAGAAGGCGGCATTTCTGGGCCACTCCTTCGGCGGAAGAGTGATAATCAAGTTTTTTGAAAGAAGCACTCTCCCCTTTGAAATAACCAAAATAATCCTAGCAGACAGCGCAGGTGTGAAGCCCAAGAAAACCCTAAAGCAAAAGATTAAAATAAAAACCTACAAAGCAGGCAAAAGGATACTGTCTCTGGGGATTGTAAAGAAGCTCTTCCCCGATGCACTCCACAATCTGCAATCCAAAAGCGGCTCGGCAGACTACAGGGCGGCATCTCCGCTTATGAGGCAAACCATGGTAAGGGTGGTAAATGAAGATTTAACTCATATCTTCAGCAAAGTGACACCCCCTACCCTCTTGATATGGGGCGAAAACGATACCGCTACGCCCGTGTCGGATGCGGAGCTTATGGAAAGACTCATGCCTGATGCAGGCAAGGTAGTGCTCAAAAACTGCGGACACTACTCGTTTATTGATGATATGTATACATTTAACAGGGTGTTGGCTTCGTTTATGAATATACCGCTGTAAAATATCGGGCGATTCGTGAATCGCCCCTACAATACAATAAGGGAGATTAATGAATATGGATTTAATAATACTTATAATATGCCTTTTATGCAGTGCGGCTGCGTTTGGTTTATCCGTGATTAAGCTGATTCACTTCTTCCAGCTTAACTCCTACAGAGCTGCAATACAGACAAGATGGATGAAGGCTAATCCCGGCAAGATAGTGCCAAACATTCTCTTTGGTGCACTGATGCTCATAGGCGGACTTACCGGCGATTTAATCGGAGGGATAATCTTCATAGCGGCTGCACTTTTGGGCTTGGCGGCATCCAAACCCCAAAAAGCAAAGAAGCCCCTGGTATACACCATGCGTGTCAGAAGAATGCTTGCAACCGCTGCAGTTTTATACATAGCAGCTATAATAATAGGAACAGTGCTTGATTGGTCACTTGTATTCAGCGCAGTGTGCTTCATACTCTGCCCGGTGTGGATACTTGTGGCAAACCTCATAAACCGCCCCCTTGAAATCGCCATAAGCAAGTATTATATAAATGATGCCAAGAAGATGCTCGCTTCATCAAATGCCAAGGTAATAGGCATCACGGGCAGCTACGGAAAGACCAGTGTCAAGTACTACCTCGCCACACTTCTCAAGGCTAAGTACAATGTACTCATGACCCCGGAGAGCTTTAACACTCCCATGGGTGTGGTGATGACCATACGGGGCTCTCTGAATGCCCTGCACGAAGTATTCATCTGCGAAATGGGTGCCAAGAGAGTAGGCGAAATCAAAGAAATATGCGATATAGTACACCCGGATATGGGCATCATAACCTCGGTAGGGCCTCAGCACCTGGAGACCTTCAAGAGCTTGGATAATATCAAAAAGACTAAATTTGAGCTGGCAGATTCACTGCCGGAGGGCGGTATACTGTTTCTCAACGGCAATGACGAAAACATAGCCGCCCACAAAGGAAACAGACCTCACACTGCCTACTCCGTAAACGGCTCTGCCCCATACAACGCATCAAATATCAGCTTAAGCGACAAGGGCACGCACTTCACGGTAACTGCTCCCGGCGGCGAAGAATGCGAATTTGTAACCAAGCTTATAGGTATGCACAACGTGCTCAACATTACCGGTGCCATAGCAGTGGCACACAGTATGGGAATAGAGCTTAAAGCTCTCAAAACTCAGGTAACAAAGCTGGAATCCGTACCCCACAGACTGGAGCTTATCAAACGGGGCAATGACATAATCATAGACGATGCATACAACTCTAACCCCAGCGGCACCAAAGCCGCACTGGAGACCCTGTCCTACTTTGATGGTATGAAGATACTCCTGACCCCCGGTATGGTAGAGCTGGGTGCAAGGCAGGCGGAATTAAACCGTGAATTCGGTGAAAATGCCGCCAAGGTGTGTGACTATGTAATTCTGGTAGGACGGCATCAGACAGAGCCTATCAACGAAGGACTCCTAAAAGCGGGGTATCCCACGGACAAAATCTACATTGCAAACGATTTGAATGAGGCTATAAGCCACGCATATGCCCTTAATTCCAAGGGTGACAGAAAGATAATTCTTCTGGAAAATGACCTTCCGGACAACTATTAATATAAAGGACTGATAATTTATGAAAATTAAACTTGCAGTATTATTCGGCGGCAAAAGCGTAGAGCACGAGATATCAATCATCTCGGCTGTGCAGGCCATGAGGTACATAAACCGCGATAAGTACGATGTGATACCCGTATACATCACCAAAACCAATGAAATGTACCACAGCGAGGATATGGTAAATATCGAAGAATTCTCCAAGCTGAAGGCACTGCTCAAAAAGAGCCGCAGAGTTACCTTCAGTGTAGAAAACGGCAGAACCATGCTGGTGAAAACTCACACCAAGGCATTTGAAAAGAAGCTCGTAAGCGAAATCGACCTTGCATTCCCCATAGTACACGGTACCAACTGCGAGGACGGCACCCTCCACGGATATCTCAAGATGATGAACCTGCCATTGGTGGGCTGCGATATCACCGCTTCCGCAATCGGCATGGACAAATACTACATGAAGACTGTATTTAAAGATAACGGCATACCCGTGCTGGACTGCAAATGCTTCACTGCAAAGGACTACAATACCTCTGCCGACACGGTAGCACAGACTATAGAAGACACCATAGGCTATCCGGTAATTATAAAGCCGGTAAACCTCGGCTCCAGTGTGGGTATAAGCAAGGCGGCAAACAGAGATGAGCTGGACGATGCACTTCAGAATGCATTTAACTTCGCCGGTAAAATCTTAGCCGAAAGAGCTGTGGAAAACTTAAAGGAAGTAAACTGCTCCGTGCTGGGTGACATAGACGAAGCTCAGGCCAGCGAGTGCGAAGAGCCCGTAAACTCCGACAAAATCCTAAGCTACGAGGACAAATACACCTCCGGCGGCAAAGGCGGTGCAAAGGGCGGCTCCAAAGGCGGCTCCAAAGGCATGGCAAGCTTAAAGAGAAAAATCCCCGCCGACATTACACCCGAGCAGAGAGATACCATAAGAGAAATGGCAGTAAATGCATTTAAGTGTCTGGGCTGCAACGGTATAGTAAGAATCGACTTTATGATAGATAAGTCTACAGGGGAAATCTTCTTAAATGAGATTAATACAATCCCCGGTTCGCTGTCATTCTACCTATGGGAACCGCTGGGTGTTAAGTACACGGAGCTTCTGGACAGAATGATACAGATTGCTCTTAAACGCAACCGCGAGCAAGCGGAAATCTCCTACGCGTTTGACACAAACGTGCTGGAGGGTGTAAGCTTCGGCGGAGCTAAAGGAAGTAAAATGTAATTGTGATTTTTGAGTAAAATGATAATCCTAAGCAAATAAGCATACCCTTATCGACTGTGGAAGGTTTCGATAAGGGTATGCTTATTTGTAGTTCTATTTGCTGATATTTTTTGTTACTGTGATTTCGGTTGTGTTTGATTTTACCTTGCCGTCTTTGGTTTCTATGTGAAATTTCATAGTACCCTCTGCCTTTGGCGTAATTGATATTACAGGGTATCTTATAACACTTAATCCCTCCATACTGCATTTAATATCTGCGATTTCAGGATTATCCGAGACAATGCGAAGACTTCTGATATCTGTAAATATCCCACCTGAGACATCTATGATAAATCCGCAGTCCTCACCTACATAAATTTCTTCCTTTGATAAATCCCTCACCTTTATACTGCGGACGGGTGCAAAATAGCACGCTGCGACGATAACTGCAATTACTGCTGCAGCAATACAGGCAATTTTTAATCTTTTGTTCATTTCTCTTCTCCTTTGTGATTAGAATAAATAAAAAAATGCGTAGCCCCTCTCTTCAAGAGAAACTACGCAAAAAAAACGCAGTGACTCAAGTTTCTGAAGGTTGCTACACACTTTTTTAACCATAACACTAAACACCGTTTAAGAGTATGATGAAACAAGAGTGTACGCTTTTTACATATAGCGTACCTCTTAAATCGATGTTTATTCAAATAGTATTATGCCAACATATAGCATAGTTAAAAAAGTAGTAGCACGATTATTATAGCACAAAAGCTAATAAATTACAAGTAATTTTCAAAAAATATATCCTACTGAAAACTATTGCGTTTTTTTAAATAGTTTTCACTACTACTGAAAACTTTTGTTGACAATTGAAAAAGTTTTCAGTATAATATAAATACGAGGTGATTCACATGATATACAGAGAACACTATATAAAAGACATACGACCATTCTATGACTCGGATTTAATAAAAATTATAACCGGAATCCGTCGTTCGGGAAAGTCTATAATCCTGCAGCAAATTGCCGATGAAATTCGCAAAACTACAGACAACATAATTTATCTTAATTTTGAAGATGTTCTTATTTCTTCAAATATTTCCACCGGAAAAGCACTGATACAATACGTTGAAGAAAATCGAAAGCAAGGCAGCAAGTGCTATCTGTTTTTTGACGAGATACAAGAGCTTGATAACTGGCAGGAAGCATGCAAAACCCTTCGACTGTATGATTATTCCGTATTTATAACGGGCTCCAACTCCAAGCTTCTGTCGGGCGAGTTCACAAAAGAGCTCAGCGGAAGGTATGTTTCTTTCCGTGTAAGACCATTTGTATACAAAGAAATACTGGAATATGCAAATGAGTTGAGTAAAGAAATATCGATTACCGATTATTTAATCTGGGGTGGATTTCCGAAGCGTTTTGAGTTTGACACTGCAGATGCACAACGAATATATTTGAACGATTTGGACAATACCATTGTCATAAATGACCTTATACGAAGATATAAAATACGCAAAGAAAGTCTTTTTAAAAGTCTCGTCAACTATGTACTGCGCTCAAACAGCAGGATTTTTTCTGCAAATTCAATACGTGACTACATCAGAAGAGAGCATGACTCCTGCTCTGTCAACACAATTATGAAATATCTGGGATATCTGGAAGAAGCTTATATTATTGACTCAATTAAACAATTTTCTCCTAAAACAAAAAAGGAGCTCAGCTTCTTTGTTAAAATATATAATGCAGATGTGGCTCTCAATTCTTTGCGATGCTTTGATAACAGATATGACCTGACACACAATTTGGAAAACATTGTATACAATGAACTTGTTTACATGGGATATAAAGTATGGGTATATAACAATGCCGGCAAGGAAATTGACTTTCTCGCCCAAAATGAAAACAAAAAATATTATATTCAGGTAGCATACAGTGTAGCTGAAGATAAGGCATACTCACGAGAATTTGATGCCTTTAAAAATCTGGACAATCTGTCTCAAAAAATAATTATAACCAATGACGATATCGACTATTCAACAAGCTCTGTGCGCCACATTAAATTAAAAGACTTTCTTGTAATGACTTCTATGGATGATTAGAAATTAAATCCTACTGAAAACTTTTTCGGTTTTTGAAATAGTTTTCAGTAGGATTTGTTGTCGTATATAAATTATAGTTTTTGTTTTTATTCATGCCATTTTTCCTCATAGTAAGAATTGAGCCCTTGCGCAGAAACGCAAGGGCATATCTTCCATTGGGACTTCTTTATAAAGGTGTTACCCTCACACCTAATCTTTGATGGGGACTTCTTTTTGTAGGTGCTACCCTCGCACCCTATCTTCGATTATATTTTACCACAGTATCTTGTTTTTGTCAATATAAATGGTACAATTTCTCGAATTTAGGAAGATATATTTATTATATGCAAATCATCATCAAATAATACTTTGTAAAATATAATTGAATTTCTGCTTGCATTAAGTTTTATACTGTACTTATTATTTAAAACTCCGCATCAAACAGATTGGGGATTTCTTCGTTTGATTGGGGGGTGATTTTTTTGATGACTATTTTGAAGCTGGTCATGCCGTCCTTGGATTTTTCGGCGAAGGGGCCGCAGTTTTCGCCGTATTCCAGGGCGAGTCTTTCGTGGACGTTTTTGAGACCGAAGCCGGATGAATAGCCTTTGTTGTTAATCTGTTCAAGCTTTTTATCATCTATCCGGGCGCCGTTGTTTGATACCACAAACTCTATGCGATTTCCGGGGATTTCCTTTCCGGTGATACGCAGGATGCCTTTTCGCTTTGCCTTTCTGATGCCGTGCTTGATGGCATTTTCCACCAAGGGCTGCAGGGAAATCTTGACTATGAGATTACTCATTATATTTTCATCCACATCTATCTCCACCTCAAACAAATCCGGGAAGCGGAGCTGCTCCACGTGCAGATAGCTTTTAACATGTCTGAGCTCATCTTTTATGGTTATGAGGTTCTCCCCGCCGCTTAAGCCTATTCTGAAAAATGTGGCAAGTGCATAAGTCACATTCTCTATATCCTTTTGTTTTTTGATTACAGCCATGCAGGTGATGGTATCCAGTGCATTGTAGATAAAGTGCGGATTTATCTGTGCCTGCAGGGTGCGAATCTCTGCTATTCTTTGCTTTTCGCTGATTTCGGCATTCTCCGTCATGAGAGTATTTATGGTGTTCACCATTTGGGAGAAGCTGTCCTCCAGTGCATAGAGCTCATTTGATGATTTGAAGTCCACTCCGTCTGCAGGATTACGTGCGAATGCCTTGATGCTTTTTTGGAAATCCACCAGCTGACGGAGCATCTTTCTGGTGAGCATCACCACAAAGATAAAGGACACCACAAGCATGAGCATTATGATGAGCGATATACGCTTGTTTATCCTGCCAACTATACTGTGGAGACTGTCGGAGGATATCATCTCGGTTATCTGCACAGGAGTGGCGAGGGTCTCATAATCCATGGTGTAGTTTTGCACTATGTTTCTTTCGTCACCGGAATCAATGATGTAGACCTTGCTGCCCAGGATATCCTTGTCCGCACAGGATATGACTACATCATTCACCGTAACGAAAAATGTGGTATCGGCAAGCATGGAGCTGTCATAGAGAGATGACATGAATTCCTCATTGATATATATTATGAAATACCCTGCATCATATGTGCTGTAGTAATTATACAGCCTTTTGCCTATGGCGATATAATGATTGCCGCCATCCTCCACTATGCCGTCATAAATGCTTATCTTCATCCTGTCACCGGCAGCTATAAACTCCACATCGGGCATATCATAGCCGGGGTAGCCGTCCTTGCTGTAGCGAAATACCTCACCGTTATCCGACACGAAATCTATGCCGTATATCCACTTATGGGTATTTAAAAATGTGTCTATATTGGTATATAGCTCTACATTCTTTTCTTCATAGCTCAGGGTCTCATTCATGATTGTGTTGTAGAGCTCATTCCACACAGATATATTAACCGCCGTAATGCCAATCTGAGTGAATTTGGTGTTTATGGTCTGCTCAAAGTCATGGTATACGGTTTCCAGATATTGAGCGAAATACCGGTTAATGGCGGAATTTGACACAAAGTATGCCGAAGCGGCATTGAGCAGAAGTGCCACCGTAAGAATAAATATAAAGAAATATGAAATTATAATTGTCTGCACGGAGTTTCTCCGCACAAATTCACCAATTATCCTGCGCATAATCACACCTCTGTACCCCGGTAATGTTTGGGCGAATGACCGGTTACCTTTTTGAATATTTCATAAAAGTGCTTCATATCATTGTAGCCTACTTTAAAGGCTATCTCGGTGATTTTGAGGTCGCCCTTCTTCACAAGCTCCACCGCAATGGATATCCTGTGATAGGTGATGTGCTCGCCTACGGTCTTACCCGTCTCCTGCTTAAACTTCCTCATGAGAGTACGCCTGCTTACAAAAAGCTCCGTGGCGAGATTGTCTATGTTTACATTGTGATTGTAATTCGCCTCGATGTATTCTATGGCTTTCTGTATCAAGGGTGAGTAATCATCTATCGATGCTTCTTTGCCACGGGTATCGCCCTCAGATACCGCGGCGTAGTCTGCCACACCCTTGCGAGCCTGTTTGTAGGCACGTTTTATCATGAGTATATTATGAAACACACCGCTTGCCGAAATCTGTGCATCAGTGTCCAAATGACGCTTCAGCTGATTTTTCACATCTGTAAGCATGTCATAAATACCCCTATCGCTGTCGGCGTCACCGTAGAAAGCCAGGATTGCAGTTTCATTGTGGCTTATCTTCTTGGTGTAGGCTTTCATCCTGTTGACATTGGCACAGTAATTGACCGTCTCGTGAATGATATCGTCGGCACCCTTCAACGCATCGGCATGGGGAAACCACAGCACACCCACCGAATATCTGCCGCTGTGGGGATCGATACTGTTTTCACGGCAGGCTGTCTCAGCATTGGAGTTATTTACCAGCACGTCCAAAAAGCTCTGCCAGTGCATGTTTCCGGTATGGGCATCGATTACAGCCTTTTCCATGCGTTTTTTCTCAATTTTCTTGCGTGCGGATACCACAGCATTTATTATGACCTCGTTTTGTATGGGTTTCAATATATATGCTGACACCTGATTTTCCAGGGCATGCTTGGCAAAGGAAAAGTTCTCATAGCCGGTGAGGATAATCAGCTCCACGTATTTATCGTTCTCACGGATTGTGGTGATGAAGTCCAGCCCGTCTGCTCCGTTCATCATGATATCGGTTATTATGATATCGGGGCTGTACTTTTCATACTGCTGCAGTGCATCAAATCCGTCCGAAGCCTCCGCCACGATTTGGCACCCTATCGCCTCCCAGTCTATGGTCTCCCTGAGCCTTTGGCGAACGATAGGTTCGTCATCTATTATCATAAGATTAATCATCGGTGTCATCTCCCTCCAGTATATATTCATTGCGCTCGCTGTCCAAAGCATCGGTGTAATTGTCTATAGCTGCGGTGAGCTTGAGCAAGCCGCCTGTTATCCAGTTAACAATCCTGTTTACGAAATACATATTCAAAGCTAATATTGCAATATAGAGCAGTATGAGTATGAGGAGCATCCTTACAAAGAAGTTTATCAGATAGGTCTTTCTGCTGTAGGAAAGCACACTCAGACCGCTCTTGCCTATGTTGTCGTATACTATATTGGCACTAAAGTCACTGTATGAGGTGCGGCTCTCCAATACCCTCATGAGTTTGGCATCGGTAGTCTCTTCACCGTTTACCGACACTATCTCGCCTTTATCTGTACACAGATACAGAGAATTGTTAAATGATGAATCCGAGTCCGAGATCTCATCGGCAAATGACAGCTTCTCAAAGCCCGTGACGATATAGCCCTTGTTATCACCGGAGGAATCTGTGATTTTCTTTGCGAGGAACCACATCTTACCGCTCCGGTCGTATGCATCGCAGTAGAGCCAGCAGGCATCATTCGACATGAGCTTGGCTTCTATATCCTGCTCAGCTATGAAATCACCGTAATGCGATTCCAGATTGTGCGGAGCAAATTCATTGTCGTCATTATGAACTGCAAATACGACAGTGCATCCGGCGCAGTACACCAAAATATGCTGTCTGAAATTCGTCTTTAATTCCTCGGGAAATTCATCATTTACGAGATTATACCGAAACAAAAACATATCCACGCTCTCTTCTATGCTTTCCAGCTTGGTATTCACATTACGGGCTGTCTGATTGCATATACTCTGCGCTTTCTGCCCGTAGTCAGCGGACATCATATTATAGTATGCTGCAAAAAATGAAACGAAATATATGGTTATAATTACGGCAGTAAAAATGTTCATGGAAAACTTAAGCTTGCGATTTAAATTATCAAACATACTCTCCCCTCCAATGCACGGAAATTATCCTTATATATACTTTAACATATTTACAGACTTAATTCAATTTCCAAAATATATTTTGGCACAAAAGCCCTATATTATTGGCACAATTTCCAAATGAAAACAAAAGTGTGTTGTTCTATAATAGAATTAACTAAATTTTATAAAACAGGAGGTAGTTTAAATGAAAAAATTCAAAAGAATAATTGCACTTGGACTGGCTGTGACACTATCGTGTTCACTCTTTGCCGGATGCGGCAAAAAGGACGAAGCCAAGGACGGCAAGGTAACGATTACGGTTGGTGACTGGCCTACCAAAGAAGAACCAAATTATGAAATCTATCAGGAAATGAAGGAAAAGTTTGAAAAAAAATACCCCAACATCAAAATCAAAACAGATGAATGGGGATATAGTGTTAACTCATTTCTTCAGAAGGCAGCAAGCGGTCAGCTCCCTTCAATTTATGTAACATCATATACGGAAATCAAGAGAATCATTGACACAGGCTACGCAGCAGACGTAACCAAGAACATGAAGGAAAGCGGATACGCAGACAAGCTCAGAGATAGCATTCGCGACCTCATATCCAAGGATGGCAAAATCTATGCTGTACCCAGCAACGCATATGTAATGGGCTTGTACATAAATATGAACCTATTTAAAAAGGCAGGCCTAGTAAATGAGGACGGCACCCCCAAGGTACCCAAGACATGGGAAGAAGTAGCAGAGTATTCACAGATAATTCGCAAGAAGACCGGTCAGGCAGGTTTCGTACTCCCCACAATGGGTAACTGTGGCGGATGGCACTTTATGAACATAGCCTGGGGTCACGGCGTAAATAAACAGTTTATGAACAAAAAAGACGGCAAATGGACTACTGACTTTACTTCCAAAGAAGCAATTGACGCATTAAAATATGTGCAGGATTTGAGATGGAAGTACAATGCAGTACCTGAAAATGCCCTTATGGACCATAATAAAATGCTGGAGCTCTTTGCCACCGACCAGGCTGCAATGTTCTTAGCAGCTCCTTCATGGCATCAGCTCACAGATGCATATGCTATGGATAAGGATGACATAGCAGTAGGCAGCATGCCTGCAGGTCCCGCAGGCAAATACACCCAGATGGGAGGAGAGCTCCGAGTGCTCAAGGGTGGTCTCTCCGAAGAAGAGATAGATGCATGTTTCAAATGGCTTGACTTCTCAGGTGTGTCTACAAAGCTCACAGAAGATTCCATGGAATCAATGGAAAAAGAATACATAGCAAATGCCGACGCAAACAGAGTTGCGGCAATAAAGACCTTCTCCATGTGGGACGAAGACGGCGAAATAGCAGAAATCGAAAAGTATAGACTTGAACTTATAGAAAAACACAGAAACACAGACAAGAAACTCTATGCAGATTACGAAGACTTCTCCAAGATTAGCATTGTACCGGAACCACCGATTAACTGTCAGCAGTTATATGCTGCCCTTGATGGTTGTATACAAAAGGTGCTTTCCGAAAAGAATGCCGACCCCGAAGAACTTCTTAAGAAGGCTGCAAGTGATTTCCAGACAAATTATCTTGATAAAGCAGCATATTAATTAACTACAAAAATCAGGAAGGATTGAAAATTGATGAAAGCTCTAAGCAACAGTTTAGCACCAAATAAACGCATGCCGCGCAAAGGCTTTATATTGAGAGATTTGGCAGCATGGATGTTAATGGTGCCTACCATACTCATACTGTACTTCTGGATTATACGTCCGATTGCTACGGGTATCATATACTCATTTTGTAATCTGCAGGGATTTGAAGTAATTGGTTTCGCAGGTCTTGATAATTACAGAGACATCTTAAGCGATACAAGATTTGCTCAGATACTATCCAACACCATGAAGTATGTAATCTGGTCACTGATTATAGGATATATCCCCCCAATGATAGTAGCTGTACTTTTAAATGAAATGGTTCACGCAAAGGGATTTTTCAGGTTTTCAATCTACTTCCCTTGTATGATATCAAGCATTGCGGCGTCGCTCATATGGTACTATATGTACCTGCCCGATGCATCCGGACTTTTAAACCGTGCCCTAAGCTTTATAGGAATGTCAAAATTTGACTGGTTACAAAATGAAAACGCTGTAATACCGCTTATCGTGCTTTCTTCAACATGGAAGGGCTTCGGCGGTACGATGCTGATGTATCTGGCATCATTGCAGGGAGTTAACCAGGAGTTATACGATGCTTCACTGGTAGACGGTGCAGGGTTTATACGTAGATTCCGCACGGTTACATTCCCCCACATCAGGAGCATAATGTTATTGTTTCTGATACAGCAGATTATAGGCGTGTTCCAGATACTTACAGAACCTATGACCATGACAGGCGGCGGTCCAAACAATGCATCTATGAGTATGGGTCTGTGGAGCTATAACAATGCATTTGTATACTTTAATACAGGTCATTCGCTTACCATAAGCGTAGTAATGTTCCTTATATTGATAGTGCTGACATTTTTCTACTTTGCATTGCAAAAGAAAGTCGCAGCAGATGAGTAGGAGGTAGATTATGAGTAAAGCATTTGAAAAAAAGAATATAGGAATCATATCCAAGGTTGAGTTTAAAAAGACACGGGTTAAAGTTATATACTGGGCTATGTTTGCAATTCTGACAATTACAGCTGCAATATGTTTATTGCCACCCTTATGGATATTGCTCTCGGGCTTCAAAGGCACTCAGGAATTCTACGAGATGACCATGTTACCCAGAAAAATAGATTTTGGGAAATTTGTTGATACATGGAATAGATTTGACTTTGTGACCTACTACAAGAGCTCACTTATACAGGCAGCAGGCGAATGGGTGTGTTGCATTGTATTTAACGGACTTACCGGATACGTAATATCCAGACTTAAACCCAGAGGTTCGTTTCTGGTGATGGGTGCAGTGCTTGTGCTCATGCTTATGCCAAATACCATAGGCATGGTACCGCTGTACAAAACCATCGTGAAGTTCCCGTATATTGGTTTTAGTATGATAAATACATACTGGCCATTGTGGATAGCAGCAGGAGCCAACTGCTTTAACATACTGCTGTTTAAGAACTTCTTCGATACAATACCTAAGGCATACATAGAAGCTGCCAGGATAGACGGTTGTACGAGCATGAGGATATTCTTCAGCATAATACTCCCTTTAAGCTTACCTATACTTGTGGTTGTATCGATATTTTCCTTTAACAGCTCATGGAATTCATTTATATGGCCGTATCTGATACTTACAGAAAATCATCTTAATACAATGTCGATTTTCTTATTTAAATCACAGGCTGCAAACCACCCCATAGACTCATATATGATAATGCTTATATTCTCGATTTTGCCGCCAACTATAATATTCATCATACTGCAAAAGCAAATCATAGGCGGACTTTCAATCGGTGGTGTAAAAGGTTAAAAAATTATAAAGGATTGTAAAAAATCAAAATTGCGGTTCGTCGGCAACCGCCGAACCCTACGATAGGTGTAAATAATTAAGCACATTGTAGGGAATGGCGCTCGCCGACATTCCGAAAAGGACTTTTTTACAGTCTTTTTTTATTACAAAGGAGATTGGATTATGTTTGAAAATGCAAAATGGATAGCACGAATTGACTCGGAAGAGGAGCTTCCGGCACCGCTTTTAAGGAAAAGCTTTGACTTGGACAAAGAAATTAAAAACGCCTCTCTGGCAATATGCGGATTGGGTCTGGGTGAATACTACATAAACGGAGAGAAGGTCTCCGATGAAGTGCTCATAACCCCATACACCAATTACGACAAAACGGTGATATACTCTGTATTCAACGTTACAAAGCATCTCTGCAAAGGCACAAACACAGTAGGCGCTATACTGGGAAACGGCTGCTACTATGTAACCAAACCCCGTTGGGATGTATTTAAGCCGGCGTGGATGCACCACCCTAAGCTTATAGCACAGCTTGACATAACCTATGCGGACGGAAGCACACTGCAGATTAACTCCGGCAAAGACTGGAAAACCAACGACAGTGCCCTAATATATAACCACACCAAACGGGGTGAATACTACGATGCACGAAAGGAAATAAAAGACTGGTGCAGACCGGAATATGATGATACCCAGTGGGATAATGCCTTCATATGCAGAAGCCCCGGAGGAGTAATTAGAAAAATGAAGCACCCTCCCATCAGAATCACAAAGGAATATCCTGCACATAAGATTTCCGGCACTGTATACGATTTGGGTCAAAACATAAGCGGTTGGGTCAAAATTAAAGGCAAGGCAAAAAGAGGAACCAAGATAATCATAAAGTACGCCGAATGCTTAGACAAAAATGGTATACCTGATTACGATAAGCTCAACACTATACTCGGTGCAGAAACACATACCGATACATACATATTCTCCGGCAAAGAAATTGAAGAATGGTCACCGAGATTTGTATACCACGGGTTCCGATATTTTGAGATACTCGGAGCACCGGAAGGCTTGGAGGTAACGGGACAGATGCTCCATACGGACGTAGATGTAATAGGAGAATTTGAGTGCAGTGATGAAATGCTGAACAAGCTACATCACATGACACGTATATCCACACTTACCAACCTACACGGTGTACCCACCGACTGCCCTCAGAGGGAGCAGAACGGCTGGACGGGAGATGCACTTCTGTCATGCGAGCAGAGCCTTATGAATTATGATATGACCTCGGTGTATGACAAATGGCTGAGAGACATAAGGGATGTACAGCGTCCAAGCGGTCAGATACCCTCTATATGCCCCACTGCAGGTTGGGGTTACAACTGGAGCTCAGGTCCTGCCTGGGACAGCTTCCTGATACAGTGCCCGTATTTAATATACAAAAACACAGACAGCACAGCTATAATAAAGAAGATGTGGACTTCCATGAAGAAATACATGGAGTTTATGCAGTCAATGACAGATAATTATCTGCAGGACTACGGACTGGGCGACTGGTGTCCGCCCGATAATGCACCCCCGACACCCACCGAGCTTACCGATACGGCATACTACTACACAGATGCAGTTATCATGGCTAAATGCGCTTCTCTTACGGGAGATGACCCTAAGCCATACATGGAGCTTGCCGAAGAAATAAGAAGAGCATTCAGAGAAAAATATGTAACGGACGGAATAGTAAATGTGAAAACTCAGACTGCATTAGCCTGCGCTATATATAACAAACTTCTAAATGATGATGAGACGAAAGAAAATGCCCGTATTTTGAATGAAATAGTGGTAAGCAACAACTACAACACCACCTGCGGAATACTGGGAAATAAGTTTATTTATTCGGCTCTGAGCGATAACGGATACGCAGAGACGGCATATAAGATGACTGTAAATCCCGATTATCCAAGCTATGCACACTGGATAAACAGCGGCATGACTACCCTGTGCGAGATGTGGGATATGAAGGACTCCCTCAATCATCATATGTACAGCGAGGTGGATATGTGGTTTTACAAGCACCTTGCAGGAATCAACATTGATGCCGTAGGATTGGTTATAAAGCCATCATTTATACCTCAATTAAGCTATGTAAAGGCTCATCACAGAGGCATATACGTGGAGTGGGATGAGAGCACAATAACCGTAAATTCCGACAGGGACTTTACTCTGATTATAAATAATACGGAATGTAAATATACAAAGGGTCAGTATGTAATTAACAGAAATTAATAAAAATCAGGGATGTAAAAAATTCAATGCTTTTTTACATCCCTTTTGTCATGATTATTTATTTCTCAATTCAATATGTTCGCAGTATGAAATCATAGATTCAAGACTATCCCATAGGAATACACATGCAGTTGTAACATTCTCATGCGAACCTACAGATATGCTTACAGGATCTGTAGCTACAGCTTCTGCCGGCAAAATATAATCACCGTCTGCGACATATGCCTTTATAAACTTATCACCGTTATAAAGAGCCACTATATATTCCAGATTTTTCGCTGTGTCCGAGCAGTTAGCAGCATGGGTATTTATCCTTATAGTCTTATTCAAAATATCTCCGGGGGTAGTAATCCGGCTTCCGCTTTCATCTTCAACCGATGCAATGCAAATTTCATTTACTGTACCGGTAGTGTTGAATTCAATGTTTACATCTTCACCCATAATATCCCCTATTTTATTTGCAATATCTGCAGGAGCATTTATAGTATAAGATGTGTTTTCGATAAGTGCCTTTGTAAAGGTCATCACATAAGTGTCTCCTACCACCTCGCCGGTGTATTCCGCATCAGGAGATATGGTGATTAAGGCTTCACTATCCTCGGTAATTGGTGTATTAAAATCAAGAGTAATCGTTTTTGTAGCAGGTGATACTTTGGATAAGGATGTTTTTTCATCCTTATAGTTAATTATTGTCACATTACCCGGCAAAAGAGAAGGCTTCTCAACCCAAGCTTTAATGCTTATATCATCAAAGGACAGTGCATTGTCATTCCAGTTATCAATGTGAAATGTATCAAAGTTAGTGAGCTCTGTAGTAACATCTACACCGGTAAGATGAGTGCGCTCATGGGTACCTATAAGCTCGCCGCTTTCATCATAAGCATTAATTTTAAGTGATGTATCGCTAACATCTACAATTGCTTCAATAGTAATCCAGCTTGCTGTGTCATCTAAGGTGCATATATCAATCATATTGGCAGCCGCCCATGAGTTTGTGACAAGCTTTCCGTTATAAACTTCAGTAAGAAGCATGTTGCCGGTATTGCTTCCTGCCAGATATACAATAGGCTGTGATGTTCCGGGTTTAAGCTTGTAGGTGATTTTGTACTTACCTTGTGTTATTGATGACAGATTCCTCGTATAATTACCCTTATTTACAGTTATATAGTTTCCTTCTGTACCATCATCATATGGTGTTACTACAGCTTGAGATGAGGTAACGGTTTTTTTCCATGTGGACAGCTCATCAAATGATGATATGTCATCAAAAGTATCATCTACCGGATGTTCCGGATCTGATGCATCTTCTGAATAAGGCTTTACGATTACATTATCAACCAGCAATTCTTTATTTTTCTGATTTTGAATTGTTAATTTAGCAATATCAGAAAGTCCGTTCATGAGTGAAAATGCGGTGGTGGAGGTGCTTATCGGATTTCCACCGGCATCATAAACCTCGCAGGTAGCAGTATTGCTATCAAGATCTACCATGTGCTTAACACTTATCCAAGTGTTTGTGTCCACATTGGCTACTACATTAGAACCCCAGGCAGCGGTATTTACCGCACCCGCCTCAGAGCACTGAGATAATATATGGAATGTTTTTGCGGAGCTGTATAAAAGCACAAGTGGTTTGGCAGCACCGGGTTTAATTGAATAGCTTATCTCATATATGCCCTCGGTGAGTGTGAATTCTTTATGGATTTCACCTTCACTGAAGGAAACATATTTATTATCGGACTCACCGGAAATTCCTATATTCGCTTTGTTAAATTTCCAGCCATTATTCACTGCATCCGACCATGCATCACAGCTGTTAAAATCATCGTTGATTATATATTCATCTGCGTATGTCACAGAAGTAAGAGTGAAAATCAAAGTGAAGCACATTACCAGTGACAATACACGTCTAAGTTTATCCATTAAAAAGCTCCTTTCTAATATGTTTTATTTATATATCACAAATACCTTCGGTATCATGTAACCCTGTACGAGGAATACCTTGGAGCAATCCGAACCATTGTTGTAATATGTGATTATATCGTCAACAGTTCCCGTTCTTACCTTCTCCGGAAGAGCCTCGGAATCATATACTATGATTGCTCTGGAAGCTGTGGACATTACCAGACCAACATCGGTGAGATTATCTTTGTTATAACTGATTTTAACAACATCACCCACCACATCATATGCATATCCCAAGGATGTGGTATACGAAGTACTTGTCTCCGGAGCACCGGTGATTGAGTTCTCTATATCGGAGTAGTCAACCAAAATTTGAGCACCTTCTATTTCATTACGGGCATTAATTCTTACGCGGATGGTATCACCGTCGCTTATACCTGCCTTCATAAAGGAATAGGAATCACCTGCCATATATTCCACATAGCCGGTACCTTGATATCCCTTGACACATTCCCTCTGTTCACCTTCAGAATCCAGCTTCATTACAATTTTTTCTACAACTATTGGATTTTGAGTTGCCACAAAATTGGATGTACCGTAACCTTTGATAACTACAAATTGGTCATACCCTATCCTGTCCTCTGTTTTATAGGTTTCTATATTCATCTTAGTGCCGTCTACCAGCTGATTCATTCTTAGGGTTATGAATTCGTCGTCATCTGCTGCAGCTGCCTTGTCATCTGCAGGTACAGAGAAGAACAGTGTGTTGGAATTAACAAATGATGTCATACCAAAGGCTCCGAAGGTTCTGAACTCCTGATTGAGCTTATATGGACTGTTTACCGCCAACACATCGTTCGTGCCGCCTTTGCCCGCTTTAACTGTGTCAATTACGGTTATACAGCCCTCGGAATTAAGCATTACCATTGCAAACTGAGGTGCAAAAGCAATATCCGGACACAATGCACTGTATATATCAGTAATATTGTCCTTACTGTCACCGTCTATCTTAACCTTATCGGCACACGGAGCTACAGTTACTATACCATCGCTGCCCATGAGGCGTATATTTACGCAATTGTCAAGGCCGCTTGACTCCTTAGCCACATCTATAAGATACGCCGGGGAATACTTGGAAGCGGATTCTTTGACATAGGCTGGCTTGCCCTGAGCATCCATATACATGATGACACTAATGCCTGCGGATATTCCTTTTGGTGCTGCTTCTTCGGGCAGGTAATACTCTATGGCATTAACTACCACATTGAAACCGCCCTCCTCCGTCTCTACGGAGTCTATAATACCGCTGAGCTGATTACCGGATATATCTGCTTCCAGATATCTGCCGTCCTTTGACTTATACACACTCAAGACATTGCCCACCGCTATTGAACCAAACTCTGCTCCGCTGCTTCCAAGCATTTTGAGAGTCATTTTTTCATACAAATCAGGATCAAGCTTCACACTTTTTGTGGGTACGAGTTTATCGTATACAATGAGGTTTTCACTGTCGATTCTCTCCACCACTATATTGTCATATGACTTAACCACTGCTACTTTGTATTTGCTTCCGTTCTTTACAAGCTTGGCGGTATACTCGGGGAGATTGAAGATTTCGTCAACCTTCTCAGCGGTACAGCCACCGTTATATATCACTGTCATACCTCTGTCGAGAGTTATTTCTTTAAGCTTATCTGTCTGTGCATCGTAGTATTCCAGAGTAAAACTCTGTGCGTCAAAACAAGCATCTCGCTCTGCCGTGAACTCAAGCACCTGGGATTCACCTGTGGGAGCCGCCCAGAGGATTGTCTTGTCTTGTGCATTCTTGGTGTGATGATAGAAAACCTCCACATACTGCCCGAAGTAATCTCCAAGCTCAATATCTCTTCCTATATAAGTAACCCCGTCAATCACAACTTCGTCATCTTCAAGTATTGCTCCGTCCAGAGTTATGCAATCTGCTCCGGTAAGTATACCCTCCTCATAGTAGATATCGTGGTACACGGTAAGCAGAGTCTTGTCCTCTGACACAGAATACTCGGCACCTGTCGAGCTGAAGCTCTCTGCATCAAAAATATTTGCCTTCATACCGTTGAAAAGGATAAGGAACATATCTGCAACGGTGAGTTCTCCGTTAGCGGTTACATCTATATCCGCCTTGGAGGCCGCCGCGAAGTAACCTGCAGGATACCCGCCGTTGTACTCGGCATATATACCGTATCCCATTGCCGTAAGAAGCATCTTATATGCTTCGGGCGCAGTGATTACATCATCGGGACGGAAGAGCTTGTTTCCGTTACCGCTTAATACACCGTTATCGGTTAGGGCACAGATTTCATCATATGCCCAATGAGTCTTGGGTACATCGTAGTAATATACACCATTGCCGCTATAGGAACCGAAGTTCATTATACGGGCTACCGACACAGCGAAATCCGCACGTGTAACGGTGCTTTGCATATTTACATTGTAATCATAATAATCCGGTATAAATTCCAGAAGTCTGAGAACCTCCATGGCATTGTAGGCTTCTTCGTAATCTGCATCTAATGCAGATACAGTGCTTATGCCAAGGCTGCCTACACACAGCATGCACACAAGAACAAGAGAAAATATCCTTGCAATAACACTTTTATTCATATCTCATATTCCTCCCATCACTGTAATTTATCAAGAACGCCGTATACAATTTTTGCCGCCTGAGCTCTGGTTGCAAAGCCCCCGGGAGCAAAGGTTGTGTCGCTCATACCGTTTACAGCACCCATACCGTAGAGAGTCTCCACAGCTTCCAGTGCATATGCAGATATATCATCACGGTCATCAAATGTGGTCTGCACTATAGATGCGGTATTGCCTCTAAGCTTTAATGCATTATGGAGCATTACGCACATATCCTCACGGATTATGCTGCTGCCAACGCCAAACATACCATTGCCGATACCCTTTACGATACCGTTATCTGCGGCAATGTTTACATACTTGCAATACCATGACTCATCGCTTACATCACCGAAAGCATTACCACTTGGTTGATTGTCGTCAAGACCGAGAGCAATCACCAGAATTTTGGCAAACTGTTCTCTGGTAACGTTGTCATCGGGACTGAAGGTTACAGCCGAGGTACCGTTGATTATACCCTTGTCTGTCAGAGCATGTATAGCCTCCGATGCCCACTGAACACCGTCTATATCCTCAAAATCTACTTTCACCGGTGTAGGCTCGGTCTGTATATTGGTGTAATCCATGCTATACGAACCTCCACCCTTCTTTGATGGTGAAGAAGAGGTACCGGTATCATACTTATCTACCAATGCTTCATAACTGCTCTTGAGATTTGCAGCAGTGTAATCCTTGCCAGCCATATCAGTATAGACATCACTCTTGGCTGTGTCTGTGATGCCGAACAGTGAGCCATAATTATCCAACAGAGACTCAACTTCACCATATCCCTTAGCATATCTTATACCGGTGAGCACAAGTGCCTTCTTGTACCATTTATCGTAATCATCAAGTGTGTGTATGGAATTTCCGCTGAGCTTACCGGTGAAATACTTTGCAATCTCATCGCTTATCACAATGCTGTTGTATTTGTCGGTAAGTGCGGTATCAGAGGTGTAGAGCTTGTCCTCAATTCCTTTGATAGTATCTATAGAGGTGTTATTTAAGTGATATGCCGCTATAAAAGTATTAAATACCTTAGCATTATCTGTTTGCTCGGAGCTTTTGAGCTCATTTGCCTTTACATAGGCAAAATAGTCATTAAGCTCGGTGCTGAGTATTTTGTCGTCCGAAAGCTTAAATCTGTAGTTGAGAACCAGTCTGTCATCGTTAATGACTTTGGCAAAATCATCGAACTTATCCTCTTTGGCTGCTGTATTCAATGCTGTTACCGCATTATCTAAGTCCTCCGGATCGATGAGCAAAAGCGTAAACTGAGCATCTTGACCTTTGGAGGAAGCAATAGAAGCGTTGTATTCATATGAACTCACATCGTAATCTATTTTGAAGCTGTACTTGCCGGCTTCATCTGCTGTCTGCTGAGCTATGTATATGATGTCGTCCTGAGAGATGTCCGTAAAGGTTTTGTCCTTGTCCAATACCTGCAGGGTGAGGTACTCATCCCCCTGCGAATTAACCGTGACCGTTGCCAATGAATTGGAATAGTCATAATTTACACTGTAATCTATGCCATCGGCAAATGCTGCCATACCGACACTTAACGTAAGTACTGCCGATAATGCGACAGATAATAATTTATTTTTCAATGTAATCCCCTCCAACATTTAATTGACTTTGATTTCTGTAGACCTTCTGAGCGGTGTGAGCCTTTCGTCCCAAAGGAAAAACTTGATATCCTTTATCTGAGATACATCGGTAATTGTGAATTCCGTAGTAAGTAGGGCTGTATCTCCCGTAAAATTGCCGGTGTTGTCTGTATTCACGTGAAGCATACTGCAACCGTCACCATAGGCAACTCCTGCCGCCAAAAGATTACCGAGGCTTGCTCCTTCCTTAAATGGTGTCACCTCTACAACCGCCTTTACCCTGTCGCCGGTTTTTGCATCGGCTATATTACTTAGGGTAACCTCAGTGTCATTTATGTAATAGGTTATTGTACTTCTGTAGTCAACCTCACCATATGATGCATTAAGCGCAGAAGCTGAATCATACACTCTGATATCATACACACATTTACTGTCGTATGCCATATCAAAGCTGTATTCTCCAAGAGAATTTGCCACAGTCTGGTCTATGTATTCCAAAGCTCCTTCGCACTTAGCTGTGAGGGTAACGCTTGCACCCGGATTTGCATTGCAGCCGGATACTGTGAGAACACCGTTTTGTGCATTCATTTTCACCACAGAGGAATAGGGCTTGGTGTAGCTGCACACAGCATACACAGGATTGAGACCAATATTTACATCGGTTGTTTCGTTGCCGTACATATCATAGAGTGTAACCTTGGCACCTTCATATACATGGAGTGTTACACTGCTCCAAGTGCTGTACGTGGCATATGGCTTATTGTCTGCCGGGCAGTCATATGCTACCTGTATGTCGGGCTCACTTGCCCAGCCATTAAGCTCGTTGCCCCAGAGCACGAATACATCCTTGTCGCCGCTAAATTGATATCCTGTAAATGATGCTTTCAATGAACCGGCATCAGTAAATGTCTGTACATATTCACTGTTTGCCAGAAGGCTGTTCATAAAAGCAACCGTCAAATATGCCGGCTTGGCATTTCGGTGCAAATCCATGAGCCCATACTTGCTTTCTTTGGCTGTAGATGCCCTTAAATCAACTATATTGTAATAAAAAAGCTTCTCAATCTGTGAATCTGTACGAGCCATAATTCCCATACGTACAAGGTTGGCTGCTTGTCTTTCTTCTGTATAACCTTGTACCGAAGCTGTGGAGTCATTGGCATCATACCAGCTTGAAGAACCGAATTCCGTAAGCCAGATTGGCATCTCTGCGGCGCCTGCCGATACAAGGGTAGCCTTAACACTTGCCAAATCTTCTAAAAACGATGTTTCTGATTCATCCGAATACCTTCCGTCACTATGATATGGATGAAAGCTTATGGCATCCATATGATTCTTAATGCCATCTACATTCATCATTTCCTCATAAAATTTCAGTGTATCCTCTATCTTCATAGAATTGAACGAACCACCGATAATTATTGCTTCCTTATTGACGGCATCTATGGCATCATACGCTGCCATCAACAGATTGGCATATTCCGTGCCGGTGCAGTCTGCTCTGCCGGCAAATTGCTCCAAATTGGGCTCGTTCCAGATTTCAAAAGCATCTACCCTGCCTTTAAAATGCTCTGCTATAAAAGCACAGTAATTGGCAAAAGCCTTTATACCATCCTCTGTTTTAGGGAGAACTCCATCCTCATACAAAGTATTGCCATAGCAAAGAATCAGCAAAACCTTTGTACCGTTGGCACGGAGACTGTCTATCATGCTGTCATAGTACTCAGGCACCTGCAAAGTGCTTATTACTTCGCCTGTATCCGGGTCTTTGGTGCCTTTTTCTACTTCGCTCCATTCTATACTCTCACGAACCCATCCTATACCCGCCTCGGGAAGGTGTTTTTCTGTTTTATCTTTTCCCAGACGAGAGCTCATGAAATTTCTGTTAATGCCCACCTTATCATTTATACTCTTTGGAGAAGGAACTATGGAAAATTCATCATAATATGTCATGGTTTTAAATAAACCGGTAAGGGTTGCCTTGATTGTATATATTCCATAATTCATGGTCATTTGGGGAGTGTAAGACCTGATTAACTTATCTCCTCCGGGTACGTCAATGCTTATTGTATCCGTGTGCACTGTATTGTTACTGTCATCACTGATTTCATAGGTTGCTGTTACTCTGTGGCTGTCTGCAGTAGGATTATTAATTGTAAGGTAAAAGCAGGGAAGCCTGTCGTAGTATATATCCGAGCTATGTGTTTGCTCCTGAGTGAAAGTAACACAATTTGACGTTATCGCACTTGCTGAGATTAATCCCATACCGGACACAATAATTACTGCAATAAGCAGTAATGCCGGCACGGGCAAGAGTTTTCTGTACATATGCTATCCTTTCTTTATATCTCGTATGCAGCACCCCGAAGACGGAATGCTGCATACTTACACTAATTAATTATTGGGTATTTCAATACGTGCACAGTAAGGTACTATTGAATCGAGAGTATCCCAAAGCATTATCTTTGCCTTGGTGACGTTGCTGTGTGCTCCCACAGGTATATTAACAGGAGCCACAGATACCGCACCTGCAGGAACTGTGAGATTATCATCTGCAACATATGCATTCACAAGCTTATCGCCGTTGTAGAGTGCCACGATGTATGCAAGGCTCTTTGCCTGAGAGGAGCAGTTAGCCGCATATGTGTTTACAGTAATTGTCTTGTTTAAAAGGTCTGCAGGAGCTGTGATTGCAGTTCCGCTTGCATCTGTAACAGAAGCAAGAACAGCATCCACTACTGCTGCACCTGTGGTGAATGTGATGCTTACATTGCTGCCGAGAGTTTCTCCTCCGGCATTTGCAACGCCTGCAGCGGCACTTACAGTATAATCTGTGCCTGCACTTAATGCTTTAGTAAAGGTCATTACGTAGGTGTTGCCCACAATATCTCCGGTGTACTCTGCAGCCGGGGAAATGCTGATTAAAGCTTTGCTTGCCTCGGTGATTGCACTGTCAAAATCAAGTGTAATGCTCTTAACTGCAGGTGAAACAGCACTTGTAAGAGATGCAATTTCACCCTTATAGTTTGTGATTATAACATTATTTGCACTGAGCTCGGGCTTCTCCACATAGCTCTCAATGGTTAAATCGTCAAAAGCCAGTGTTCCTGATGTAGTCCAGTTGTCTACATTAAATGTGGTAAAATTGGTAAGCTCTGCGTTTTTATCCACATTCTGTAAATGGTCACGTTCGTGGGAGGCTATAAGCGCTCCATTTTCGTCATATGCCTTAATTTTAGCAGAGGTGTTGGTTACATCAATTATTGCTTCAATCTTAATCCACTTTGATGTATCATCTATTGCACATATATCTACCATGTCAGATGCTGCCCATGAATTTGTAACAAGTTTTCCGTTCACAACCTCTGTAAGAAGTACATTACCTGTACTTGTTCCGGACAGATATATAATCGGTTTTGATGAACCGGGCTTTAACTTATAGGAAATTTTATATTTTCCGGATGTTGCTGCAGGTGAAACAGTCCTTTTAAAGTTACTTCCTGTAAATACTACATATTTTCCTGTTGCATTTTCATTAGATGCATACTCTGTAATGGCAGCGCTGTTACCTGTACCACTTACGGACCAACCCGATATATCGGATAATAAAGCAACATTATCAAAAGTATCATTTACAAGGCGAGTTTTGTCTGTCGCTTCTCCGGTGTATGGTTTTACTGAAACATTGTCCACCAACAATTCACTGGACTTTTGGTTTTGTATAGTCAGCTTAGCAATATCCGTAACACTGTTCATGAGAGTATATGCCTGAGAAGAACTGCTTACCAAATATCCATCAGCATCATATACCTTACATGTTGCAGTATTATTATCCAAATCTACGATATGCTTAACTGTCATCCAATCGTTTATATCCACATTAGCTACTACATTAGAAGTCCAGGAAGCGGTATTTACCGCACCCGCCTCAGAGCACTGAGACAATATGTGGAAGTTATTACTTGAATTATATATCAAAACCAACGGCTTAGCCTGACCTGCCTTAAGTGAATAGCTTATTTCATACTTGCCACTATCAACAGTAAAAGCTTTATGTATTTCACCCTCACTGAATGAAACATATTTTGCACCGGTTGTGCCCGCAATTGATATATTATTTTTATTAAAGCTCCATCCGTTAGCTGCTGCATCCGACCATGACTCATATGTATCAAAGGTTTCATTGAACGAAACTTCAACTTCGGGTTCTTCCGATTCCTCATAAGGTCTAAGAATAAAATCATCTACATACACAACATCTGTTGTAGCTGCTTGTTCAATTTTAATCTGCGAAAGCTTTGTGCATGAATTTTTGTCTGTGTATACGAAGTTGACATTTGTAGCAGCTGCATTGCTGATAAGTTTTTCTGATTCATTGTAGATTTCACATGTAAATTTAGAATTTGTGAAATCGAGGATATACTTAAATGTTAACCATGCATTTCCGTCAGCCGGTAAGTCAGCTATTTTTGCATATGCAGTACCCCAACCACCGGCACCGCAGTTTGCATAAATTCCGTCATTTTTGCATTCCGCGAATAGAAAAGTAGTATTGTCGCCGTTACCATATACCAAAGGACCGGCTGTTGATGTAATCCCTTTAACCTTATACGACATTTCGTATTTTCCGGATGTCACAGCAGTATCAAACACTCTGTTAAGGTCACCCTTTCCGGAAAAAGTAACATATCCACTTGTAATACTTGCTGTTGCTCCGGAATTTGTATTTAATTTCCAACCCTCATCCGGTATAGAAGATGCATTATCAAAAGTATCCTCAATATTTACGGTTACTGTTCCATCTGCCAAAACGCCAATCATAGCAATTGAGCTCGACATCACCAAAGCAAATGTCAGAATCATTGCCAAAGTTTTTTTGCAAAATTTCATTATAATTTCCTCCTAAAAATTATGATATTTATTTTACGAAAGTTAGATTGCCGAAAAGTGTGGCATCCTTTGTCATGCCTATACCGGAGGTGTACTCTATCCATGCTTTTCTACCTGAACCGTCGCTATCATTTGTCATACAAGAGAACCTGTATGTTTTGCTTGTGTCTATTTTAAATCCGTCATAGAATATCTCTGACCAGGGCATTGCACATTCGTAAACTGTATATGTGGGGTAACGCACCACAGAGAGCTTTGCATTTTCTTTGTCTACAGCCACACCCTTGGGCAAATCATCATAAAGGGAATTGTAACGCCATATGATGTCTCCCTGACCGGGAACCTCTGCAAGACCTATCTCGGTGAATTTACCCTTGGTTTCTGCAGAGACTTCAGCCTTGTCAACAAATCCAAACTGAATGTTGTCTGCCATCCACATGTTTTTGGCTTCTTGCGGCTGATACGATACCGAGAACACATCATCGGTTACTATTGCCATGAAGTAGAAGTTTTCCTCATCCCACATGGTAGTACCGCTGAACGACAAGTCCTCGGGACCACCCCACACACTTGCAGGAGTAGAAATATCTATCCAGTCATCTATGGTATCTGCGCCTATCCAGCTGCCGTTCCATTCACCTACAGACACCACTCCGTCTATTATCGGTTTGTTGTATGCATACAGTGCCGTGCCAAAGTCCAGCACGCCCTCTGAGGTTGTTTTGTAGCCTCCGGCAAGCGCCGTATCTACAGAAAGTCGTACAACTCGTTTTGTTATTCTCTCCGGCAGATTATACAGGAAAGTAACAGATTTACCGGGCTGTAAGTTTTCAAATGAGCGTTCTTTTGAAATCTGTGCCACATCCTCGGGAGCCGCTACAGAGACTTTACCGCTGAGATTTTCGCTCAGGGTCTCATTGGTCACAACCACCTTTGCTCTCCAATGAGTGAAGCTGTCCTCCACTGCCTGTTCAGAGGTAATACTTATGCTTACAGGCGAGGTTATCACAACTTTGTGGGATTCCCTGTAGTATTCGTTGCCACCTTCGTCCCTTATAGTTACGTAGAAATCCAGCTCGGTGCCGTCCTGCATATCCTGACCGGTTGCTATGGTCACCTCTGCCATGTCACCGCTGAAACCATTGTTTTGAGCTATGGTTACACCCTCGGCACCTACAGCTTCTACTATGAGATTTTTGTCAACTGCTTTTGTAAACTCAAAGCTTACACTTTCGCCTGCTGCGGCAGTTTTGACCGGTGCATCTGCAGATACACTTGCAGGGGAAGCTGCTTTTTCAAACTTTGTGAAGTTTCCTATAATATAGTAAGGGTGGGGCGATACTTGGAAGCTGTACACTCCATTATCTGATGTAATGTTCCTCACCTTATTGCCGTATTGGTCATACACCTCCACACTGCTCACTCCGAGGTCATATTCTCTATATGCCGGTTCCTTTATAAGGCTTGCGTTCAGCAAAAGTATATCCTTGCCAAGCCTCTTATTATAGAAATGGAAGCCGTAATACAGGTCATCCTCTATCACTGATTTAAACTCTGCACTTCCGGTCAGATAATTGGCTGCACTCATAGCCAAAAAGCTTGGCTTGGCTCCGTTTGGCACGTTACCTCTGCCGTCCGGCTCCCACATATGCACAAATCCCCAGTTATCTTCTCTTTGATTGAAGTCAGCCGCATCATAGAAGCAATACATCATAAATACATCACACAAGTCATATGCTTCTACTACGGCATTCATCATTACCGAAGCATCTATCTGTCTTTGCATAGTGTAGCCACCGTTCCAAGTTGAAAAGCCTGTCTCAGTAAACCATACGGGCATATCACCTATATCAAATTCTTCCATAAGCTTTCTGAGGCCCTCGGTTCGCTCTATCATTTCTCTTTCATCATACATGGTTCTTGATGACGGATATGGGTGAACACTGAGTATATCCATATATTCTCCGCCGCCGTTTTCAAGTACTTTTCTGATAAAATCAAGTTCTACTCCGGAGCAGTCAATACCTACAACCTTAATATTGGGGTCTACCTCTTTAAGTGCTTTGTATGCTGCTTTAAGCATCTTTGCATACACATCTCCGCCGTACATTTTGTTATTGAAGTTAGTAACATTGTACTCGTTCCAGATTTCAAAGTGGTCAATCATCCCCCGGGTTTCTTTGGCGACAAATGCACAATAATTGGCAAAGCCTTCTATAGCTTCATCGCTGCTCGGTGTTTCGCCGTTATCGTAGAACTGGTTGTAATATGCACATGTAAAGAGCAGCTTAAATCCCTGTTCGTGCAGTGAACGAATATTGTACATATCCACCTCGGGCATTTTTAGTTTGCCCTTTTCAAGCTCAACCTCTCTCCACAGGCTTTCTACCCTTATCCATGTCATACCGTTTTTTCGTACAACCTCTCCGGTATCTTCCGGATTGCCTCTGCCGTAATGGAGTGTCAAGGTATTTGCTCCGTAACCCGGATTTGCGGCTGAGCCATCATGTATAATTGATACAGAGAATTCTGTGTTAATTGTATTTTTATACACCTTCTCCGGATTATCGACCATAGAAACCTCAGTATCTATGACTACTTTATATATATCGTATACAACGGGATTTGTAAGCTTTATCCGTCCTGTCGATGTTTCTTTGGCATCGAGCTTTTCTTCATGAGTCACGGTTTCTATAAGCTCACCGCTGCCTGTATATACATTGTAGATATATTTGGCATTCATGGCTGTTTCAATCTTATTTCGCGAAGTGTAGTTAAACACCACCTCATCATTTGGCGAATGAATGTTACCTGTCATATCGGTGTATGTTCCTTCAAAGTCAATCGGAGATATATAATCAGCCCATGTCACCTTTACAGAACCGAGAATTATATTCTCTGTACTCCAACCTTTACCCTGAAGGTATGAGGTTATTCTCAAATCCATCCTGTCAGTACGATTGGCAAAACATGCGTCTTCTATATGAAAAGTCTTGCTCCTCCACTCACCGGTGTTTTCCAGATATGTAATCTCTGTGCGGTTAAAGTTTTTAAATCTTGAGTCCGCTGTATGATGTGAATCATACTGAAGCTGAAAACCGCCCTTGCCTTCATCAAAATACTCCACGGTTACTTCAATAGGTGTGCCGTCCTCCAGGTTGAACATGAAATCATCATCGATATCTATATCATAATAATTAAGTTCACCCGATTTGGTAGCCACATTGGTACGTCTGCCGCTGCGGCCGTCTCGCTCCACCAGCTCCCATCCGCCGAGCACAAACTTGGCATTTGTAAGCCTGTCAGGCTTGCCGAATATAACTTCCACATATTCATCACTGACATCTGCCGCCGCAATACCAAAACATGAAAGCATCATTGAGATAATCAACAGCGGAATAATCAGCTTTGAGCATTTTCTCATAAACATTTGCCTCCTTGTTATCTTGAAAGTTCTCCCACTTTCCTTAAAATCTCTACGGATTTAGCAGGAATTCTGCCGAGTCCGTCGGGACCTAAGTTCAAAAGAAGATTAGCCCCCTTGGACTTTAGGTTGTTTCGTATCTCTATTATTCTCTCCGGCGATTTCCAGTTCTGGTCACTGGGCTTGTAGCCCCATGTATCGTTGAGCGTTACAGGAGACTCGTATAGCATACCGCTTACATCGTGCTCAGGTATTACATTATCTCCGGCAGAGGTATAGTCGCATTTACCGTTGCCTATTCTGGAGTTAACCAGGCAATTCGGCTGATAAAGCTTTACCATATCATACAGCTCCTGAGAACACCATTCGGGTATACCAAGAGGTATATCAAACCACACGAGAAGCAAATCGCCGTAATTTGTGAGAATTTCCTTAACCTGAGGCTTTATCTTCTCATTAAAGCACCTGGAGTAATCTTTAATGCTTGCATCCGGATAATCCCACTCATTTCCCCAGGGCATATCGCACATATTGAGGGGCTGTTCCTCTGTACCGCTGTTACCGTCAGGGTGTGCCCAGTCTATAGACTGTGAATAGTAAAGTCCAAGCTTAATTCCGTGCTTATAGCAGGCTTCGGCAATTTCTGCTATGATATCGCGTCCGAAGGGAGAACCGTCTACTACATTGAACTTGCTTACTTCCGATTTAAACAGAGCGAAGCCTTCGTGATGCTTGGAAGTAATTACAAAATACTTGGCACCGCATTCTTTAACGAGCCTAATCCATTCATCTGCGTTGAAATACACGGGATTGAATACATCTGCAAGCTTGTGATACTCCTTGTTGGGTATGCGAAAATACGACTGAGCCCACTCTCCTATGTAGCTCATACATTCGCCCTTCCACTCTCCACCGAGAAGTGAATACAGACCGAAATGCGCCATTATACCAAACTGAGCTTCTTTAAACCATTGTTTGTTGTCCATGCTTTTGCCTCCTTAAGTGTACAGTTTTTTATTTTATAACATAATAATAACGGAATTCAGCTTTTTTGTCATTTGTTAATTGTGCCAACAGTATAGGGCATTTGTGCCAAAGAAAAACTTTTTTGATTTTTGAATAGAAGTAAGATAAATATGTAGTTGAAATGAATTATAATAAATGGAGTAAATTGCAAAATAAAATACCACCTAACCGTAACAGTTAGGTGATATTGAAGTAGTTATTTAATTGTTATTTTTATTCTCACTATAATTATTTTTCATTTCTGTGATTTGCGGTCTTATAAAGCTCTCTCCACACATCTGTGTGAGACTCGCAATCAAGGTAATGGGCAAACATGCTGTCTCCCCTTTGTACATCCGACAAATCCGGATTATCATTTGCTGATATTATGTATTGCTCCTTATAGTCTTCACAAAATGCATGCCAGCCGTCTTTCCAGGTTCCGTCAGTTATTGACTCATTTCTTTTCGCAAAGGAATTCATAATTCTGTCTTTCACCTCTCCCTTTGCCAGCTCAATACCGTACTCGGTATTTACGGTAGGTACAAAGTCAATTTCGTTTGAAACAGTATCATACTTCACCATAACAGAATAATGCCAGACATCCGGCACTCCGTCAAGAGGAATAAAGTTGAAATTGCCTTGACCGTAAAGAATGTGTGTACCGTTGTAGTTTTCATAGCATCCGATACAGTGGGTATGCTGACAGAGAACCACATCTGCTCCATTATTTGACATTTCACGGCAAGCATTGATAAGTCTGGGTGAAGGATACTGACAATACTCTTTTCCGCCGTGGTAGAGCACTATGACCTTATCTGCCTCTGCCTTTGCCGCACGTATATCCGCCATGGTTTCAAATTCATTAAAGGGGCGGCTACCCATACGGTCCTCCAGGGCATAGGAATACTCGTGCTCACACACTGCGATAAAGGCAATTTTTTCTCCGTTTTTTTCTACAATATAATTTTTGCGTGAATCCTCATAATTTTTGCCAAAACCTGTATAGGTAATCCCCGCATCATCAAGAGCTTTCATAGTATCAAGAGCACCCTCAACGCCAAAATCAAAAATATGATTGTTGCTCAGTCCGCAAAGTGTCACACCGAGATTTTTCATTACATCTACTGTCCCTCTGCAAACCTTAAGGTTCGGACCAAATTTTTTTATTGCATTGTCAGATTCTGTTACAGCACATTCAAGGTTTACAAAGCAGATGTCATTTCCCTCAAAATGCTCCAACGTGTCGTTAAAAAGAGTTTTCATATCTACATTTTCAAAGTACTCTCGATTCCTTTCAATGTGGCATAAATCGCCCAAAAGTAAAGTTTTCATAATTCTCTCCATTAATAATTTTTCATTATACAACTTTATAATAACGAAATTCAGCTTTTTTGTCATTTGTTAATTGTGCCAACAGTATAGGGCATTTGTGCCAAAGAAAAAATAAATCCTACTGAAAACTATTTTGATTTTTGTAATAGTTTTCAGTAGGATTTGTTGTCGTATCATATATGTGCGATTGAATTAAATTTTATTTGTGATATATTCTCTTTCTTCACCGGTTATTTGCAGCATATCCATTGCCTTTTCCAATGTCGCTCCGGTAGTGCTCATTAAGCTTTTGACAGAATTCAATTTTGCTTCAAGCTGACCTTCTTTTATGCCTTCCATTCTGCCTTCTTTCATACCCTTCATTATGCCTTCTTTCATGCCTTCCAGTTTTCCGTTGTTATATACACCATCACTCAAATTACACATTTCTGCCACCTCGCTTTCATAATCTGCAGACATTTTTATGTCGTACTCTTTTTCCAATATTTCAAATGTCTTTTTTAAGCTGATTATCCACGAGTATCACCCTCTTACTTTTGCTTTTGGATTAAATTTTGTTTGTGATATATTCTCTTTCTTCACCGGTTATTTGCAGCATATCCATTGCCTTTTCCAATGTCGCTCCGGTAGTGCTCATTAAGCTTTTGACAGAATTCAATTTTGCTTCAAGCTGACC
>JAGATB010000025.1 GCA_017621495.1 Clostridia bacterium
AATATCACAGCTTATAGTCACCACTCCGGAGGTTATATCTGTACCAAGCGGCAAATATGCGTGAGATGATCCACCGTCATTTCCCAACATACCAACCTGCATAACAGCACCTTTTTCGGCATCTGTTGCAGGTCTCAGAAAGCCGTTTGTCTGAGACGAAAATCTGTGAGCTAAATACCATCCCTCAGGTTGACAATAATCGGAATCATTACTGTGTGGAGTAGTTTTATTAGTGGAAAAGTCATCAAAATTTTCACAAATTTTAATTGTTGTACCACCTGAATCAACATTTGACTCACTTGTTGTAATTATCTCTGCAGAAGCTGATACAAATACTGACCACACGATGAAGATTACTGCAATAATGCCAAACAATGTTTTTTTCGCTTTTTTCATTTTTTACACTCCATTCTGAATTTAATTTATACATCATACTGTATAACCACAAACACTTATATTACCATTGCCGCTGTAATTAATCTGTCTTGTTTCACCCGGCAAAAGTGAAAAATAATTGTCTTCAAATACAGCCTCACCTTCCAGTTCCACTGCATGTACGTACCTTTGGGCACTTACAGTTATGCCTGTATCGGTTATTTGTGTTATATCAACGCTGCAAGGCTTTAAGATTACTTTACCATGCTTATAAAACGCCCTGTCTGTAATACCTTGACCGTCTGTGATCTCCAGAATCATAATCTCGTTTTCATTAATCCTTTCGCTGATGGTAAATACTACCAACGACACGTTTGAAGCGATATCCAGCTCAGTCTCCGGGATTATCACTCTGCCTCCCGGAACGAAGCAGCTGAGTTTAACCTTCTGTGCACATGAATCGTTACAAACACATAGGCTGTATGATGTACCGTCATAATCTATAGAGCCGATTACCGGTTTGGCTGCTCTTTTGAACGAATAGTAGGAAGCTTTGGGCAGGCAGTAGTAATCTATAAAAGCCCATCCGCTTGCTGCAGGCCAGCAATCATTATACATCCAGTACACAACCCCGGCGGAAAACCACTTTTCTCTGCGGACCCGCTCAAGGCTTATTCTCATCCACTCATACTGCAGATACTTAAGTTTAAAGAGCCTGTCATCACCGTCAGCAAATGCTCCGAAGAGCTTCTCTGCCATAGTGAGCTCATAGTCAAAAAGCTGCTTAGTCATTGCGGGGTTATTCTTGGTATGATACAGCCACATGGACTTATCATCACCGTATATATCTTCATCTGTCATTATCTTTTTGAGAGTAACAGTCGATACTGCTCCCATAACGGGCTCTTCAGAAATAAACCTTGCACGGTACTGCTTGAGCTTATCTTTGAAGTCGGTCATGTCACCGTTGTCAATATACTCAAAAAGATAACTTAAAAACTGTGTGTTATGTGTGGTGCCCACCGTACTGGATGCAAATCGTGCTCCGCCGTATGGGCTCGACGGCAGAAAATCTCTGCTGTAGTCTTTGGTATATACCACATCAGCTATGCCCTTGTATGCGCTTATCCTGCCATGGTAATCCGTGGTGATGTTGGTACCCCAGATTGCATTTTCGTTATCTCCGCTCCACCATACAAGGCAGGGCTTGTTTCTGATAAGATTGACCCCGTATTCGGCTTCTTTCCTGAGGTTAGCCAAGAACCACTCCTGCTCCTCGGGGTAATCACCGCACGCCATGAGAAAATCCTGCGTAACCATGATGCCCAGCCGTGAACATTCATCATAAAAATGCTCGCTTTCAAAGGCACCACCGCCCCATACTCTGAGCATATTCAGGTTGGCGTTTTTGGCTAATTCAAGCAGTGTAGTAATTTTATCTTTGGTATCGCCTCTGTCAAAGGGTTCACAGGGTACCCAGTTAGCACCCTTGCACATGATTTTGATACCATTAACCTTTAATATAAAACCGGAAAATTCTTCGTTTAAATCATACTTTTCGGAGAAATCTGTCTTTTTGAGTTCTAAGCACTTGTCGAAGTTATCGCTTCCTTCTTTGTCAGAAAGCTGCATGATTTTGACAGTCCTTATACCAATGTTTGATGAATAAATCTCCTTGTCATCACATTTGATAATAAATCTGTAGAGATATGCTTCTCCGTATCCGTTGGGGTACCACAGCCTTGGCTTCTCCACATCCAGACTCACACGCATAAAGTCTTCATCATTGTATCTTATATTTTTGGATACGGGTATGCCATCGTGGTCATGGAGCTCAACTGCAATTATACCGCCTTGCTTGCAATCATAAAAATTAATATCTGCTACGATTTGTGCACAATCCTCGTCTATGCTCTTGGTATATACATATACAGTGTCGACTCTGACGCCGGGATCAATTGGCTCTATATATGCGTCACCTATGCCGCAGGTTACAAAGCGCATGGTCCAATCCCAGCCATATGTACACTGCATTCTCCTGGTATAGAGTCGGTCTGTAGAAAAGGCACAGAACGAACGTGGTTTTCTGCCTCTTACCGCATTTACGGGCGAATAAAACCAAACTTCGATTACATTGTCGCCGATATTTACCTTGTCGGTGATATCAAATCTGTATGATATAAAACCGTTGTCGCAATATGCTATATGCTTACCATTTATATAAACATCGCAATATGTATCAAGCTTGCCAAACACAAGCTCAAGCTTACTGTCAATATTATCTACAGAGAAATGCTTGGTATATGTCCAGTCATAATTTTCATATTTTTGCACAAGCTCTGCATTATCTCTGTAAAATACATCTATATCTTCAATTTTATTTAAAACAGCATTCAGGGCACTGCCGGGCACATCTGCACTGAGGTTAATTACCTCCCCTTGCGGTGATACGCCTTTAAGCTCCCATTTACCATTCAGATTTATATTATCCATAGCAGCATCTACCTCTTTAGTATTTCTTTAAATATATTCTATCATTTTAAACGCTCAATTTCTTATCATTTTTAACAAATAAACTTTCATTTTTTAATTTGCTTGAGATATTTTTTACAAATTTTACCTAAGGTTTTTGATAAAAATAACAAAAAGGGACTGTAAATAGAGTCACAACATCCAAGAGGACGGAGCTATTTTGTCACATAAAACCAAGATTTTACATGACAAAATTACCTGCCGTCCCCGTCTGTCATGACTTTATTTACATCCCCTTTATATTACAGACGTTATTTAACTTTATTTAATGTGATGCTTATGTCACAACCGGCATCAGCACACCAAGATGTACAATGTGTGTCATCCGACAATACATAACCGCCTTTTATAATAAGCCTGCCGTGGGTGCCCTTTGGTGCTTTGACACAGAGAGTAATCTTTTCGTCAGTTCGTGTCCAGTTAACTAAAACCTTGCCGAATTTTGATACATACTCTGCTTTGACATATGACAAACCGGAGACAAATGACGGAGAAATCTCAAAATATGATATATCATCTGCTGACGGATTGGGTTTAAGACCTGCAAGCTCCTGAATAAACCAGCTTGAAATATCACCATGGAAATGATGATTTTTGGAATTATCCGACTTAATATCATCATACTTCTTAAATCTTTCCCAAAGGCTGGTAGCACCGTTTTCTATCCAATATCCGTAGCAGGTATGGTGTTTTGAGGTGATTATTTTATATGCAAGGTCCGCCTTGCCGATATCTGCCAAAACATGGAATATGTATCTTAATCCTAAGATACCGCATTTATTTATATCTCCATCCCTGCGAATTATATCCGCCAGCTTATCTGCGGCTTTATCAATCTCATCGGCATTGAATATACCCTTTGCTATGCCAAGGCACTGAGAGGTCTGGCAATCACCTTTTACTGTCATGGTATCAAAGTCAATGAGATGCTCCCTTATACTTTTCCTAAGCTCGTTTGCAATATCTTGTGCATAGATGCTATCTTCCGTCAATCCTGCTTGCCCAAACAAGAAGGATGCCTTTTGAGCTATGTCAAATATTGACACTGTAGCAGTGAATTCAAGCGGAGAGGAAATAAATCCGTTTACATCTTCGAATGGGTCAATCCAATCTCCTAAACCAAATACGATTAATCCTTCTTCATTCCTCTTGGAATAAGCATAGCCCAGATATTTCATAATCATATCACGGTTTTCCGATATAATTCCCTTGTCACCGGTGTACTTATACAGATAATACGGCAATTGAACACACACCGAATCAAATACCGGACCACTGCCCCAGTCGTATCCCCAGCCTACTGTAGGGATAATGCATGGCAGAGCACCGTTATCAAGCTGAGTTTGTCTGATATTAAACAACCACTCCCTCAGACTGTTTGCCGTATCCAGGTTTAACAGCATCTGCTCTGCAGAAAACCAGGCATCGCCTGTCCAGCCGAGCTTTTCTCTATGAGGGCAGTCTGTGGGGAAATAGTAAAAGTTTGAATAATCCGAATTAATCGCACATTCATACAGTTTATTAATCACGTCATCAGAGCATGAGAAAGCCGACTTGCGGCATATATCGGAATGCATGACAAGATATGTCAGAGCATCCGGTGTGGCCTGCTCCGGCTCCAAGCCCTCAACATATGCATACCTGAAGCCGTCATATTTAAACTTAGGTATAAATTCTTCATAGCCGCCTTTGCAAATGAACACATCGGTTTGCCCGTATTCACGGTATATCCTGCTATTTTCCTCGCCACGCTGGAATACTGTGGTATTAACCGAAAATTCTCCCCTGACCGTATCCTCGCCGTGACGAATAACTATGCGCTGACCCGGGTTACCGTTTATCTTCAGTTTGGTAACACCGGCTGTATTAATACCAAAATCATACACATACACATTGTCTCTGTATGTTTCTTCAAACGGCGGTGCATCATCATACCATTTATTGTGAGCAAAAGGCAGACGTTCAAAATGCTTTATCTCTACTGCTTTAATCTCGTCTGACACTGTAATCGGCTCAACGGTGCAAAGCTTCTTCGTACCGGAAGGAGTCGGCTCATAGATAGCATTTTGCCAATTGCTGTCATCAAAATCCGGCTTATCCCATGAATCGATTTCAAGTCCGGAATCGTAGCAATAACCCATACGTAAATCATCATATACTATGGCTGAGGGATGGGTCTTAAATGAATCATCCGCCTCAAACACAACTTCGCCGTCGGCTTCAAACGACAGAGCAAAGCTCACCGGCCTTCTGCAGGGGGACTTGTCCATTTCCCATACAAATCCTCCGTAGGGATTTCTCATACCGTTTCCAAGCAATACACCTATGACGTTTTCTCCGATATTCAAAAATTCATGCACATCATAATTATCATAGTAAAGTACGTGTTCGGGATTGGTTATATATGGTGCAAGGGGACCTTTGGTAATATTAATGCCATTTATATATAATTCATAAAACCCCAGTCCGCAAATCGTTATTTCCGCTTTATCGGGACAGGAATCGAGATTAAAGCTCTTCCTAAACAATGGTGCAGGAACATAATCTTCTATATTACACATTCGGTCATTTGCTTTAATAAAGCATGAGGATAATATCATTTATTTTCCTTCTCTCTTATTGATATAATTGCTTCGCATGTCACTCGGTGTCATACCATACTCACTTTTAAAGGTTCTCAAAAAAGTGGGCAATGAATTAAAGCCGGACATTTCACAAATTTCAATCATTTTTTTATCAGTTGTGACTATAAGATTTGCCGCATGACTTAATCTTGCTTTCCTTATATATGAATTGAGAGTGACACCTGTGTTTTTCTTGAAAAAAGAACTTAAATATTCCTTGCTTACATAAAACTTTGATGCAATATTGGTTACTGTCAAATCCTCAAAAAGATTATTCTGAATATATGTGATTATCTCGCGAAGCTGTATATTGATTCTCGAATATTTTTCCGGGATTTTATTTTCTACTTTTTCTAAGATAAACATTATAAAATAACTTACAAGATGCATCTTCGAAAGAACATAAAAATTATCGTTTTTATTATTTAAACCTTCAATCATCAAATAGATTTCCTTTGCACGGCGATAATCCTCATCGTTCAAATGCGTAAAGAGATCTCCCTCGGCATTAACCATCAATTTGGCAATATCATCCGGAAGAGTCGCCGGAGGTATCTCCACTACCCAGTGCTCACAGCCATCTTCCATAATAAACTCATGGATATCGGTAAGCCTCATCAAAAATATATCACCCGGTGTTTCGTGATAAGTATGCCCGTTTATTATGTGCTTTCCCTTTCCATCAAAAACAAGCTCAATCTCATAATATGCGTGTCTGTGTTGATTTTTATTTATGAACTGCTGTCTGCGGCAAAATATTGAATGTCTGTTTCTAAAGTCAATAAATTCTACATCATTATAAGTCATATTTAACACCTCACACTTTTATCCTCGGCATTATCATACTGTTAGAAATTATTATCCGAAAATATATTCTTTTTATAAATATATCACATGAAAAGCCCCTATGTCTTATCGTTTTTTTATTTTAAATATCAATTTTTAAACAATTTTATATTTATACATTTATTTTATTACTTTCATATTTTTTCGTCAACAATATATTTATCATATCTTTCAACTATTATTTTTTAAATTATTAATTATTTCTCCCAAGCCGTCGCCTAAGTACCTCGCTGCTGAGAGAGCTTCGTCGAGGGTATTGCCGTTAGTACCCACTTCAAAGAGCAGTGAACCGGTGGTAAGATGCATATTAAAGCGTTCTTTCCTAAGGTTTAGAGGGCGAAAGAGACCGGGGGTATTTACCTCAAAATAGTTTTGTATATGTACTGCCAAGGCGAAATTTTGCCTCCATAAAGGATTGTCAAGATTGGTATCTGTACCACATACTATCATCACCTGTGCAGCCTTTTCTCCTTTTACCTCGGAAACGAATTTCACTATATTGTCTCCCTCGCCTACAGCGTCACGATGAATATCAAACACAAAAACTATGTCGCTGTCTTGGGACAGATGATTTTTTATTACCTTCTCTGTTTTGTTATATGAATCGTTGTATGAGGGATAATCGTTTATGGTTTTATCATGAATGACATCTATACCCTTTTGTTTCAGATGACGAGTAAGCTCCTCGCCCACTCGTATCATGTTGTAATCCGTATCCTGAGTACGGTAATTGCCTGTCTGCTCATACTTATATGCTTTACTGGAGGTATAGCTCTCACTGCCGTGAGTATGTACTATAAGTACCTTGGGATTATCCGTGGCAAGGGTTACACCCTCGGAAAGCACCGCACGGACATCCGGTAAATACTCGGTTTCGTTCTTAACTTCTATCCCTTGGGAAGAGTTATGTGTTGTTTCAATATTTACATCCGGTATGTTTTTGGCAGGGGGCTCAGAGGGTTTAGCCTCATTTTCTTTTGTTTGCAGCAGCGGAGATACACTTTTGGCAAAGAGATTGGGGCTGTTTATATCAAATTCATTCATAAGCAGCTGTCTGTCTTGTGATGACAAAAAAGGAAGGGCGTTTGAAACGCCCGCCCTGAGCAAAAATTCAAAAAATCCCGATGAGGCAAGTAATCGGCAGGCAGCCAGGCTGAAAATCACTATCGCCGCAAGACTGATAACAGTAGTCAGAGCCGAACCGGACACGGTAAGGGAAATAAAACCACTGCGTGATTTGCGTTTATTTAAAAAGCTTCTTACATCATAGGATCTGCGTCTCGCCATTTGCTTACCTCCAAACAAGGGTTGTCTGTATAATTATATGGCTGTCTGCGACAGATTATTACCGGTCTGATTGATACCCTTGGCTATAATTGACGCCACATTTGATATTACCGAATCAATCTCCGAGGGTGTCACTATAAGCTCACCAAAGTAGGGACTGAGTATCTTTTTGATAAGTGTGTATCTGTTGTCATCATCCATAAGGGAGCTGTCTATCTGCATCTTTTCCTGCAGAGCAGAAACCATATGCTCTACAGAGTCATTGGCAACCGTGGCAGCATCTACCACAGTGGGTACTCCTACCGCTATCACGGGAATATTAAGGGTCCTTTGGCTAAGCTCCTTTCGTTTATTGCCTACGCCTGCGCCGGGAGTAATACCCGTATCTGCTATCTGTATGGTGGTGCATATCCTCTGCATGCTCCTGGAAGCAAGTGCATCTATGGCTATGATGACATCGGGGGTTATCTTTTCTGTAATGCCCTCTATTATCTCACCTGTTTCTATACCTGTGATACCCAGTACTCCGGGGCTCACTGCGCACAAACTTACACCACCGCCGTCCAGATGACGGCTTACCTCTATACCGTCCGACACGGCAGGCCCGAGGGAATCCGGTGTTATAAAACGGTTGCCCAACCCCACAACAAAGATTACATCATGCTTGTGAGGTTTGATGATTTCATAAAGCTCATGAGAGAACACATTTCTCACATTTTCTGCTGTTTCATCGTCACAAAATCTCAGCGAGGGGCACTCTATGGTAATATAGTTTCCCTTGGTCTTTCCTATAATCCTTTCTCCCTCTTCATTAATTATCTTAACCTTGGTTACGGTAATATCAGCTTCGGTGTACACATCGGTTTCTACGCCATTTAGCTTTTCATCCGGTTTTTTGACACTCAAAGCCGCTGCCTCAAGTGCCAGGTCTGTTCTGGGTGAAAACATATTATATCACACTCCGTATTTTTAATATATGAGGTTATTATTTGTATTGGCATGAAATATATACAATTTCACGGTAAACAGCAGTCCGGATACAACATATCATAAATAATCTTTACGTCATATATATCATTAATTCTGCATAAAATGCCATGATAACCCATTAATATACGTTTAATACAAAAATATTGTGCTATAAAGGCAGATATTGCGATGCTTTGTGCTGGATTTCGCAGATAAAAACAACTATAATTATATTAACAAATACCGAAAGGAAGATTAATAAATGCAAAAAATTCATTCTAAAAGGAAATATGTCTCCATAAATCCCGATGGTGCTTTTTTCGGGGGATTTTACCTTGATTACTATATACTCAAATCCGAAATCAAGATACCCCGTTCTGACATAAAGGCTACGGTATACGGCATAGAAATAGAGAAAAAATACGAAGAAGACGGCACCGAAAAGCTGTTGGAGCAAGCACTGGTAAATGATATATTTGCCTCCAAAGAGAACACCGAAAAACTAATCGGAAGGCTTGCCGACAAGCTGATAATGCCGTCTACACTTGAATATGTGATTGATGACCTCCTGGGCGAAAAAGGCTTTGAACCGCCGGAGGTAACAGTAAATATAATGTGAGCTACATAAGAGAAGCAAAAAATCTGAATATCCTACCTGCCATCCTGTAAAAGATATTGAGCCTTCTGTAATCCTCCTGAGTAAAAAGCTTGCATCGTTTGAGGGTATCCGTAAAATCTGTCTTGATGGTCTTGATTACGTTATTTTTGTAAATATACACACCGCACTCATAATGAAGATACAGACTCCTGTAATCATAATTGGCAGAGCCTATATATCCCCGTATATCATCGGAAATAGTACTCTTGGCATGAAGGAAGCCCGGTGTATACTCATAGATTTTCACTCCTGACTTCATAAGCTCGGGGTAATATGTCCTGGCGAGTGCGAAGGCATACCATTTATCCGGGATATGGGGCATACAAATGCGAACATCAACACCCCTTCTTGCCGCAAATTTAAGGGCTTGGAGCAATTCATCATCCAAAATCAGATACGGGGTATTGATATATACATAGTCTTTGGCAGTGTTGATAATGTGCATATACAGGTTGCGGCTGACGTTCTCTGTATCCATGGGCGTATCGTCAAAAGCACAAAGATAACCCCCGGTAAGCTCAGCCTTGGGCACCGTAACCAGATACTGTGAGTAATCATCATAGGTTCGCTGCATCAAATCCCAGATTTTAAAGTACATGAGCAAAAAGCCCTTTACTCCCTCGCCGTCTATTCTGATGGCGGTATCCTTCCAGTGACCGAAACGCACCTTGCTGTTAATGTATTCATCGGCTATATTCACACCGCCGGTGTATGCACACCTGCCGTCTATAATGACAATTTTTCTGTGGTCACGGTTGTTATGATACGTGGACACGAAGGGCTTTACAGGTGAAAAAACCACACACTTGATACCGTATGCACGAAGCTTTTGGTCGAAATCCTTTGAGGTGCAGGTAAGAGAACCCATGGCATCATACATAAGACGTACTTCTACCCCTTGGGAAGCCTTTTGCTTTAAAAGCTCAAAGAGACGCTTCCACATATAATCGGATTCATTGATAATAAAAAATTCTATGAAAATATATTTCTTGGCAGATTTGATATCCTCCATGAGGCTGTCAAACATTTCCTCACCAAATCTGAAATAGCGCATATCACAGCAGTTAAAGCAGGGTGCGTATGCAACATCATGCAAATAACGGAAAATGCCGTATTCGTCTCTCTCCTCTGTATGCAGTGCCGGCATGGCATCGGACATGGTGGCGGTAATGGCAGCTACCTTGGCGGTGAGAGTACGCAAATTCTTCTTGATACCGGTAATAAGCAAATCTGAATGCACATATATGTACAGAAAAATACCAAACAAAGGCACCACACCGATAAGCGCAATCCATATAAGCTTAAATCCGGAGCTGGACTCACGGTTTATCTCAAATATTATAAGCGAAATTGCTATGAGAGTCATGCCGCCATTTAAGAATATATTGGAGTCATATATGCCGGTAACGGGCATAATCAGCAGCACAAGCTGTAATATAAAAAATAAGATACCGAAAATCTTTTTGCTGAAAAAAGGCTTTAAGAATCTACGCATACTGTGCACCTCCTTGTTTTTGATTCATTTTGATGCAATATAATTATAGAGTGTATAATTTGATATATCCAGTTTATCGCCCAGGACATCACCGAGAGTTTGCGGTGATGATATGAGGGCTTCCTTTTGGGGTTTGGTGAGCCCCTTAATACGGTATTCAAGCTTTGACGCAGCGGAACGGTCATGGGCGCTCCATACCGCTTCCACAGACAAAACCTGTCTGGACCTGGTATATTTAGCGGCTTCACGGCATTTGGTAAAATGCTGTGAGAACCGCTTTTCTAAATCGGTGGTTATACCTGTATACAGAGAATTATCACTGCATCTTAAAATATATACATAATACATACTTATATCCTATTTAAAAACATAAAACAGCACAAAGAAATAATGCAGTATACTTCCTGCAAGCACGAACAGATGCCACACGAAGTGCATGTACTTAACGCTCTTCATCTTATAAAACACGATGCCTATAGTATAGAGCAGACCGCCTGTAACCAAAAATATCATACCGGAAAACGGAGTAATCTCTATAACTCTCTTGATACTTATAAGCACAGACCAGCCCATAAGTATATACAGCACCATTGACATCTTATGAAAACGCTTTACATTGATAGCATTGAATGTGATACCTACCACAGTGCAAAAGGTATTTATACCGAAAAGTGTCCACCCCATGGCACCGCGTATCATGGCAAGGCATATGGGAGTGTACGTGCCCAGTATCAGAAAGAATATGGAGCAGTGGTCAAATATTTGAAATACCGATTTTGCCTTGAAATTAGTCAGCGAATGATACAGTGATGAGAATGTGTACAAAAGTATGAGGGAGGCTCCGTAGATGCTGGCAGACACCACCCCTATAGCCGTGCTTTCAAATGCTGCTCTCACTATAACTATGACGCATGCGGCAATAGAGAGAAGCGAACCCACACCGTGGGAGACTGCATTGGCTATCTCTTCACCGAGTGACTGAGTGTTGAATTTTTTTACTGATTGCATATAAATCATCTCCATAAAATGCGTAACATTATATCATCTAATGTCCAACATTATATTATCACAAATCCCGATATTTGTCAATTACTAAAATCAAATACCGCCCTGTCTCCCTCCAACTTAAAAGCAGCGGAAAACTCCTTGCCGGTTTTGGGCGATATGAAGCCGGTAAGTTTTTGACTTCTGCCGCTTGTTATGATGTTATACACTGCACTTTTGGGTATAACTCTGGAGCAGATAACATTGCTTACTCCAAAACGACAGTTGTTATCTTTGTATGCGGAGCAGCCGTAGCCGAATGTAGTGCGTATAACATTGCCTCCGCATAGCGGACACTTACCTATAACATCACCTATGAAACCGTCGTCAATATCATTTTCGGAAGTATAGGTCTGAGTTTGAAACACCTGCGAAATTTCATTTTTGGCAAGCTCAACACTGTCATCTACAGATATCTCCCCTCTGAAAACCTGCTTCAGTGCTTTGCCGAGGGTTGCTGTCTTGTATTTATCCATGGAAATATTCATTCTCTTGACAGACTCTATGAGCTTTTCACCGGCAGGTAAAATATAGTATACATCTTTTTTGAGCTCAATATACCTGCTGGCTCGTGCATTGCCTATAATTCCCGTTCTGGTGGCTTCGGTACCCAGCTCCAGTCCTTCAAAAATTGCCTTGTATTCTGCGGCATCGTCCTCAGTCTCAATATTTGCCTTGTCCTCACGGAAGGGATTTTTGAGGTAATTATTAAGTGTCTCTATGGTATAGTGCTTCGGCGGTGAGGTCTCCTTCTCCGTAGGTACGAAATTGAGCTTCACCTCATCACCCTTAGTGAGCTTGGGAAGGAGCTTATCCTTCTTTGTATAGTCATCGTATTTCGTCCAGCCCGGCTCGGCTATGACCATACCTTTGACAGTATACTGCTCCTTGCCGGAGGCATCTATGGTAATCTCCGTCTTTTGCGTTTTACATTCTTCACTGCAGAACACAGCCACAAAACGTCTCAAAATAGTACCGTAAACTATTGATTCCTTTTCATTGAGGTGCTCCTTGGCAGGGATTTTCCTTGTGGGGGTGAGAGCACTGTGAGACTCTATCTTGCTGTCGTCAAATATGGTTTTCTTATTTTTAAATTCGACGGGGTAGCCCATCTTTGACACGAGGGAGATTATCTCCTTTATCTTACCGTGCTCGGCGGTTGCCAGGTACTCGGAATTGGTTCTGGGATATGTAACGTAACCCTTCTCGTACAAATCCTGTACTATCTTAAGACTTTCATCCATTGACATCTTATATTTCTTTCCCAGAACGTTTTGCAGCTTAGAAAGCGAATACAGCTTACCGGGCGAGAGAGTATCTTTCTTTGATTTAACCTCTGTAACTATGCCGGGGTTGGCATTAAGCACATCACAGGAGCGCTGAGCACGATTCAGGTCATTTTTATCAAACTTATGCTTGCTGGTAAGCTCTAATTCTATACCGTCAATATCTGTTTTGCTTACAAGTGCATAGTATATATCACTTTTAAAATTCCTTATTGCCATATCACGGTCATAAATAGCCTTGACTATAGGTACTATGACTCTGCCTATCCTCATGAGGGTGCCGGTCTTAAGAGTGGCGTAACGGGTGAGGTTGACGCCGTAAAGCCAGTCTATATATGTTCTGGCAAAACCTTCATCTGCGAGGTTATCATACATAGAGCCGTCCTTCATATCGGAGAGACCCTCAAGTATGGTTTCTGTGGTCTGGTCAGGAAGCCACAGCCTTTTGATAGGCTTGGGGGATTTAAGAGCATTCTGAACGCACAGTCGCACTATAATCTCTCCTTCCCTGTCAGCATCGCCTGCGTTTATGATAGTATCAACGTCATCACGAGAGCAGAGACGGGAGATGGTTTCAAACTGCTTTTTTACTCCTGCATCAGTATTTTTATTTTTATCCTTTTTGAGTTCAAAGAGGAACTTTTCAGGAAAACACGGGAGATTATCCATTGTCCAGCGGGGATTTTCTTCGGTACCGGTGTATTTTTCAACGTCGCAAAGAGAAAAAAGATGACCGAAAACCCAGGTAACTATGTAGCCGTTACCTTCATAAAATCCGTCTTTTCGCTTCATGCTGCCTATTGAATTTGATATATTTGCGGCGAGACTGGGTTTCTCCGCTATGATTAACTGCATATATAAATCTCCATCCTTATCCTTGTTTGATGATGAGCATAATTATAGTATATAACAAATCATCGGTTAAGTCAATGAAATAAGGAAATTTTAATATTATCATTTATCTGTAGTTGTCAAAGTAGCATTTATTTTGCTATTTACATTCCGGATGCCGCACATCAAAGGCTCTCCTTACACAGGGGAGGCTCTTTTGTTCTCGACTTTTTCGACAGTCTTTATATAAAGACTGTATAATCTAGATGCCAATGTTCTTCGGCAAGGTTCGTATTTAGTTAAAGCCAAAAATCTCATATAGCATATACGAACATACCTAACAGTGAAGATATGACAATCATTATTATAGGCGACATTTTCTTCTTCGAAAAATATTTGTATAAAACTGCCACAATTCCTAAAACTGCAGTAATAACAATTGACCTCAAATTCATTTTAAATGTATCTTCCATCAGGCAATTCTTCACTAGCATATATACACCCATAGCAAGAACTATCCCGATTACACTGGGTTTTAAACCTCTTAAGACTGCCTGTACATATTTATTTTTAAATGCATTTTTTAACAATGCAGTTATCAGGAGTATTATTATAAACGATGGCAAAACAACGGCAAGTGTTGCGACTAACGCTCCGAGAAACCCTGCCTCGGTACTTCCTACATAAGTTGCAAGATTTACCATAATCGGTCCGGGTGTGCTTTCACTTACCGCAATCATATAAGAAAGAGCTTCATCGCTTAACCAACCATAAGACAAAACCATATCTCTGATTAAAGGAATAGCACCGTATGCTCCACCGAAAGCAAATAAGCCTACCTTTAAAAAACCTAAAAACAAATCAAGATAAATCATTTTTTCATACCTCCATCTGTTTTTGGTGTTCCTTTAACCATAAATATTACAAGGCTTATTACCCCTGCAATAAGCATCAGGACTATCGAAGAAAAATCAAGTGAAAAGATATTAATAATGAGCATTGTTACAAATGAGCATATCATAAAAGTTTTCGGCAATATTTTCTTTGGCATCTTTTTTATCATTGTTATCGCAGCATCAAGAATAAGAAAACCTACTGCTATTTTAATACCTCTAAAAGCGTTGGCTATAAGCGTAATTTCCAAAAAATTATCCAAAAACATAGAAATTAAATAAATCACTGCAAATGACGGAAGTACAATTCCCAATGTTGAGATAATTGCACCGATTATCCCAGCTTTTTTATAACCTACATATGTAGCACAGTTTATTGCAATCGGTCCGGGAGTAGATTCTGCAATTACTGTGATATTCATCATCTCATCGTGAGTGATCCACTTCTTTTTTTCTACACAATTATTTTCAATCAGCGAAATCATTGCATATCCGCCGCCAAAAGTAAACAAACCTATTTTAGCAAATATTAAAAATAACTCTATTAATATTCCCATCTGCTAATACTCTCCTTTTTCGATTTTTTGATCCTAACTTTTTTCGCCAATTTTCGACACTCTTACTATGTTTTTGTCAAGTCAGGAGAACAGTGAATAATAAGAACCATCACGAAATATAACGAAATCAAAGATTTCTATATTTCGGAGAACCTTGTTATGCCAAGGCATAATAGGACCTACTACTTTTTCCTGTTTTTTCACTGTATTTTTTCTGAACAAAATTCTTTAGAAACCGCGAGAATACTGGATTTTCTCGCACCCGATAGTATATGTAAATATCAAAATCGGCAAACTAATCTTTTAAATTGTATAGACTTGACACAAGTACAAATACTATAATTTAATACTTGAGGGAAATGGATTTTCCCTCATTATTCCCCACATCTTATCTATGTAAGATAGAGTGTAGAAATTTTCATAATAATGATAATAAAATGCTCCTTTTAGTGTCAT
>JAGATB010000026.1 GCA_017621495.1 Clostridia bacterium
TCAAATTAACGAGAACCTCATTACTTTTTATATGCTGTTCATTTTTCAAAGACCAAGTGTCATCCTGCTTTATGAGGTGTACCCTCTCGCAAGCGACTTGTATATGATACCACAACATACTTCATTTGTCAACACTTTTTTGCGAAAAAATTTAAAAAAATTTTTTGTTGTGGAATTTGGCATATTCATCCATAACTGCCTTTTCAAAAATACGTTTAAAAGCTACAAATTTTGTTTCATTTTCTCCCACAGCAGTTACGAGAACAGTATAGAATTTCATACGCAGTCCGCCGTATATATCGGTAAAAATCTGATCCCCCACAAGGCAAATCTCATTTTCGGGGAGATTAAATTCTTTTTTTATACGTTTCAGATTCTTTTTAAAGGGTTTCCAAGCTCTGGATATATATGTGTAGCCCAAATCCTTGGAAAAAGTTTCTACACGTTCTCTATGATTATTTGACGCAATTGCAATTTTTATACCCAAATTTTCAAGAAATTTAAAATAATCTGAAATTTCCTTAGGGGGTGTCTTGGTATCATGAGTAACCAAGGTGTTGTCTATATCAAATATCACTCCCTTTATATTATTTGAAGTATAGAATTTCTCGTCCAGTTCAAAAACATTCTTGGCTGTCCGGTGTGGATAAAATCTTTCAAACATATTCTACGTCTCCTTAGAAAAAAGAAGGGAAGCGAATCCTCGCTCCCCTCGATTTTAAATGCTTACATTAAATATTTCCTGGCAAGTGCATTTACCATCTTGCCATCGGCTCTGCCTTTTACCTTCGGCAAAACCTCTGCCATAATGGAGCCCATGTCCTTCATTGAAGAAGCACCAGTGGCTTCTACGGCACATTTTACAATTTCGTCTAACTCGTCTTCAGATAATTGGGAAGGTAAATAACCCATTACAATTTCTATTTCTCTGTTTAACTGTGTTATTAAATCTTCTCTGCCGCTCTTTTCATACTCAGGAAGTACATCTCTGCGCTTTTTGAGCTCTTTGGCGATTACATCGAGTACGCCGTCGTCATCAAGCTCAGTGAGGTTATCCTTTTCAAATTGCAGTACAGCAGCTCTGATACCTTGAACGGTATTTTTTCTGATTATGTCCTTTTCCTTAAGGGCGAGCTTAAGATCCTGTGTAAGTGTTTCTTTAATACTCATATCAAAACCCCTCCTGACATAAACGGATATAAATTATTTATAAGAACGCTTTCTTGCAGCCTCGGACTTTTTCTTACGTCTAACGCTTGGCTTCTCGTAGTGTTCTCTCTTTCTGATTTCGGATAAAACACCGGACTTAGCACACTGTCTCTTAAATCTGCGAAGTGCACTATCCAAAGATTCATTATCTTTAATTCTGATTTCTGCCATTAAAATTCCCTCCCTCCGTTACTGCCTGTCTCTTTAACACATAACGGGTAAGACAAAACTTATACATTCTAATTATACAAAATTTTTATAGCTATGTCAAGTAAAAATTTTGTACATGTATAAATATAATGTATATTTTGTGCAATTTGGGGTACAAATCAGCCCGGAGGCCACTGCAAATATCTGCCTGCGAGTATATGGAAGTGCAAATGACCCACTGTCTGTCCGCCATCTCTGCCGCAGTTATTTACTATTCTGAACCCATCTTGTGCAAATCCCAGCTCTTTTGCAAGCTTTGATGCCACCATAAACACGTGTCCGGGGATATCGCAGTTTGCATCGTTTATCTCAAGTGCAGAGTCAATATGCTCCTTGGGAATTATAAGGATGTGATGCGGTGCCTGAGGCTCTATGTCCTTAAAGGCAACCACCTTGTCGTCCTCATAGAGAAATTCCGTGGGTATATCGCCATTTGCAATTTTGCAGAATAAGCAATCTGACATTTAATCTTCCTCCTTTTTACTGAGGTTACAGTTTATTTCGTTTGTTCGGATACAACCTCTGCAGCCGCCTTAAGAGCCGCATCTATACCGGAGGCATCCTTACCGCCTGCCTGTGCGCTGTCGGGTCTGCCGCCGCCGGAGCCGCCTACATGAGAAGCAATGCTCTTTATAATCATACCGCAGTGGATACCCTTTGCCACAGCTGCTTTATTAGCGGAGCATACCAGGCTCACCTTACCGTCGGATTCGGAAGCAGTGATGCAAACCTCACATTCAAAAGCATCCTTCATGGTATCGCCCACCTTGCGCAGAGTGTTTACATCTGCATCACGGAATTTACCGGTGATAACCATCACACCGTTAATCTCCACTGCACTGTTCTTCATATCATCTATGCCGCTGCCTGCCATCTTTTCTTTGAGAGCTTCTATTTCTTTAGCAAGGGTCTTGTTATCATTCTGCATAGCTTCGATTTTGGAAACAGCCTCGGAGGGTGCACATTTAAGTGCAGCTCCAACCTCTGCTATGAGAGCTTCCTTCTCTGCAAGGTATTTAAGTATTCCCGTGCCGGTGATAGCTTCAATTCTTCTGATACCTGCAGCAGCGGAAGATTCGGAGAGAATCTTGAAAAGCCCTATGGCAGATGTGTTCTTAACGTGAGTACCGCCACAGAACTCAAGGCTGAAGTCGCCCATCTTGACAACCCTTACCTCGCTGCCGTACTTTTCACCAAAGAGTGACATAGCACCCAGCTTGTTTGCTTCCTCTATAGGCATAACCCTGCAGTCAACATCTACAGCTTCGGAAATAACCTTATTAACCATCACCTCAACCTGTGCAAGCTGCTCTGCGGTCATAGCCTCATAATGAGAGAAGTCAAATCTGAGTCTTTCATCACTTACGAAGGAGCCCGCCTGCTCAACATGGTCTCCCAGGACAAGCTTCAAGGCTTTCTGGAGGAGGTGAGTAGCAGAGTGGTTAGCCTCGGTCTGACTGCGGAGAGTATCGCACACAATGGCGGTAACCTCCTCACCCTCGGAGATAGAGCCCTCAGTAATCTTACACACATGCACGAACTTATCTGTGCCCATCTTCTTGGTATCTATAACCTCTGCAACTGCTGTCTCGGTCTTTAATATACCCTTGTCGCCTATCTGACCGCCGCCTTCACCGTAGAAGGGGGTCTTGTCAAGCATTATCATAACCTCACCGCTCTTGGCATCAGCGTGTTTGAATTCATCAAGTCCGCTTACTATAGCCTTAACGGTTGCCTTAATCTCTCTGTTTTCATAACCCACAAATTCAGTGGTCATTATATCATTAAACTTCTTCTTGAAGTCATCTTCCTTCCAGGCGAGCTCGTCAGTGTTGCCGCGACTGTTACGTGCGGTTTCTCTCTGTTTTGCCATGCATGCATCAAACTCATCACGATTTACGGTGATGCCCTGCTCGGAGAGAATCTCTATGGTGATATCCACAGGGAAGCCGTAGGTATCGTAAAGCTTAAACGCCTTGTCACCGGAGAGCTCTGTCTTGCCCTCTGCCTTAAGCTCATCCACATAGCTTTCAAGGATAGACAGTCCATCATTGATGGTCTCACTGAAACGGATTTCCTCTGTCTGGATAATCTTCTTGATGTAATCCGCCTTGCTCTCAAGCTCGGGATATGCGGTGCGGTTTTCTTCAATAACAGTATCTACTATTTTATATAAGAAGGGATCATTAACACCCAGAAGCTTGCCGTGACGTGCAGCGTGTCTTAAAAGACGTCTCAGAACGTAGCCTCTGCCTTCGTTGGATATCTGTACACCATCGGCAATCATAAAGGTTGTACTTCTGATATGGTCGGTGATAACCCTTAAGGATACGTCGGATTCTTCATCATCACCGTACTCCACATCGGCAACCTCGCTTATTTTCTTCATTATATTTCTAACGGTATCCACCTCAAAGAGGTTGTCCACACCCTGCATGATGCATGCAATTCTCTCAAGACCCATACCGGTATCGATATTGGGGTGTGCGAGTCTGTTGTAGTTACCGTCCTCATCCTTATCAAACTGAGTGAAAACGAGGTTCCAGAATTCCATATAACGGTCACAGTCACAGCCGATCTTGCAGTCGGGCTTGCCGCAGCCGAATTCTGCACCACGGTCATAGTGGATTTCGGAGCAGGGTCCGCAGGGGCCTGTACCGATTTCCCAGAAGTTGTCCTCCTTGCCCAGTCTTACGATGCGGTCTGCCTGTACGCCCACTTCGTTTACCCAGATATCCTTGGCTTCATCGTCATCCTCATAAATGGTAACCCAGAGCTTTTCTTCGGGGATTTCCAACACTTTGGTGATGAACTCCCATGCCCATGCGGTAGCCTCATGCTTGAAGTAATCACCAAAGGAGAAGTTACCCAGCATCTCGAAGTATGTACCGTGACGAGCTGTCTTACCTACTCGCTCTATATCGGGTGTACGGATACACTTCTGGCAGGTGGTAACTCTCTTGCGCGGGGGAACCTGCTCACCCTTGAAGTAGGGTTTTAACGGTGCCATACCTGCATTTATAAGAAGAAGGCTGTTGTCGTCCTTGGGGATAAGGGGGAAGCTGGGAAGCCTCAGATGACCCTTGCTCTCAAAGAACGAAAGATACTTTTCTCTGATTTCATTTAAACCTAATTTTTGCATTAGTGCTCAAATCCTTTCAAATAGACATATATATTAATATTATACCAAAACATACCCGATTGTCAACATTTTAAGCAAGATAATTTTGTTTTAGCACAAAAAAATATTGAAAGATTGCTTTTGATATGTTAAAATAGACATATAATTATAATAGGAGATTTAAAAACCATGCTGTATACCGCTTCTTTTTCAAAATTAATAGATATATTTAGCAAGATGCCCGGGGTGGGGAGCAAAAGTGCCGTAAGGATGGCGTATCACATACTGTCCCTCTCCGCGGAGGAGACCGATGAAATAATAAATGCCATAAAAGACGCCAAGCAGAAGATACACTACTGCTCCGTATGCCAGAACATTACGGAGACCGACCCCTGTGAAATCTGCTCCAACGACAAACGTGACAGCTCTATCCTCTGTGTCATGGAAAAGCCCAAGGACGTAATAGCCTTAGAGAAAACCCGTGAATACTTCGGTATGTATCACGTGCTCCACGGCTCCATATCTCCCATGGACGGCATAGGCCCCGAGGACTTAAAGATTAAAGAGCTGCTCAGCCGCATAGCCGAGGGCGACTTCAAGGAAGTAATCATGGCAAACAGCCCCAGCATAGAGGGCGAGGCAACAGCCATGTATATATCCAAGCTCATAAAGCCCTTCGGAGTAAAGGTGAGCCGCATAGCATACGGAGTACCCGTAGGCGGTGACCTGGAGTACGCAGACCAGGTGACATTGGCGAAGGCTATAGAGGGCAGACGGGAGATATAGAAATTGAAAATGTCGCATAAATGCGACATTTTCAATTTCTATTTTCTGCGAACTTATCATATACGATAATTTATGAATGGATCTTCTATATTTGTCTTACCCTCATATGCATCACTGATTCCACTGTAGAGTTCTACTCTCCCTCCTACAGGTTCGGTGATTCCTGATGTAAATGCACAATCTGTCAAAAAGCTCTTCTTAGCAGGGGTTTCAGGATAACTCTTCCTTACACCTATTATCTTTTTGTCATTTATCTTAAATGTCTGAGGATCAAAAACAAATGAAATATTGGTATATACCTGTATTTCACCGTCAAGATAGCACTGGTGTCCGATTACACCTATCAAGCCATCCTTTAATGCTATACACTGATTGCATCCACCCCATTCATCCTTAGCAAACAGGTCTTGGATAACTTTGGCATTTTGAATAACATCATCAGAAAGGTCGCTTAATTTGTCTATAACCGTGAAACCAACAACACTCTCCGAGCCATACTTTGCTCTGATATGCTCACCTCTGGGTCTTGAAAATACCCCTATCTTACCATCATTCATCTGAACCATGCGTATATCCTTCATATCCTTGGGACCATGAGTAAACATATGCAGGTGTTTCAAATCCTTGCCTGCATAAAAATACGCATAAAAGCACTCAAGCTCACCACAGTGATACAGCACATGAGTGCCGCAGAGCACATACTTATCATCTATGTGCATTACACAAGGGTCCTCCAGTGGATACTCCACTGCATCTTCACACTTCTTCCATGTATCGGGGCCTACGTTTTCAAAGAGACAGACATGGCTTCTAGCCCATTCGTCCCTTTTCTCCACTCTGCCAAACATATATAATCTGCCTTCCTGCTCTATAGGAACAGAAGTATTGTATACATCCCAGCCATCAACGCCCAAAAACTTCAATACACTTGAATTATCGTTATTTATATTTAATTCAAACTTTTCCTTTTCTTGCTGAAACATATGATTCTCTCCTATATATCAAAGCCTACTGATTTCAAATCATCTTTTAATGCTGTAATCTGTGCATCTGTATAAGTTTTGGCAGGGAAGGCACTGCAGCCGGCGTCAAATCCCATAAGCTTTAGAGTCTCCTTGGTTGCCTTAATTGCTCCAACATCGGAATGTTTTATAAGTAAATCCACCACACGGTTAATTTTATACTGATACTCCTGTGCTTGCTTTAAATCACCGTTTGTGAAACATTCGTAGAGCTTGACAAACCACTCAGACATAACATTGTAGGTAGTACCGATACCACCGTCAGCGCCCATTACAAGGCCGCATATGAGCATCTCATCGGGACCGTTGATAACATTGATATCCCCATTGTTTATCTCTTTGATTTTTCTGAACTCAAAATAGTTGGGCTTTGTATACTTAAGGCCTATGATATTGGGGACTTCCACCAGCCTCTTAACCAAGCCTACCATATCACCTGTTTTGATCATATCGGTTATATAGGCAATTACGGGCTTGTCAGTCATATCGGCAATTGCCTTGTAGAAGCTGACAACCTCGTCATCGGTATATCCGAAATAGAATGGAGGCAATGCAGAAACTGCATCCACATTGATTTCATTTGAATGCTTAACAAGCTGAGCAATTTCTTCAAAAGAATTGGCACCCACATGATTGATTATTGCTCCCCTGCCGTTATTGCACTGCATAACCTCTTCTGCCATTTCCATGCGCATTTTGGCAGTAAGCACCGGGCCTTCGCCTGTGCTTCCGCAAATATAAAATCCGTTAACACCCTTATCATAATTATAATCAATCAGCTCTTTTACTGTATTTTTTATTATTTTATAATTGTTATCAAATGGAGTAATAAGAGCGGGCATGATACCCTTAAATTTAACATTTGTCATCAAAAACATCTCCTTAATCTTTGGTTATTAACACATCGTCTTTGGTAAAACTATATCCCCGGATATGTGCCTTGGGGGCATCATCCACAATATAGTTTACTACATATATTTCTCCGTCATCAAATTGTACCCAACCCGTATATCCTAAATCGGACACCGGACTTCTGTCGAAATCCAACGGAAATAATCTGGCTGTCTGTTCATTTCGTTCTTTAGCACGGGCACTGTCATCATCGGTAAATGCGGCAAATACATTCTGACACCATGTGCCAAGCCATCCCTTGCCGCCTTGCATAAAACGGTATGTAATCATAATAGAACCATCATCTAAAAATCCTGCCATAGGTCTGTGGCAACAAGGAATCGGTGTAGTATACACCTCAGACCAAGTTTCGCCCATATCATAGGAAATAGTCTTTAAACATTCATAACCAATCCCTGTGTTTTCGCGGAGATATGCTACCAAAACTCCGTCTTTCAGTTCAATTAAGGAGGCCTCACAGAGATTATATCGACTGTCTTTGGCTACTGTAACAGGCCCTGTCCATGAATTACCTTTATCGTCACTATACCACAGGTATTGCTCAAGCTTACCCGAAGCTTTACCTTCATAATGCGCTGATATTATCCATCTGCCTCCTGATAGCTCCAAGAGCTTATCAGGCACTATTCCTCGTGCCGGCGTGTGTATCTCTTCGCTCCAGGTTTCACCCTCAGCATCACCAATCCACATACATATTGGTCTCAAGGATAAGTCTTCACCTTCGTCTTCATGCTTATCAATCAAAACTACTATCCTGTCATCAGACAGTCTGCGTATACTCACACAATCATAATAGTGCTCCGGATTATCACATTCTGCAAACACGGTCTTGGGGGTCCATGTTCTGCCTTTGTCATAGCTTCTGGTTATCATAAGTCTTGCACCTGTATAATCACCGTGACAGCTGCATTCCGTAAAGATGCAGATAAGTGTACCGGATTTAGTCAGAACTACATCCGGCCATGCCTCATGCAGAGCATCATCACGACTAATGATGAATTTTTCTAATGCCATAAATTTTCCTCCTTAAATGTCTCGGGCGGTAAATACCGCCCGAATCTGTAAACTGATTATTCCGCTGTAACAGGACCTACATATGTAAGACTCAGGTTGTCTACATACCAGGGTGTGTTCCAGTTAGTTGTATCAAGGTTGGCGCCCAATACTACGGTAGGTCTTGCCTCTGCAATAACACTGGTTGTCCTTTTGCATGCTGAATTGGCAGTAATGTCAACAGTAACTTTAACCCAACCGTTTTCATCAGCTTCGCTGAACCTTGCATCACCGATAGATAAATTGTAGTCAACACTATTTACTGTGCCGGTTGCACTTGTATTTGTAGTCAATGCACCGTTAGTAGCGAGTTTAAGAAAATTCTTTGCATCAAGCCTGTTGTTTCCTTCAACTGACGGAACTCCTTTTACATATGCTTCAAAACGATATACTCCTGCACGTCCGTCCATCATCAGACTGTTAGAGAGAACCACACCGATTTTTCTGTTTGTTGAATTATCTACCACATATGACATACTTCCGTCATATTTTTCGGTAGTTGTGGTAGCCGCCTTCATAGCATTGCCTCCCGTACCACCGGCTGCTATAACCATCTTTGCATGGTCCACAGAAGTATTTTCGACATGAGGATTGTAGATAAGGTTATCTGTTACCTCTACCTTGTCGACATAAACTTTTTTTCCTGTATTTAAACCGCTAACTTCCATATAAAATGGATAATAGCCGCTTGTTGTAGGTGTTACATAGGAAGCTGGGAATGATTTGTATGAATCATTACTACGATTCACCAGACATAAGCTACCATCGGCAACTACGTTTCCTCTGATGCCATCGCCCGCAGTAGCGGATGTACCCGCAATATCTTCATAAAATGATGGTAAATAAGCCGGAGCTGTAGATACAAGACCGGTTATATTACCTGCATTTGAATATACAAACTTTCTTATGCCATATCTCATACTAACTGCTGAACCGCTATCTGTACGAGCATACACATTTATTTTATAAGTTTTTCCGGCTTCCAGATATACCTTTTTATATGCATTTTGATTGCCGGTAAATACTAACGACACATCGGATAACCCACTATTTGATATTTCATCGGTATAATCAACACTTACAGAGGATGTTTTCCAGTAAGAGTTGTCATCTGTTTCCTCAAGCTTAACTGCATTGGAGTAGGGTATGTAACCACCATCTGTGCTCCATACAAATGCAGAAACTGTATCGGTAGTTGCTGCGGGCTCACTAAGGTTCACATAAACATCAGCGTCTGCAGCTGTACCCACAGCTGATAATGTAACATCCGTGTAGGCAACCTTCTTCATAACTTTTTCGGAATTATAATATGCCAGATATACTCTGTATGTGCCCAGTGCAGCTTCCTTGGTAGCTTCGAGCCTGATATTGGCGGCTATACTCATAGCACCTTCAATATTTGGGATGACATAAGTAGTATCAATGGCAGAATAGAATCCGAAGCCTTCATTCTGTACTATAAGCCCATCATTAATTGTGTACTCGTCAAATCCGCCGTTTGACAAGTAATTGGTTGCTGCAAAGGCAGAGCTTGTGCATATCATGCACAATACCAATGCAAGCATTAATACATTTTTAATCATTTTTTTCATTTTGAGTTACCTCCTGAAATTTTTTATTTCCAAACCGCAGAATCCAGTATCAAAGCTGTTTCCAGCCTCGTGATATTCTGCGATTTACCTATAACATTATCCTCCGGCAGATTAGAGAGAACCTCATCTGCCGATTTATCTTTAAAAGACCACCCGAGAGCACCCTCAAGCCAGCTCTCCATAGTATCACGGGTCAGCACTGCGTCAGGATATAAATACCCCTTACCGTCCGGGATAATCTGCAGCATCCTGAACGTGTATATGCTTTCATAATCCGGGTCATCTGCAGGTACATCGGCGTATAGTGCCAAATCCGTATCAATCCAGCTTTTAAGACCGAGTGCCTTTACCAGACCCCGTATGAAATCTCTGCGTGTTATATATGTATCGGGCATAAATTGCGTATCGGTTTCACCGTCCATATAACCCAGTAGTACCGCTCGTTCTGTTTCTTCTTTGTATTTATGGGACGATATATCACTAAAGAGACTGTCCTCAACGGATAAATTGCCCAAGCTTATGTGTTCATTTTTCGTCTGAGAAGATGTAAGCCTTACTATTTCAATATGCATTGCTTTATCCTCAGCTGAGATTGAAAAACACTTACCCCCGGCAGAATCACTTACTGATATTTCGTGGTCTCTTTGCCCGGATGAATCAAGTGCATAAACTGCAATATCATCTGTAGTTTTAACTACAAAGCTTCCCGTAACGGGTTCAATCAGAATGGGTGCTGTACCGGGATTTACAAAGGTGGTGTTATCCTCCGACATGGTCTGTCCGGTGTTGGCTGTTCTGCCAACAAGAGTAATTAATATATGCTCTGAGTTATATATGGCATCGTCGGTTAACGAAGTGGTATATACTGTGGCAAAATCATTGTCGATACTGTATATGACATCGTCGAGCTCTATACTTTTGCCGCCTACGAAACCCGTAATTGCCTGGCTGCGTTCTGTATTGAGCCTGAATATCTGCTCGTTGGTATCAAGTGACATATCTCCTGTTGAAGATACATATATACCCGTCTCCAGACCCTGCTTATTTAATTTTAAGATATCAATATCATTGCAGTTCCCGTCGTACTCGTCAAATATCTTGCCGCTTTTGCCTATAAGGTTCAAGCCTATAACATCGCTGCCGAGTCCGTATGACTTTTCTTCAACGTACGGTTCTCTGCCTTCATACCTCACAGGATAAAATCCATTATCAGCCTCTACAGCATCACGTCTGTGATATATAAGTGCTGCAGCGGGCATTGCGGCAAGCTTTGCAGGATTCATCATATTGTCAAACAACGTGGTCTTCATCACATTGTTTCCTGAAAGCCATTCATTTGAACCTTGAAATGCCATAGGATGAAATCCCTGAAGCGAGGCGTATGAAGCCATCAGAAGCTGTCCCTCATGAGCATAAGCATGCGGATATACATAATCCCACTCCGACAGAGTAGTGGGTCTGCCGTACATTTTTGAAGCAAAGAAATATCTCAAATCTCCGAGCCCGTTGGTTGATACCAGCGCAGTCTCGGAATTAGGCGATACTGTACCGGCAGTTACCGACTTGGAGCCCGTAGGATGATTGACATAAGCATGTACATCTATGTAATCCATATCAATCAAAGCATTTTCAAGTGAGTTGCGATTATCCCACACTACAGTTGCTCCGCTTACGGGGCATTTAACACCTATACTGTGCAGATAAGACTTCATCCCGTCCACATACGACTTTTGAGTTTCGCTTAAAAACATCATAGTATCTATATCACGGGGTGTGGAATATTTTGATTTGTTTTCCTCGGATATGATAGCAACCGTACCCTCCTTGGGGTCTTCACCCTCATCCAGAGCTACCTTGTTTCTGCCCATAGTCCACGCCTCGAGCAGACCTTCACGGTTTTGGTATTTTGCTAAAAGTCGGTCATTAAACATCTGTTTAAGCTCAGCCGAGTAATAATCCGAGCCGTCTATATATCGCTTATCCGGCAGACTGTCTTCATTTTTAATCTCAATCATCGCCAGAACCGGATCATTATAAAGATAATAACCGGTATACGGATTAAATGTCGTCAGCAGATTATACGCATAATCTTTTTGAATCTTTATTAGTTTATCATCATATATTCCCGCGCTTTTCAAACCGTGAGTGATATTTGACATATCATCTGCATTATCATCCAATACAGGTACATAATAACAACAAAGCGGTATACAGCAATATATTCCTCGCGCTTTTAACTCACTTATGAAAAAGCACAACTTATCCATAAACTCTGAATCTGCAATTCTACCAAGGTCAGATTTTCTGCCTATTACACCTTGACCGTGAATTCTGTCAAGAGATAAAAGGCGAACTATGTTGTAGCCCTTCTGTGCACACTGTTCTGCCAGTTTTGACAAATGTTCACGAGTATAAGACATATCAAGGATTATATTAATGCCCCAGAAATTAGCCTCCGTACCATCTTCAAAAACAAAGTTATCTCCCTCAGTACTGAGATATCCGTGTTTTCCTGCCGGAGCATCCAATATCCACGATACGTCAAGCACAGTGCCTTCGGTATCGGATACATCTACCGGCTCATAAGCATACCAGGTGCTCGTATCCGGATTATACAGGGTGCTATCTGCATATGTATGCAGGCACATGGCAAACACAGATGCCGCAATTAAAGCAATTATCGTAAAATTACGAAGCTTCATCTTCGCTCACCTCCCCTGCATCTATTGTATGAATACCCAAAGGCTTTAAAGTATCGCTTTCCCACAGGAAAATCTTTATAAGCTCTGCCTCCGGGGGCATGATTATCTTGTTTGACGCATTGTATAAAGAAATACCGTAACCACCGTTTAAATATTCTCTATTGGCGGCTATAAGCTCCTTACCGTCGGATTTATAATACGCAGTTGTGTGCATATATGATTTTCCCGCGTCTGTTAATGCATCATTTATTACAGTTTCAATATTACCGTTATTTTCATATATAAACGAGCGGAAATACGGGTAATTACCGGGGAGCTTATTGCCTATAATCAAAGGATAAGCAGTTCCTCTGCACCAAATCTCCACTCCGGCAGTGTTTAACAAAGAGGTAAATTTGTAAGAACTCATATCGGCATTAGCAATACTTTGCGCAGTTGTATGAGTATAGAGCTCCTTACCGTCTTCATAAAAAACGACCGTAATATTGGGACTAATAGGATTGGCTGCTATGGCATCAACTGTATCCGCCGTACAAGCTGTGCTTACATTACCTGCAAAATATGCAGATTTAATGTCACCTCCGACCTCTCCGTAGAGTCCGCCTGCATGAACAATACTGCCTTCTGATGAACCGAGAGCTATATCCGAGCTCGAAAATACTGCCTGTGTATCTCCGCGTATTGTGCCGGCTATACCGCCTGCCCAAACTTGAGCATCTGCCGCATACTCTGCAGATACCGCCACAAAGCCGGATGTATATGTATTTTGTATATCACCCTGCATCATACCCACGGCATCGCCTATATACAAGATCCCGGTGCCGGATAAACATTCGGCAGACAATCCTGCTTCTGAAGCACATGTTATGATGCTGCCATTCATCCTGCCCGCTAATCCTCCAACATATGCATAACCGGCAGTTATACTTACATTGCCGTATACGAAGCATTTTTCAAAAATACTGTCTTCTGCGTATGCCGCCAGTACTGCAGCATACGCTACAGAGCTGTCATCTGAGAACAGAGCTGTGACGCCTGTCTCGCCCGTAGTAACATTGATATTACTTATATGTGCATCCTTGATATATCCGAATAATCCGGAATATTTATAATTTCCGGTATTAAGCCCGGAAACAGTATGCAGCTTCCCGTTCAGATACCCGCTGAATGGTCTGCCCTCTGTGCCTATAGGCTGCCATGAACCTTCAAGAACTATATCGGATGCCAATTCAAAGTATGAATCCGGATAATATCGCATATTGCTGAGGTCTGCCTCAGTCTTTATAATATACGGCGATATCTCTGTACCACTTCCTTCGGCATAAACCGGAGCTGTCGCCTTAGCAGTGCAGCAGGTCACCAGACCTCCGATGTTTTCTCCTGCTTCGGCGTCGGCGCTTACTATACTGTAAGTAACCGATGAACTGCTCAGCTCCACAGCACCCGAGCGTATACGCCCTGCCAATGAACCGCATTTTAATTCCGTATAAGTGCCCTCACGTATGACTAAAGTGCATTTCGAGCTGCAGGACTGCACAAGTCCGCTGTCGTTATTGCCAACCATGCCCCCGATTCGTATTTCGCGTGAAATAGAATTTGCAGGTACTGCAACAGTAATTGGGTTTGATACACAGTTTAAGATTTTGCCACTGTTATAGCCTGCAAATCCGCCTGCGTTAACATACGCCTCGTCAGATGCTGAGTATACAGTAACCGTACCTGCCGACTCACAGCTTTTTACTGTGCCGTAATTATAGCCTACTATGCCGCCGCTGTCCGCAGATAAATCTCCGGTTGTCCTTTCATATCTCACTGTAAGGGTGGATTTGGCGTAGCAATCCTCTATAATCCCGGTATTGCTTCCGCAAATACCTCCACCGTATGCATATGAAGAACTCGTGATACCCGATACCATGATTGAGGTCAGGTTTGCACTTTTTACCGAACATTCTTTAATGCTGCCGCTGTTATCACCGCATATGCCTCCACAGGCGGAGCTTGCATTTGCAGATCGTGCATATACTGTGCCTGAAGCCTCACAATTATCTATTGTGCCGGTATTTTGAGCCGCTATACCTCCCGAATACACATCATTATATATCTTAAGATACGCATCCGAAGATGAGGATGCAGAAGTCACATAAAGTTTATCCGATGTAACAGTGCAGTCTGTCACAGTACCGTTGTTAATACCGCAAATGCCTCCAAGCAGTGCATAGGCTTCCATTACCTTAAAACGCATCGTACCCTGCACAGTGCACCCGGTAATACTCCCGTTGTTTATTGCAGCAATACCACCGGCAACTAACGCATCATTAAGCTCAACCGCAGAATCCGAACCGGTCAGCAAAGTGATATCAAGATTACTCACTCTGCCTTCTAAAACGCCAAACAAACCACAGTAGCCCTCAATATCTTCAGCTGTAAATTTCAGATTGGTCAAGCTGCAATCGTTTCCGTCGAAGCTACCTCGATAGGGATTGGTTTTGGTACCAATTGGTCTTAAAGATATGTCTGACATATCAACAGACGACATTAGCCTGATATTTGATTTGGCTGCATCAATGTTGTTATCATATATCTGCTCTGAAATCCATTCAAGCTCAGAAGCATTATATATCAAATACACTCCACCCGACATCTGCGGCTCATTGGCGGCAGCACTTACCGGCACAGTAAATATCAATAATGCAAGCAATAATAAAATAGTTTTTCTCAATCGCATCACCCCTCTACTGCCACAGAATGTTATAAATTAGTTCTGCCATTTGTGCACGAGTTGCAAAATCACCGGGGTTAAGTCTGCCATTTTTTAGGTTTATATAATTCCAACTCAGCATATCCGCCACATGCTGTTTTGCATAAGCGGATATTTCGCTGCCATCTGCAATATCGGCAATTTCAATATCGTTTACGGTCACAGGCTCAAACGAAAACGGTATCGCCTTGGCAGCTATTGTAAGCATCTGTTCAACCGTAATAAAGTCGTCCGGCTTAAACAATCCTTCACTGTCACCGTTTACAATTCCCAGTGTACGTGCAGTTGAGATTTCTGCATATGCTTCATCCTTTTTATCCACATCTGCAAAATCTGTGTCACTTGCTTTAGATAAGCCGAGGCCCCGCATAAGTCCGTAAACAAATTCGCGTCTCGTAACATTGCCCTCGGGAGAAAATTTACCCTCAGTAACTTCAGCCATAAGCTCCTGCAATACAATCCTGTCTATCTTATCTCTGATATCATCGTACCCGCCCAAATCAGTAAAAAGCTCAGGTACGGTGGTATCTCCAAAAGATATATGTTCATTCTCCGAAGTCTTATGAGAGATTGATGTCCTTACTATCTCATAGTTTGATGCCTGATATTCCGCCGAGATGATAATTTTCTTAAAACCGCTTGCTTCATCATAGACAGGGAGCATAGTGGTTCTCTGACCTGATGAATCCAATGCATATACAGCTATATCATCATGGGTTTTAAATACAATCTCACCATCAACAGGCTCTACCAGAATTGGAGCGAGTCCGGCATTTTTTATTTTAAGACCCTTGTCTTCCAATACCATATTGGTATTTCTGGACATCTGTCCTACTGCGGTAAGAAGAAGCCTGTCGGACTGCCATATGGGTTTATCCGTTACAGAACTTACAAACATAGTTGCAAATTCATTGTCAATATCAAAAATTACATCATCAAGCTCAATCTGTGTGTTGCTGATTGCTCCTGTAACAGCCTGAGTATTTTTTGTGTTAACTTTAAAAGTATGAGTATTGTAATCGGTTACCATCTCTCCGGTCACAGAAACAAAGGGTTCGCCGTTATTCTTTGCCTTTTGAGCAAGATAAAGCACATCGTTATCGTTTTCATCCGGGTCATACGCAATTTCATCAAACGCCATACCCATCTTACCGATAAGACCTATTGATACATCGGCAGATATAGTCTGATTGGCAGTGGTAAAGAACTGCTTATCTCTCCACCTTGTGTAAAATCCCTTGTCTGCCTCGGTAACATCTCTTAATCTAATCATAGCCGCCGAGGGGAAGCATGCCATCATATGCGGCTGCTCTGCTATATTAAATATATTTAAAAACGACCTATAGCCCACATCATACTGTCCCGGGGGGCGCTTAGCTCTAAGCTCACTCTGATTGACTTCACACCAAGAATAGAGCATAGGATGAAAATCCTGGAATGCCGACATCGCCGGTACTATGAGCATGGATTCCGACATGGTATAGCTGGGAAATACATCATTCCACTCGGACACAGTGTAGGGAAGTCCTCTGGTAAGCCTACCCAGCATATTACCAACATATGCAAGTGACGGTGCACTCTTTAGCATAGTGCTTGATGTAACCGTCTTGGCATTAGTTACCTTAGTACCAGTTGAAGGATGGGATTTATAGTTATGATAATCTATATAATCCATATCCAAATTTGAACTGAGAACAGCTCTTTGGTTTTTGTCCCATACAGTGTTACCGGTAATCAGAGCTTTAATCCCCAGTGAACGCATATATTCATACAGTTCATTGTGAAATTCCCTCATAACAAATGACAGGAATTCATTTGAATCCGTCTGTCTCTGTTCAGAGTACAGAGCTCGTTTATCGTTTCCTTCAATCAGAACCGTTCCTGCCATAGGGTCTTCGGATTCTGCTAATCCGTTAACCTCTCCCCAAGCTTCATTGAGGGCATTTCTAGTCTTGTATCTGTCAAGCAGCCATTTATTAAACTTTTCCTGCAAAAATGCCGTCTCTGCAGCACTGAAGGATTTGTTCTGTGATGTACCTAAAAGACTTCTCTCGTTTACCAAATCTATAAATACTATCGCCGGATCTTCTGCAAGAGTTATATCCGTATATGGATTTTTAGTTGTAAACAATCTTTTTATATTGTTTTTGATAATCTCTTTATAACGTGGCTCTGCGTATACCGTGGTAGCCTGTGCCACCTGACCTTGGGTATTTCTGATATTGTCGTTTTCCAGTACAACATCGGCACAGGAAATATCTATCATGGTATATATACCGCGTTGTTTAAGCTCATTTATATAATAGAAAAGCAAATCCAGCTTTCTGTCATTAAATGTCTGCGTATCACCCTGCATCTTACCGCCTTTACCGTCGTCAAACAGATTAAATCTGCCAAACAATGCATGGAAACGCACAAGGTTAAAGCCCATGCATGCAAGTGCATCTGCACTCTCTACAGCGTCCTGATAGGAATTGGGTATGCTATACGTTATCGCGGCATTATACTGACTGAATACATTCACACCCCAGAACTTAGCCACAGTACCGTCATCAAATATGAAATCATCACCGACTGCATTTAAGTAACCATGCTTACCTGCAGGAGCGTCCAGCAGGAAGGATGCATCCATGGCGGTCCCCTTCATATTACGGTAGTCGGGATATGTATATGGGAACCACCTTGAGGTATCCGGGTTGGAATCATCTACTACCGTAGGAAGATAAGCTTTATCGCAAAGAGTAGCCGCTACAACCATTACAATAGCACCATCACCCGGAGTTGAAAGTGTAATGCTTTCTATCTCCAAATCGGGCTTGGGATTTTCACACGCAAAAGCAGACAAGCCTATTGAACCCGAAGACTCATTTGAGCCAAGCCATGCTGTCCTTGCAGTAGGAGAGTTTCCGGGAACCCACCAGTCAAAGATATCGGCATTTGCACCGGTACCGCGAATGGGCACAGATTGCGAGGTGCCATCCGCATAGTTAAATGTGTACTCAGCTACAGTCTCAGCAGACCACGCCATTGCGTGAAGGAAATATACCACTGCGCCTTTCTTATTAACCGGTATCTGAACACTTGTAGGCAGAAATGCCCAGTTTTGCCCACGCAGTACAATGGCTGATTTACCATCATTATCCTTGGGCTCTATTATGTTAAAATCCACTCCGCACAGGTGGTTTACTCCACGCAAGTCAAAGCTTGAAAAGTCATTCGCGGAGCCTTGGTCTGTCCAGCCACCAAGTCCATCGCCTGATATATCATCAGAAAAGCCTCTGTTTACCGCTTTGGTTATATCAAGCATTGTGAATTCACGATTCATGGCATTTATCTGCTCAACCGGAAGCTCTGTAATTTCAGCAGTTGCTGTAATCATACCGGCAGCAAGCATACACATACAAAGTACAAGGCATATAAACTTGTATATCAATTTTTTTCTCATATATTACACCTCGTCTCCGAAACTCACTTCTTGTATATAATTACTCTTACTGTACGCATTCCGGGCCAATTTGCAACATAGAACCATGCCTCTGTAGTTTCATTAGTCTCGCCCAGAGGTGAAATTTTGGTGGGTGGATTGGAAAAATTCACCTTACCGCCATCATCTGTCACCTCATATACAGTTATAGCATTACTGTAAAAAGGATAAACATCAGTTTCAGTGCCACCCACTATAAACTGAGCAGCATTCATATTGTGGAAAGCAAGTCCATCCGCTTTAAAGAATCCCGATGTCTTGTCATGTGCAAATTCATCTGTCTTCCACGTGTCTGTACCACCATTTAAATTATAAACTGACGACAACTGATATTTATCCTTACCAAGCCCTCTGGTCCTGTAACATATAAATGACGGAGCCACTATCTTTGAGGCTTTGTGAAAATCCTCACTGACCATAAGGGAGCCGCCGCCTGCAAGTACGTATTTCACCTTTTCATCCTCAAGCATTCTTACGGAGGTAATCAATGCATAGTTATCTGTAGTGGTGAAAAGCTGATCTACATCTCCGGTAACCACCAATATATCCGGGATAGGATTGTACTTTATATCATAGTCAGAAACAAGGGTCACCGAACCCGTCATAGGCTTGGTTTTAATTAAATCTGAAACGAAGTTAAGCACCTTTACAGTGAATTCACCGTCTATATTGACCAGTGCATAGGTTTCAACATCACTGTACATTATACCATCAATATATGTATATGCAGTTTCAGTAAACTCCGAGCTTTTAGGATGGCTATGACCGTAATAGGGGATATAGTCAATCTTTTTAATTACATTTTCTGCATTTGCGGTGAATCTGAAAGCTCCGTGTCCGCTGTAATCAGCAGCGTGACTTGCTGCGTATTCAAAGCTTACGGGTGAATTTTTTAATTTATCATCAACAGTATAAATCTGCTCACCGGTAGTAGCGTCCATGTGGAAAATCTTAAGCTTGCGCTCCTTATCAAGGCCGCTCGTTCCCTCAGAAGCAGCTACCACTATACCGTTGAAGGTCCTTTCATCAATATAATCGGGGCTTATCCTCATGTACCGCACCTGCATATTGTCATCAACAGCAATCTCCACGGGTTTACCGGAAAACTCAGAAATATCATAAGTGTTGCGATAGAGATTTACATCTTTTGACAGATACAATGGATATACATCACCGAACTCGTAGGGCATCTCATCAATATATACCAAGCCATCTGTCTCTGAATATGCTGTCAGGGTACCGCTTATTCTGCGGCTTGATGCTACAAGTATGTATTCATCCTTGCGTTCATCGCACCAATAATCAAATACCATATCTGTTTCCAAAGCATATAAATCCTCTGCTGTATCACCATCAATGATAACAGTGATTTCCTTGTCATTCAAACCTGCAAGAACTATGTCCGACTTTTCTCCGGAGGCATATTTAATCATTGACGGGTCAGAATGGAATATTATACCGCCCTCATTTAAGGGATATACATACATGCGGCTTACTTTATCATTCTTCATCACCACTCTTGCAAAACAGTTTACAAGTTTATTGGCACCGCCCATCTGCTCATCGCCATAATACAGCTTTAAGTTATCTGTTTTGAATTCTTCATCTGCATTTTTAAAATACACTGTCTTTACCGAACCGGCAAAATATTTATTATCCGAATCCGTGTTTCCGTTTATATCGGTAATATAGTCATAGAAAAGCTCTATGCTATTATCATATTCGATGTAAACTATTTCGTTAGTAATGGTATTGTAATACACAGTAGCTTCTTCATCTATCACATCAGAAATCTTAATTTTGTCACAAAGCTTATATGACTTTGAACTGCCGTCCTCAGTAACCATAATTCTGCGTCCGTCCTTGTCATCTATGCGAACATCACCAATCATGGTATCTATATGATGGTAGTCTGTAAGCACTGTCTGCTCTTTTGACACCTTGTGTATCACTTCAGAACCGTAGGTTTCTGTCATAAGTTCAACTTCCAGTGCATTATCAAGCATTCTGAACAGTTCAATGTATGTGATGCCGGCATTAACATCTGCATCCATACCGTAGAGAAGGTCCGACTGATAAGCCACAGTAAGGTAACCCGACGGATAGCCGCCCCTTTGAATAGCAGAGGGTTTATATCCCAATGCTGTTACAAGCATCTTCACTGCATCACGGCACAAGAGTTCATCTTCATATGCAAAGTTACCGGTGCCGTTGCCCTCAATCAGTCCCAAATCCTGTCCTATTGCCACATAGCTTTCATAGTCATGTTTGATATGAGAATCGGCAAATGATGAATTATCATCTCCTGTAACATCAAATCCCAGGTACTCTACGATTATTTTGATGCCTTCTGCTCTTGTAACAACATCATCAGCTTCAAATCCATCATCTGTGTATTCTTCTCCTATTACACCTAAAGCACATAATTTATCAAGCATTGATAAATCGCTTGCATCCATATCCGTCTCAGCACCGGCCGCCGGAAAAGCACTCGGAAGAATCATTATCAAAGATATAATAAGTGCAAGTATTTTTTTCATTCTGCTAACTCCTTTCTATGCTTTAGTATCTGGTAATTACTTCATATATTATTTTTGCTGCCATTGCACGGGTCACGTCACCGCAGGGGTCAAATCTGTTGTCTCCGACTCCGTTAACTATACCCATATTATAAAGCTTTGTCACGCTTGAAGCGGCATATGCAGCCATAATATCATTATCAGCAAACACACCATCTGACGTACTGTCGCCCGCCTCAATACCCTTCAAGTCAAGAATATTTGATATAATAACACACATATCCTGTCTGGCTATATATTCATTGGGGCCGAAAGTGCCGTCCGGATAGCCGGATATGATTTTGTTTGAGCTTGCATTCACAACATCGGCATAATACCAGTCACCGGAATTTACATCGGCAAATTCCGAAGCAGTCTCGGAAGCTTTGATACCAAATGCATCTATTACCATCGTTACAAGCTCCGCTCTGGTAACGTTATTTCCCGGGCGGAAGGTGCCGTCTGAATAACCGCTTACAAAACCGTTATCATAAAGATACTTTATACTTTGTGCAGCCCATGGCACGGAATCAGCATCTTTAAGCGGTGTTTTCACAGGCGGTGTAATTACAGATGGACTGTTGCCGCTGCCGTTTGACTTGTTGGGCCTTTTGCCGCCGACATCCGAATCGGTGCTGTCCGAACCGGTATTTGATGAAGCAACAGTTGCGATTATGTTCACAGAGGATTTATCTGCCGAAATATCATATGTGTTGTCTCCTATTGCGACTTTTTGTGTGCCGCTGATACTAAGCTCACTTGTACCGCTGATTACGGGATTAAATGTGATGCTGAATAAATCACCCTGTAAAACGCACGGCTCCGAAGCATCAAAGGTTATTTTAATTACACCTTCGTTGTCAGCATCAACCTGTGCACCGGAAATTGCGTCGGAAAGTGTCACACTTTCAGCCGTGGTGTTCAAGTAGGCGGGGTTATAATTCAAGCTGTACTCTATACTCGTAATCGGTGCAGATAGTACATCTTTTTCGTCAATACTTACCTTTGCCGTCACAGCCGAACCGTCCGAGCCTGACGCACAGTTCATACTGAGAATCTGCTTAGGTAATACAGCTGTTTGCACCTGCTGAGAGCTCGTCGTAAAGTTAATCTTTATCGGTGATGAGAGCACATAGCCATCTTTGGATATGACAGATGATACATCAAGCTCATATGACTGACTTGCACCGAGTGCCTCCGCAAAGTAAATGCGATATACTCTGCCCTCACCCTGACCTACGATATCATATTCCGCATCGCCGGATACAAGCCTTACATTACCGGCAAATGATGACATATCCATGGGGTCACTGAAAGTCAACTCTATACCGTCTATAGAATCAGTAAGAACACCTTCCGATTCGGTTATTTCATTTTCACCCGAAACATAGCGGATATCAGATACTATGGGTGCTGTACCTGTCGATATGGCAACATTGGCAATATATGCCTTTGCTTCGTTGGTATTTTTACTGATATCAGATGTAACAGAAATACTCTGTATTGCCGAAAAATCAAATTCACTGCGATAGAAATCCCCATATGCAGATGCATAGTATAATCCCTCACCGGGGAAATCACTCAAGGGTATAGATACAAATGCCCATTTGCCCTTCTCCGATACATAATCCTCTAAAGGTACCCTGCTTCTTAAAACAAATGTTCCCTTTGTAAGCTTTGTAGAATATGACAGTGTTGCATAAAGAGTATCTTCATAAGTTTCCTCAGGTATGTAAACGTTCATTTCAAGTGCCGCAGTTCCTGTACGCAATGAAGATAAATCAAGAGGTGTGATACATTCAAATCCGGAAGACGTTTCATCAGCTCCGTCATATATAAATGTAAGCTCCGCACAAGGCAGGTTATCCATAATTACATCTTCTATATCAGCATCCAGAACTTCAAATTCAAATCCACTCAGAGTTTTATCATCATAAATTCTGTGTTTATATTCTCTGCTTAAATCAAGATAATTAACATATACCGGGTCTGTAAGCCTGGATTTGTTATCCAACGCATCCTTGGCCATAATCTGATAGCTATAACAAGTATTGAGATCACATTGTGTGTCTGTGTACGTGTTATCCGCGGTTTGTGCTATCACATCGCCATTACGGTAAACATCATATATCACCGCATCCTCTATCAGATCCCAGCTTATTTCTACCGAGGTATCTTTTTGTGCTGCGGTTACATTTTCCGGATATGCCACGAGCCTTACAACCACAGATACACCGGGCGTTACGTTTGACATATCACCATCAGCAGCCACACTCTGTATAGAATATGTATACTCTCTGTAATCCTCCAAAGAATCATCATCTACATATGAGTTTACACCATAATCAACTCTTGCTATCTCATCACCGTCACGATAAATTATGTATTCCTTGCAGTCTCCAAACAAAGGGTCATCCCATGTGAGCTCTGCGGCGATACTGTACTTAACGGGAGCTGCCGCAAAATTCACCGGCTCTCCTATGGTCGTGACAGAGACCTCTTTGGAAGCAGACATTGGCGATCCGGTAAGGGAATTATAATCAATTGCCCGCACAGAATATGAATATGTATTACCTATCTGTACATCTGTGTCTTTGAAATCCTCGCCCTTTGTCACACAGTCCACTAATGTCCCATCTTTGTAAATCTCAAACATAGCAGCATCAATTATGTAATCATTCATCACAATGTTTATTTCATTTTGCCCCGGAACAACACTAAAATCCGGAGTTGGCATAGTATTCTTTAAATCATCGGAGTTATATACAAACACATTGCTCATCGCTCCGATAACCGGTGCCGTATAATCAGAGCTCTCCAGCTTATAGCCTATACCAAAGGCAAGTATACGGGCAAAATTAATTGAAGCGGTGCCGATTCCGAAAAGATTGGGCGCATCTGCAAATGCACTTAAAGGCACTTTAATCCTCTTTATGCTTCCCACATCCTCCTGAGAATAATAAGGTGCCAATGGTATACCAAATACATCATTCTGGAAAGAGTCATTCGCTCTTCCTGTAATAATCATCAGATCATCAACATTGGCTGCAGCATAGTTACCATCGGTGCTTGAGTCTCCTCCCAGCCAGATATCGGCAACAAAAAATGCCTTATCCAGATATGAGCTTACATTAAGCTCACGCCATGACGGACTCACACCTGCAGCATTTCTGGCTCTGGAACCCAAAGAACCCATCGTCATCTTGTTTAACGGAAGATTAAATATAATCATATTTTCATCCGGAAAATAGCAGTCCTCGTCCAATAGCTGTCTGGAAATTTCTGCACCGTTATAATCAAAGGTTTTGCCGCCATAGGTACTTTTGTTATTCTTCACTTTAGATTTAAAAGTATCCCATGGTGCAAAAGCCCAGCTGCCGTTTTCCACAGCAGTCTCCGACATATGATCCCTTATGATAACAGAACGTATGGGGAGCTCGTTTTCTCCCGGCAAAGCACTCGCTGTAAATGTAATTCCTGTAAGAAGTGTTAAACCTAATGTTAAGCTCAATATAATGCATAAAAATCTCTTCATAACACTTTTCCTTCCTTTTAAATAGTTTGAGCAGAAGTCTATCCTTTCACAGCTCCTGCAGCCAATCCCGAAATAAAATATCTGTTACCGAACAAATAGAATATAAGCACTGGTACCAGAGCTATTACTGTACCTGCAAGCATCAAATTCCAGCTCGCTGCCGCTTCACCGGTAGACTTAAGAGCAGTGATACCTACTATAAGTGTTCTCTGTTCGGGATGGTTTATTGTAAATATTGTAGGCAACATATACTCATTCCACGAAGCCTGGAATGCCAAAAGACCTATTGTAGCTAAAGTGGGCTTCATAAGAGGTATTATAATTCTAAACAATATGCCTCCAAAACCCAATCCGTCCATTTTGGCTGCTTCATCCAGTGAATACGGAAGCTGCTGTATGAAACTTCGTGTTATATAAATATTTACGATATTTACAGAGAAAACTCTTACAAGCATAAGCGACCATATGGAACTGGTGAGGTTTATTTTACCCAAAACCTCAAATGTGGGATACACGCCAACACCTACAATATGTATAAACATGGTTGCCGAAAACAAGGCAAGCCACAGCTTTTTAAGAAAAAACTTACCTCTGGCAAATGCATATCCCGCCATAGACGAGGTCATTATTGTAGCGAAAACATATACTCCTGTATAAGCAATACTGTAAAAAAGCATCATGCCCACCTTGAAATTTTCCGATTGCCATGCCTGTATATAGTTATCCACAGTAAATTCCTTAGGCCAGAATGTTTCGGGACTGCTAAGCAGCTCCGAATTGGTCTTAAACGAAGAAACTACAGTGTAAATAATCGGAAACAACGCAAACAGTGCCACCGCCAACAAAAATATCATTGTAATAATATTTGAAATTCTCTTTTTTGTTTTCATACTTTTTCATCCTTAATAAATATTCTGCAATCTGGCACTTAATTTAGAATAACCAAATGCTATAAATCCAAGTATAACGGCTGAAATCAACGACAACGAAGAGCCATAGCCGATATTGGGCATAATCTCACCGGTGAAGAAACCGGGTGCAAAGTTGTGAGTAAGATATGAATTCACCGTAAATGTGCCTCCTGCAGGTGCACCGTTTGTCAGTACCAATATCAAATCATTGGTCTGAAGTGAGCCTACTATTGAAAGCAGCAACACTGTCTGAAGAACAGGTGCAATCATAGGTAATGTAATTTTAAAGAACATAGTCACGGCACCGGCGCCTTCGAGCCTTGCGGATTCATACAATTCCTCAGGCACATTAGCAACAGCGGCAGAGAAATACAGCACGTTCATACCGAAAGTGTTCCATAACGAACACAAAATTACAATAGCCATTGCCGTACCTCTGTTTTCAAACCAATTGATGTTTGTTTCTACAATTCCAAGCTTCATTAAAAAACCGTTTATTATACCGAAATAATCAAACATATTGGAAAAAATCAAGCCTATTATAGCCACACTTATAATATGAGGCAAAAAGTACAATGCACGAAAGAAATTACCAACTTGCTTTAATTTGGAAAGCACAACGGCTATACACAGAGCAAGAGGCAATTCAAGACATATCTTCACCACTGCAAACAATATAGTATTTTTCCATGCTTGCCAATACATAGGCTCATTTGTAAAAATCTTAATGAAATTATCAAGACCCGTAAACACTGTATCGCTTGGTGTCAGGTTATAATAGTAAAATGCCCAACGGAAAGTCCAGATTATAGGGTAGATGGTAAGAACCAAAAACCCTATAATCTGAGTTGCTATAAGTAAATAGCAGGTTATATTTTCCGATATGGTATCTTTTTTCAAAGAATTTCCGCCAAATGTTTTTCGGCTTTTAAGTGTCATATGCATGTCGTTTGAACTCATAGTTGACCTCCTCTAAATACACTTTCATCATTTACGTTTTGTATTCCAGTCGGCAAGAATAAAGGTATCCAGCTTCTCATCGGTATGTGCTTCATAATACGCAGTGGTAGCTGTATTAACTTCAGCAGTATATTCATTTATCATTTGTTTCGCCGAAATTTTGCCGGACCATACTTCATTTACAAATCTATCCTGCATTGCAGCGGAGATTTTTGACGAATCATTTGAAGGAGTATTAGGATAGGTTTCACTGATTTTTAAAAGCTCAGCAAATTCCTTCCAACCTTTCTTAGCATTTTTAAAATCTGCTTTGTCAATTAATTCGCTGAATATAGGAAGCTCTACACCTGCATTCAGCTTCTTAATCATAAATTCATCACTTGCCAGGAATTTGTACACCTCCAAAATAGCCTCAGCTCCAACTGTTTCGAGTGCTTTGCTGTTTATCCAAGGAAGTACAGAAGTCTGTGAACGCTGCATGTAGGTATCCTTTGTATCCAGAACCGGTACCGGAGCCACACCCCAGTTTATATCTGCGGGAAACTGGTCATTGTATACACCTACGTCAAAAGACATAGCAAACTTCATACCTACTCCACCTGCCGCAAAGCGAGCACGAGCGGCATCATTGTCCAGAGATTCTGCTCCGGGATAATAACTGTTATCTTTCTTTATACCCATAAAAGTTTCTGCAATAGGTATCAGCTTATCATACTCGTATTTACCTTCAACAGGGTTCCAACCGGGATGCCCCGCAGACGCCATCATTGCGTAAGCGATATCATGATTAAACCATCCACTCCACTTCATGGGCAATATGATACCGTATTCTTTCTTTTTCGGATTAGTAAGCTTCTTTGCATACTCTCTTAACTCTTCATATGTTTTCGGTGGTGTGGGGTTGCCCTTCTTATCCACAAGACCTGCAGCTTTAAACATATCTTTATTATAAACAAGAGCCTGTGTAGTAACAGCAACCGGCAATGTGTATGTACCGTTATACTTCTCCGAAAGCTTACCGGGTCTTATAACCGGCTCGTATTTTTTTAATAGCTCCTCACTTCCCGGGATATCTTCAAGAGGAATTATATATTTGCTTTCTGCAAGTCTCATGGCATTACCACCGGTAAAAAGCTCCGGAGCATCTCCAGATTGCAGAGCAACCTCAATACTCTGATTTAAGGTGTCGCCCTCTTTTACGATATACTCAATTTCTATTCCCTTTTCTTTTCCTGTGGTGTTGTTCCATTCATTGATGGCATCCTGATACACATCTTTGCTATGCGAATCGGTGCTCCAAATTGTAACAACCTTCACATCCTTGTTTGCTGCCTTTTTGCCACCGTCAGAGCAGCCTGTCACGCCAAAGAGCACGCAGACCGACATTGCAAGTGCCGCAGCCCTCTTCAAACAACCATTGATTTTCATATTAAAACTCCCTTCAATATTAGTTCTTACATTTATTTTAAACCATTTGCTATGCAACATCAAGAGACAAAATCTGTCTTATTTTATATTAGATATTGAAATTTTCTTTAATTTAGGTTATTATAAGTGTAGAAAGCAATATGCCGGAGGTGAATACGATATGTTGTTTATGTCAATTATGATCGCTTTTGCTGCTTGTATGTTTACTGTGTTTTATTACAGACAAAAGTACAATTACGTAATTGCTTTGTACTTTATAAGCTTATCAATGATGATGATCATAGGAGTATTATATCTGTCCAAGACCACAACATATAAATTCTATTCTACAATTGACTACTCAATATATGCGTTTTTGAGAAATATCCCGCTTCATATAAATATAATTTCAAGGATATACAACTTATCCGTCTTTTCGTTTTATATTACATCTGTGATTTTTATAACTGTGATTTATACAACGAAGCGCATTATACTGTCAGTATTGGCATGCATCCCGGCAGTGGCTTTCATAATCATAAATGACTATACAATAACCTGGGATTTGTTTTTAAAACTGCACATAAACGCAGAGTCTACAAGCAATCTCCTTGAGATTATCAAAATATTTAATGTATTATGTATGATATTTTATATTTTAATGCCCATAGTTTGTCTGTGCATAGAATGTATGCGTTCAAAAATATATATCTACAAAAGATACACACTTATTGCGATGCTAAACATAATTTTGATTGATGCATTTTTCCTTAAAATATTTGTATATGGCGCATTCGAATCAATATGGGTTAATAACGTTAAAATAACCAAGTTTCCCTCTAACATTGATGCCTTGGGACTAAACATATTTTTGCCAATATCTGTATTGATGCTTTTGCTTATCAGCATAGTAATAACAGTTTTTATTAAACCATTCCGATACTCTGTATTCAGGCAAAACTCATCATCCGCACTAAAGTATGTGTCTCTTCAAAAGAACATACGATACACGTTCCATGCATATAAAAATTCAATAATGTGTATAGAAAAATATGTTCAGCTTATTAAACTGTGTCTTAAATCCAACAATACCGAAGAGATATCCAAATATGCAGATGACATACTGAATATAATTACCGAAACTACCTCATCACTAAGCAGAGATATACACTCAATGAAGAAAATCAGACTAAACCGGGAATTATTTTCAATAACCGATTGCATAAATAAAACCATAGCAAAGCTGCATGCCGGAGATATAGTATCGGTTAATTATCCTGATAATCAAGAATTATTTATACGAGGAGACGAAAAGTACATTTCTGAGTGTTTTCACAATATAATTAAAAATTCTCTTGAAGCAACTGCCAATAAGGATGACGGACATATAAATGTCACTATCTATTCCGAGAGGAACATATTATATGCAGAAATAACCGATAACGGATGCGGTATAGAAAAAAATGAGCTTAAATATATCTTTAATGAATTTTATACAACCAAATCCCGTACAAAAGGAAGCGGTATCGGACTGAGCTTTTCCAAAAAAGTAATCGAAAGTCACAATGGATATATTTCAGTAAAAAGTGAACCGGGTAAATATACGACTACAAAAATAGTATTGCCTGTATCAAGTAGACAATAGGAGGATGTATTAAATGGATAATATCAGAATTATTATTTGCGATGATGCACTATACTGGTGTGATTTTTTTGAAAAGGCTGTGAAATATGCTCCCGATATCAAACTTATAGGAACATGCCATACATCCAAAGAATGTATGGAACTTATTAAAAAAGAAATGCCGGATATCCTTTTGCTTGATATACAGTTGGATTCCGATACAGAGGGGCTGGAAATACTTCCTGATATTTATAATATAATGCCCGGTCTCAAAATAATAATGCTAACAAGTTTTGATGATGAAGACTATATTTTTTCCGCTTTTTCTCAGGGGATTTCTGATTATGTACTTAAATCAGCGCCTTTGGACGAAATGTTTAATTCAATTCGAGCTGTATACAATAATACCACAAGACTGCGTCCTTCTACCGCAAATGTAATAACGAAAAAAGCCCGGGAGATTAAAGAAAGCCAAAAATCTCTGCTGTATATATTTAATAAAATGATAAAATTGTCTGCATATGAATTTGATGTATTAAAATCTCTATACTACGGTAAAACGATAAAAGATATAGCATCTTACAGAGTAATTGAAGAAAGCTCAGTAAGACGAACCATATCAAGAATACTTGCAAAATTTGATGCAGACTCTACAAAAGAGCTGTTAAAACAGCTTCATGAGCTTAAAGTTTTTGAATTATTTAAAGAATAAATGATATTTAAACCGGCTGTGATATACGATTGTTGTTCACAGCCGGTTTAAATAAACTTATTTTTTATTTTTATGTGATATATTAACTATAACAACAGAAACAGCAATACAAATAACTGCAATAACATATGATGGCTTAAATATATTTTCCCCTTTTTCGTCATTAATTACTCCACGTAAAATCCCATATTCTTTAATGTAGCAATCGCCATATCTGTTTCCTCTTTTTGCGGCAATTCCCTCGGAAGAGTATTTCTCATAGCTAAAGAAGTATACTTTGAACCGGCATAATTGTGATAGGGCAGCAGCTTTATCTTTGTTAGATTTTTCACATTTTTTAAATATTCGCCTATCTTTTTAATCTCACCGGCATTATAAGACGGAACAAATGGAATTCTTATCTCTATTTTTTTATTACAACTATCTATATATTTCAAATTATCCAATATCAGCTTGTTGGATTTTCCGGTACACTTTATATGTACATTTTCATCAATTGCCTTTAAATCATATAAAAATATATCTGTATAGGGAATTACCTTTTCAATAGCCTTTCTTTTAACAAAGCCACATGTATCTACCGCAGTATTTATACCATTATGTTTAAGCTCTATGAGCAGTTCTTCGCAAAAATCAGCTTGACATAGACACTCACCTCCGGAGAGAGTAACCCCTCCGCCGGATTGTTCATAAAAGATTCTGTCTTCAAGTAAAATTGACAATAAGCTTTGAATACTTATCTGCTCACCGTATTTTTTTAATGCTCCGCTTAAACATATTTCTTCACACTTTCCGCATGAAGTACACATAATTGATTGATATACATGAAGGTTGTTTACAATTCTGTGTGCAGATGACGGGCACACCTTCACACATTCACCGCAGTTTATACATTTTTCCGGCATATATGCCATTTGTTTTTCAAAGGATATACCCTCAGGGTTATGACACCATACACACTTCAAAGGGCATCCTTTAAAAAATACCGTTGTTCTTATTCCGTTACCGTCGTGTACGGCAAACCGTTTTATTTCAAAAATTGTACCCATCATTGTGCAGCACCCCTTACAGAGCATTTTCAGCCTGAGCAATAAACGCATCCTGCTCTTCTTTACTTAGCGTAACAAAATATGCATTCCAGCCGCATACACGCACCTGCAATGTTGAATATGCTTCCGGTCTTTCCTGAGCTTTTTTCAAATCCTCGGAGTTGAATACATTTCCGTGAAGCAAAGCTCCGCCTGCTGCGAAATATGATTTCAATAATCCATACATAGCATTGAGCCCGTCATCACCCTTAACCGCAGATGGATGAAGCACAAAATCAAGTACTGCTCCGTTAGAAAAATCAGTAAAATCAATCTCCGCAGCAGATTTCATAAGAGCGGTAATACCGCATTTATCCATACCCGTAACCGCACACAAATTTTTGGAAAGAGGTTCTCCTGCAAATCTGCCATCCGGAGTAGCCATAGTTACCTTACCCAGTCTGAAACATTCATCTATAGTAAACAAGCCCGCTTTGTATACTCCGCCTCGTCCGTTTGCCTTATTGTTAATTAATCCGGCTGTGTACTCCGTTATTTGTTTTGTTAACATATCTGCCTCTTTGTTGCCATTTCCATATTTTTGCATTAATTTTTTTGCTGTTAATCGCAGCTTCTCATTGCCTTCCCAGTTTTTCTTTAGGATTTCGCACAATTCATCATAGCTGACAAGCTTTTGGTTAAACACAAGCTCTTTAACAGCAAGTACTGCGTCCACAAAACTCGCAACACACATTACCTGCAAAGATGTATTATTATATTTAGCTCCTCCAGCATAAGCATCTTTCCCTTTTTTAACACAATCGTATATTGTTGATGATATAATAGGATCAGGGCTTATTTCCATATAATGGCTTTCAAGCTTATTTGTAAATGCTATCGCCTTGTCAATGAGATATTTTATTTGTAATTTAAGTGCATTTTCAAAATCGTCAAAGCTTCTTATTTCACCACTGGGAAGACCCAGCTGTACTCCCGTATTTAAGTCCTTGCCGCCTGTCATGACAAGCTCAATTGCTTTTGCAAGATTAATACTGGCACAACCGGTACATCCTAATTCTACTCCCCAAGCAGCGGGTTCGTAGCATCCTATTAATACATAATCCTTTGCTTCACTATCACCGATTCCCGCCTTTTGAAGTGCTTTTATAGTAACATTGTCATTAGAAAACACAAAACTGCTGTTGCCCCCTCTTATGCAGTTAAGCACCAGTTTTATAAATCGGGGAGGTGTTTTTTCCGAAACTCGTATATGAATTTTAGGGCTGTAAATATTCAATTCGTTATACGTTTCAACTATCATATATGATAACTCATTTGTTACTTCATTGCCATTCTCATCCATACCGCCGAGCAAAAACGGCATATCAAAAGGAACCTTTGCTGCCCAGAATTTGTTTAAGAAATACTTAAGCATTTGTTTTATTTCAACCTTGGTATACTTACCTGTTTTTATATCATTCTCATAATACGGGAACAATAGCTTATCCAGTCTTCCAAGGGTTCTGAGTCTGGTACCAAACACATATTCATGCAATCTGTAGTGGATAATCATAAGCTGCATTGCTTCATAAATATTGGTAGGTTTGCCTCGTGAAATTTGCTTTAAACACTCATAGCTATCCAAATCATATTGCTTTACTGCTTCTGCCAATCGCAAAATAAATCCCATAATTGCATTAAGAACAATTTCGCAAGATTCATAGAATTCTTTTTGTTCTTCGGCAAGATTCTGATTACTTGACATATGCTTGTGTAATCTATCAAGCAAGCCACCGTAACCATAATCAATTAAATCTCTGCTAAGCGACGTATGACCAAAGTCAGCTTCAGCAGTTATTGCACCCAAATCATAGGCATGATTTTTATATACCAAATCATCAGAAAAATAACTGTCATAGACTTCTCTAAGCCATATATACCTTTGCTTATTCATTATACCTTCTGCATTTATTTTATCATGAAATATATCTTTATTATCAATGGCAATCTGCGCATTTTCCAATATATACTTGAAAGTTTTCGCCTTAATCATTGCTATAGAAATATCCTTTACTTCATAGGTCATTTCCAACACTTTGTTCTGGAGCTCATCCTTTGTAAGACCACCATCAATCCACTCTGCTTCATTATATTGCTTATTCAAAATTGTCCTGTTTGCGTCAAAATCAAATAAATTCATTAAAGCCACTCCTTGTATTTTTTTATTTTATTATAATCCGATAAAAAATTTTTTCAAGATACAAAACGCAAAAACATAACATTTCAAAACTAAATATTGCAATTATATAATTTATATGATATAGTAATATTGGGGTGATTAACATGAAAAAATTGCTTAGTTTAGACGTTGATATTAAAAACGTCTTTAATACCGTATATGTTGGATTTGGAAAAGGCAAACCACAACATTTCAACAGAGAATTTCATGGATTGTGTTATTATCCATGTGCTAACACTATATTTGAATTCAGTGATAAAACATCTGTCGAAACAAAGCCCAATTCTATCATATATCTTCCAAAAGGATCCACATACACTGTACATGACTTAAATACCGACAAAAATACCAGAGGTTGCTACGCAATAAACTTTAATATTTCTCAAGTTGGTGCGTTCAGACCGTATTGTGTGAATATCAAAAATTTTACTCATATGGAAAGACTGTTTGTCTCTGCTGAAAAGGCATGGCGTCAAAAAGCATTTGGTTATAATACCAAGTGCAAGGGAATCTTATACGAAATATTTTATTTAATGCAAAAAGAGGTTTACGGCGAATATATACCACATTCAAAAAAATCAAAGCTTGCTCCCGCAATCGACTATATACATAACAGATATCTGGAAGAAGAAATAAGAATTTCATATCTTGCTGAAATGTGCAACATGAGTGAAACATATTTCAGAAAATTATTTTTAGAGAGTTTTAACATCTCACCTATAAAATATATAAATTCTTTAAAAATCGCTCATGCAAAGGAACTCTTGCAATCGAACATGTATAATTCCATAGGAATCATATCCCAATTGTCCGGATTTACTGATGAGAATTATTTTAGAAAGGTGTTTAAACAAATTACTTCCCTATCACCCGGGGAATTCAGAAAACAATTATAAATATTATAATACACCCGGTGCAAAAGAACCTGTAAGCAATACGGAGCTGTCATAAATTTTCACAGCTCCGTTAATTATTTTGTCTGTTTAAGCAATCAGAATATTTTGAGCATGACCTTACTGAGCAGTCCGGATGGCTGAGGCTTGTCGGTATACTTATTGGCAAGGCTGTTGGTTACAGCTACGGTAAGCTTATTTTTGCCTTCGGTCAGGCTTTCGGTTACATCCATGGTATATGGTGCCCAAAGCTTAAATCCCACATAATCACCGTTAAGATAAACCTCTGCCTGTTCGCCCACCTCACCCATATCAAGGATGATTTTCCCGGCATCTGCCGGGTTTATCTCAAACTCGGTGTCGTATGATACCGTGCCGCAAAAATCTTTCATGCGGTCACTTTGTGTCCATGAACCCAAAGCGATTTTATTTGAGTTAACGTACCAGTCATCAAGCTCTATCACCTTTCGGGGGGTATGTGTTTCGCTGCCAAATAATATTTCTTTCCTCTCTTTGGCTTTCCCTGCACAAATCACCATGCTTTCACGACGGCTTAGAGTAAGCTTGCAGCCATTGTAGGGTGATACGGTTCCGCTCCAGGGATCAAGTATCACAATCTCATCGTCTCCCCAAATCGTTGCGGTGCCGGTTACGGCATCCTCACCTTCATTGGTCAAAACATAATAATGCTCGCCCTCTTTAACAATATGACTGACACGCAAATCTCTGCACTCCGGCGTGATTACGAAATCCCTTTCAATAAGTGCCGGTATATCCTCTGCCTTAGCTACGGAAATAATACTATCATCCAAAGCTTCATTGGCAGGGTTTACAGCAATCACACTGCCGCCGGCACGAGCAAATTCACCTGTCGCTCCATCCAAAAGCTCCAAATCCTCTGCAATAAGTGTTGTATAACACTGATCTGCTATTTTAATGCAGCCGGAGTTAATTTGGCATCCGTCGCTTCCGAGCAGGCTTTCTTCCAGATAATTAAATTCAATCTGATTTTCATACAGTGGCTTTGCTGCCGCAAAGGGCAGTGAATCTGACTTGCACAAAACCGCAACAGGTGTGACGTTAACACAATCGGTCATCATATATGACATCCTTTTGATGTAATCGGAGATGGTACCGTAGTGCTTCCACCATATATTATTAATACCCACATCCGGCGGACGTTCTCCGTATCTGCGCTCTCCATCCAAAGAATAGAAAAACGCATGAGGCACCAGCATATTTACTCCTCTGACAAAGAGCCAGTCCATGGTCCACTTCATATCATCTGCACTAAATGCCCATTCGACTCCGTCCTTGCCTCCGCAGGCGAAGCATTCGTTTAAGTTCCTGCGGCGTCCGTTGTGACGTGCTGCATCTGACGAACACTTTGCCTGAGTGCTGTCAACGCCTGTAAGCGCCTTATCCTCCTCTGGAGCAACACGCCTGAAAATCAAATCCTGACCCGGCACATGGAATAAATCCAAAAGACCGATATCACAGGAATGTCCCGGGTGACCAACCAGAGCAATATTATGACCTTCGCACCAATCATATATCTGCTTATAAAAGGTCTCCTTTAACCGTTTCTCCACAATAGCCGAATACTTCTTATTTATTTCATGGCTGTCTGCTCCGGTGTCATACCACAGCAGGGGTAATTGACTAAGCTCCATACCCTCGCTCCTCAGTACATCGGCAAAATCCCAAGTCCAGGGCTTCATCCGCTCATCGCCCTCACGCCCCAAAACACAGGGCTCATCAACGAATATACCTATGATGGTATTGCCAAAATACCGTGAAAGTACCTCGTAGTACCTTTCATGCGTAAGCTCTATAAAGGCGGCAACGGCATCGGGGTTTAATATATCTGCAGAGCGGGGAGGATTTTCCCAGTCGTCCTCACCTATGTGGATTCCACGTATGTGACCGTATGTAAAGCCCTCGATAAGGTGCAAAAATACATATCCCTTGGGCAGATAACCCCCGGTGTATTCTGTTATGCTGTCTTGCTTTATTGCTCCTTTGGAGGTCTTTTTTGCCATAAGAGTACAAATCAGCTTTTCACCTGCAGATAGATTAAGTACATATTCAGAGGTCTCCTCCATACGTATACCACGGCTGCCGAATTTAGGGTCTTTGTCCACAACCATGCCGTGAGCACTGCCGGAGGGGTACATACCCTCATCATACAGGATTACACTCATGCCCAGCTTGTGAGCTTCCTCTACGGCACAGCACACGTATCTTAAGAATGCATCGGACATATATGGTATCTCACGGGGGATACCTATCCTGGGGTGAATTACAAATCCGTTCACACCCTTGTCATTCATCTCATGAATTTGTCTTATAATTTCTCCTTCGTCAAAGGAATCATTCCAGAACCAGAACGGCATGGGTGAAAATTCCGCCGAAGGCTCAAGAAAATTTTTCAATACATTATCATTCATGGCAATTTACCTCATTATCTGCAAACCTTGATTGTGTACACACAGGGAGTAGCATTGGATATTTTATCAAAGCGTATCCTCACACTGTCATCTCCATGAGCTTCCGTATATATCAGTTCATATTCCGATACGCCGTTTTCTTCACGTGTCAGGATGTGTTCTTCACCGCCGATTGTTACCTTCATTTCCGGATTAGCTCCAAGTGCATCTGCAGAGATTTTAATAATATTTTTGCTGTTTGGCACTACCTTTACAAGATAGCTAAACCATCCATGTGCATTTATAGCGCACCACTCGGCACCCTTGCTGCTGCCCGCCAGTCTGCACAAGCCATGCTCTTTTATAAGTGTATCGCTGAAGTTAACCTCTTTTTGCAGTCTGTGACCCTCCATAGCACCGCCGCAGATTACATAGTCAATGAGCTCCTCACTCTCTGCCGCTTCAATGGCAGCCTTTTCTTTGTAAAAGCTGTCTTTAATCTCCCCTACAAATTCACCTATATAGTCAAATGCAGCACTATCATCATTCAGAGTTGCTTTCTTAAGGCAGAAGAAGTCATCACCCAGGGCTTTTACAGCTTCATCTCTTTTTTGCGTCATAATTTCTATGTATGCCTCAAAATCACCTATGCATGAGTCATCTCTCGTGTCAAAATATTTGGTGTAACAGAGAATCAACCGGGTGAGGATATTCCAGATTTGAGCACCGTACATCAAATTTGCAAACTTGTCATATAGCGCCTTATAATCCTCTGCCGGCACTCTGTCCTTCAAAGCTTCAAATCTGTTAAACAGCTCCATGGCACCGGTTTCGGCTTCTTCTTTATCCTGCAGGAGTTTTTCTATACTGCCTCTGTCATAATTTCGCGGCACAAACCACTCATTGGAGTCCATATCACAATTCTGACGTAATATCTCGAAGTAATAATGGTTCTTAGAGTGATTAAGGTCGGGGAAAAAGCTCTGCTGATTGAAGTAGTAACCATTGAGATATATAGTCTTTATGATTATATCTTCTGTTTTTTTCATAAGCTCTTTGAGCTCTTTTGCGGCATCGGGGTATCTATCGGCAAAGAATTTGTCGATTTCATCATCTACATTCAAACCGTTTAAGTATGCTTTGGTTATGGCTAAATTCACCTCATTGATATCACCAAAGGGGTGACCGCCGGCACGGTCTATCCTGAACACATATCCCACGGGAGAGTAACCCTCGCAATAGCTGAATTTCTCCTTGAGGTGGTCATAGAGCATCAGTGGCAAAAATCCCCTGCCGAAGAACTCTCCGTAAATATCAGCCTCTACCGCAAGGGGATTGTGCTGTATCTTGCTGAAGAATCGATTACTGGGCATAGTAAGGCTCCAGTCAAACTGAGTCCACTTGTCCATGACGATCAAATCCTCCGAGATTTCCTCATATGCCTTTGCCATCATCACATAGTCGTCCTCTATGCTGGCAAAGGGACGCACTATAAGCTCCTTGCCCAAAGCTCTGCAGGTGTCAAACAAAATCTTAGTGACGTATTTTACCCTCTCTACGGGAGAGAGCTTCTGTTCCTTGAGCTTAAGCAGGGGAATCTGTGTTTCGTGGAGGGTGAGGATGATACCGCTCATCTTCGGATAGCAGTCAAAGAAGTCCCTAAGTTTATTCTCCAGAAAATCCCTTACCAACGGGTGAGTAACCTCTATGTCACCGTAGGAATTCACTATCTCGGGGTATCTGCTCTTAAACTCCGGCGGCATCTCCAGCTCATGATGCCACATATACACCTTGATGCCATAGCTGTCTGCTTTATCGCAGGCTTCATTTACCGCATCGAGGCACAAAGATACATAATCGGAATCCTTATCGCCATTGAATTCCGCATATTTTTTGTAGGGTGTCATGCCGTCTATATTGCCCTTGACGTAGTTATGAATGGGGCCGTTAATCTGTATGTGATTAAATCCGTTATTATGAGCATACTCCACTGTATAGAGGAGGTATTCTTTGTCTACATCTACGGGATTGCACACATTTATACCTTTAATATCCTTGTTCATAATTTTTATCTCCTTATCAAAAGAGGCCTGTAAAAAAGTCGTAGATAACGGTTTGTCATAAATGCCAAACCCTACAATTTATATCAAATATATTGTGTAGGGAATGGCGGTTTCCGACATTCCGCTAAAAAGACTTTCTTACAGTCCTCCTGTTATCAGCAGAAGCAAAATGCGTACTGCAAATTTATATTATTGTTCATATACAACAGCCAATGCTATACCACTTGCTTCTCCGGCATAAATATAAATCTTATCACCGGGAGCGATATCGCCTGCGGAGATTGATTTAACCTCACCCTTCTGTCCGAATCTGATAATATTCGTAGAGGAATTAAACGGAACTACACGAGTGTATATTTCACTGCCGGTCGAAGCGGATACGAGCATCCTTATACCGGTTTCTATATTTGCATCTACGATACCATATGCGGAGTATCTCTGCATGTAGTAATAGTCGGCTACAGGTCTGCTGGTGGTATCTGCCCAGAGCTCATAGCTATCGGCATATTTTACTCTCAGCATGACCTCCAAGCCACGTATTTCACCATCGGCACCTGCGTTATAGCAGATAATATCTCCTTCATCCAGTGCGGAGAGCTTGATTTTGAAGATTTCACTGTTTTCCTCCTTATAGTAAGGGTCTTTGGTCTTATTTGTGATTACGTTCTCCATATCACAGATAGCTTCATTATCATCACTGTAGAGTGTCACTTCTTTGCCTCCGGTAACCACTGTAATTGCTTCACTCTCTTCGCCCTCGGAATTCATCATGGTCTTGATGCGTTTAACTATACCCACAGGTGAAGACTTGTCTATGCTGGTCACACCATCGGCAGGTATTACCACTACCTTGACCTTATTGGATTCACTTTCGTCATAAATCTTTACATTGCCGTAGAAGGTTTCATTTACCAGACCGCCGTGACCTATTATGGAGAACTTTTTGTCCTCGTCAAGGTCTGTAGGTATCAGAAACACCTTGGTATCATCATCCAGGAGGTATCTGCCTGCAAACATCTTCCAGTTTTTTCCTATATATCTGGTAGCTCTGTTGGTATCGCCCACAAACGCTGCCTCCAAAGTAAAGAACTCCTGCTTCTCTGTATAATCCATGAGAGCACCGCCGGTCTTGGCAACATCAAACTCGGTGATGAAGTCATCTGCATTGGCATTGTAAGCTATAAGCTGCGGCTTGGGCTCTTCGCCGTCAAACAAGCCGGTGTTTGATTTAATATCCGAGGCTTTAATGCTGTCTCCGGAATTAATCATCTTTACCTTATCCTTAAGAGTGAATATCTTAAGCTCGCCGTCTTCGGTGAAGATTTCAAAGGATACGGTGCTGTCAAGACCGTTGCCTATACCTATATCTCTCAAAAATCCATACTTGTATCTTACATCGCTGTCCACATAGGCTACCTTGCCCAGGTGATTTATATAGAATTCACCCTTGGTACCTACCTTCACAGCAGATGAGCCATAGAGCTTGGAGGTGAGCTCATACTCGGTATCGTCTATGGTGATATAATTATCGCTAAGCGATGCGCATGTACCTACCACAGTATCCACACCGGCTACGAGCTTTGCCACGGTACCGTCAAGGCTTATGGCAGCAGAGAGCATACTGCCCTTTGTAATGCCGGTAAGCTCCATTTCATTGCCGGAAGCATCGGTAATCAGGTACTTAAGGTTGCCCTTGGTACTGAAATCCAGCTTTGCCGGTACAGAACCGGATTTAAAGTAAACGGTCTCATCCTCTGCAGATACACTGTTTACTATTAAATCGATATATTCGTCTGCAAAGATTATATCATATTTACCGCCGTTGTCACTGCTTAAAAGTCTGATTGTGCCGTTTGTAACCTTTTTAAGGTCCTCTACACCCCAGTTTACCTTAGCCATGCCGTTATAAATCAGATATCCGTTTGTGAGGTAATCCGCATCACGGTTTTTGCCGGATTCATCTGTATAAGTAATAGTGCCGTCTGTGATTTTCACCACGTCATATGAGCTTACGGTAAGCTCTGTCTTGTCATCATAATCCGCTCTCTCTATAGCACGGATTCTGTTGGTATCGTCTATATATGCCTTTACCTGCATGCCCAGGTAATCAGCTGCATTATCCTTGGAGGATATGTACACCTTGCGTGAGATTTCAATCTCGTTTTCATCAAGATTGCTTGCAGAAGCAAGACCTGTATAATAGTTGGAAGTAACCTGTCCTTCTACAAGGGTAAGGTCAAGCACTGAGTTTAAAAGATTGGTACCCTTAGCTACGGTGAACATGGATTCATCATTGCTTACACCGCTTATCTCCATAATATCTGCATCCAGGGTGTTTCTCACTGCATAAGCAAGCTCACCTACCGTAACTGCATCGGGATTATCAAAGGTGACACCCTTTAAAATGCCCGCCTTGGCAGCAGCGGACATATATGCCGCGTAATCGCCGCCGTGGTAATCTGCTATGGCATCATAGCCTATGAGCCTGGTCATAACTATGGTAACCTGAGTGGAAGTTATATATCCGTAGGGGTCAAACTTTATATCCGAGTAGCCCTTCATGAGACCTGTCTGGTATGCAGACAGGATATATCCCGAACGGGGGTCATCCGCCTTGACATCGTCAAAGGGAGTATCCATAGGACTTTGCTGCTGTCCGCCGCGAGCCATTACCGCAATCTGCGCCAGGGAGCCTCTGTCGGCAGGAGCATTGATATCCTCTACGCTGTTCATAAGTCCCAGGTCTATGAGAAACTGAACCGCTTCTTCATATGCCGGGTCAATCTCTGCCTGCTGTGCCGCATATACCGGCAGTGTGCCTGCAAAGAGCACTATGCATAAAACTATAGCCAATAATTTCTTCATCACTCTGCCCCCTTCAATTCAATTCCCTCTACATAGGGTTCGCCTGTGTCTTTGTCCCAAAGTACCGCTGCTATCACGGAGCCGTCATTATTTGCAAAATCTGCCGGCAATGTCATAGTAACTGTGAAAGGTACATTGCTCTCATCCGGCTCAAGTGCCACAAGTGATGCCGGTACATAAGACAACATACGTTTATAATCCGCCGAGTACAAAATCAACGCCATCTCAAGATTAACAGTGCTTTGTGCCATGCTTGTAACCTTTGCACTAATGGATATAACATCATTTGCGCTGAGAGACGATAAATCAGCAACAGCTTCACCGTCTTTGGTAATCTCAAATCCCGATACTTGTACGTCTGATGCTGTGAAAGCCTTTTCCACACTTGCACTGTTGCCCAACCTGTCATATGCATTGACCTTAATGTTAAGCTTCTTAAGAGGAGCTACATCAGGAAGTGTGATTGTATTACTGTCGGAGGGATACTTTTCTCCGTTAACTGTATACTCATATACGAGGTAATTATTTTCACCGTCATCGGCAATCGGGAAGGTTATATCACATTCACCATCAGCATACTCCACCTCTATGTCTGCAGAGGAAGCAAACTTCGGTGCAGCGACGTCAATATATGCAATCGACTGAATATCGGCATAAGTTGTTCCTTTGCCGGGTGAGTAATTCTTATCCTCTGTAATAATCATACCCTGGAAGTTAGCGCTGTTGCTTCCGCCCACCTTGATTTTGAGCTTGTGGAGGCCGGGTGTGAGACTAAAGCCCTCGGCAAACTTATTCCAACCCATGCCGCCGCTTGTTACCGTGTGTACTGTAGACTGAGCAAAAACGTCACTGTCATCGAATGCCACATATATGGGTCTGGCAGGATCACTTCTGCCGGCAGCCCACAGGTAGTATGTCTTGGGGGCACCGCCATCACGTCCGTTGACTATTATATGAGCAGTGGCATACGCTGCACTGTCATATCCGGGAGTTGACATATTGGTAGATATACCCGGTAAGTTGGTATCGCCATCAGCAAGCATGGAGTAATAATTAGCAGCACTTGCCTGATATTGCCAGCCTGCCAGGTCGGAAGTAATCGATATATTGTCACATCTCAAAAACAAGGTTTCCGGCGGCTGTGCACCGGTAATTTCAAATTCAATCGCTGCGAAGCTGCCTGTGTAATCGGTAGCTGTAAGCTTGACCGACTTAGTACCGTAGAAGCTCTTTAACGTCACAGGAGCAGTGATATCATCAATCACTGTTTCCTTGCCCTCTACAACATATGAATACACTATATTGCTGCTGTCATAATTAACAACCTGAGGGAAGGTAATCACACAGTCTGCTCCGCTCAATTCATACTGCGGTGCTGCATCGGAAGCAAATTCCGGTACAGAGTCACTGTAATATGCCATAAGCTCATCATCTGTTTCCACTGTGGGTGTGTAGTCCAAATCATCGGTAATATACACAGCATTAATCAAGGTATTCTTCCAGCTGTTGCATATACCCAGGTTTATTTCATGCCAGCCTGCTTCAATAGTCCAGGTGGTCTTATCCCACTGATGGCTCTTGTGGGCTGTGAGCATCTGTTCCTCCTGAGAGTCTACAATCACCTTGCCGTAACGGTCTGCAACTCCGTTTTCGTTACCGCTGAGCACCCATATATTGTAGGTTGCTGTCTCTCTGAAATATATCTTGGCTTTGGAGTATCTTACGTTGCCGTCTGCTGCAATCTTCATTGATTTGGGGAAGAGGTTGTTAGTGGCAGCGCCGCCATTATTTATATAACCACCGTTAGAATATGCAGGAACGTCAAAGTTGTCACCGTTTAAAAGGATATTGAAGCCCTCCGCACTCGCCATCAAGGGCATAGCTGCAAGGAGCATCATAATGCAAAGGAGCCCGGAGAGGAGTCTTTTGTTTTTAATTTTCATCATTGTGCAGTCCCCCTTTTCATAAGCTGATAAATCATCTGTGCAGCCATGGCACGGGTAGCAGTTCCCTGAGGATTAAAGTGTGTATCACTCACACCGTTTACCACTCCTGCTCTGTAGAGTGCCTCTACAGCATCATAAGCGTATGGAGCTATATACGAATTATCCTCAAAGCTCATAACCTTTTCGTTATCGCTGATATTTATATCCATAAACTGCATAGCACGGTACAGCATGGTACACATCTGTTCACGGGAGATGTTCTGCCCTACGCCGAATACATCGAAGTCAATACCCGTAACGATATTGAGCGCGTATGCATCCTGAATGTAGTCATAATACCAGCTACCCTCGGCAACATCATTGAAGCGCTTTTGAGTATCTTCGGAGGGTATATTAAGAGCAATCATCATCATTTTGACGAATTCTTCACGCTTAACCTCACCGTTTGGCAGGAATCTGCCGTCGCCTACACCGTTTACCACACCCTTTGCAGCTAAGCTGTTAATTGCCTCCACAGCCCAGGGAGTATCACCGAGGTCTGTGAATGCACCACTGATCTGAGGAGCTGCCGGTGTCTGGGTAACGGGCGGCTGTGAATTATTGGAAACCACCACAGTTCTGCCGGGGTCCTTTGAAGGACGTTTGCCGGTAGTTGTGGTAGGATTATTTACAGACTTCACCTTGTCCGATGCGATTTTTTCAAATGTTGTTTTAACTTCAGTGAGGTCTTTAAAAGGAGTTGATGCCGCCTTATCGAGTACCTCGTTGATAATCTCAACCCGGTCGGTGGCACTGAGCTTGGATGAATTGTAATCATCCAGAGAAATCTCTGCGTATTCGGCAGTATTTACTGCCTGTATATAAGTAATGAGTTTATCACGTGTGCTTGTGTTGAGCTCGTTGATAAGCTCGGTATACACTGCACGCTCAAACGCCTCAGATACCTTGGCAGGTTTATCCAAATCAAAGCCCTGCCCTGCCATAGCACCGTAGAGACGTGTGAGGCTGTCTGCGGACTTGATATCGGCATAATTGGAAGCTTCACCCATGTTAACATTCAGGTGGGTTTTGTATTTATTTAAAAGCTCGTCTGCCGTTTCTGCTTTGGCTTCGTTAAGAGACTGTATACCTACAACCGTTTCAAAAAAGCTGATAATCTTCATAGCGGAATCGAAGCTCTGTACATCTGCAACGGAAGTATATACTGCCTGCTTACCGTCAGCGGAAAGTGAATCAAAATCGCTGCCGTCCTCTAAATCAAGATTCAGCACGGATGCATATGCGCTAATCTGAGCCTTGGCGTCCTCCCAAGTGGCTGCACCGCTGATATCTCTGACTGCGTCTGCACCGTCTTTGACATTGACAAAGGTGTATTCTACAGGGATACCCGCAAGACCTGCACCGCCAATGGTAACTATATACTGACCGCTTTGGTCACCGGCTGTTTCCAAGGTACCGGGGTCCATAGTGTATGAAAGTGTAAACGCTCCGCCCTTGCCTGCAGATATCTCACGCATATAGTATGCAGAGCCGTCTACCTTTGCGTTTACGGTAACACGAATGCCCTCTCCCATAGGGTGCACTCCGGAAACCGTGACAACATTTGTCTCAGCATTAAGAGCCACCTCCGGTGATGCTACTGTATCTGCTGCAGCAAACGAAGTGACACAGCCCATCACAGTAACCATACCGGCAAGTATCAAAGATAGAATACGTTTGCAATTGTTATTCATTGGTTATCCTCCTATATAATATGTAAGCTTGGGGATGGGTTTAAAAAATCCATCCCCTGTATGATTTTTTATTATTCTGCTTCAGGATAAACTACCGCACCTGCAAGAGGTGTAGCATTATCTGTGGAATCCCATATAAATGCCTTGTAGCTTGCACCGGCTGTTATATCAAAAGCATTTGTGGTTATCTTGTATATGCCCTTATCTGTGTGAGTTAATCTGTTTACAGATGCACCATTCATCACATCACCTGTATACTTAGCTGCAATTGCGGCTATGGTTGTATCATCATCTGTCTGCTTGTAGCAGTCATATGTTACACTGAATTTGCCGTCTGTGCTAATCACAGGCTCGGAGAAGAGATATTCGTCTACGTATACAAACTTAACAGAGTCTATGTATACGTGTGCTCCGTCCTGACCTTTGATTTCCACATATTCATCATCACTTCCGGAGAAGTCGTATGTGTCCAGCTCAATCCAACCACCCACTGTACGACTGGTATCCGGCTTTTTATCTGTAATACCGGATTTGTGGCTTACAGCTACTTGTGCATCGGCAGCTACAGATGCATCTTTACCCTCTGCACCTACCACATATATAGCAACTTTAGCCTTGCCTATAACATCTTTTGCAGAGAACTTAGCTGTTGATGAAGCACCGTCTAAATAGATTGCAGTGGTAACACCGTCATAACCTACGATGGAGCTTTCTACTCCACCTGTAATTGTAGCCGCACTATCAATGTGATTAATAACCTTGGCAGTGGATACCACGGGGAATGTGCAGTCTACTGTATCATCTGTAGAATCTACCGCAACTGTATTTATGCCCTTATTAAGTGTTACTGCGTTAGCTGTATTCCATGCAGCTGATGCACCGTTTACAGTTACTGTATGAGTGCTGTCTGATGTGGATACTCCGACTACAGGTGTAATATTTACACTTGCATCATCAACCACATAGCCTGCTTTTTCGAGACTACTTGCCACGTAATAATCACCATTAACATTTACAGAGCTATCACCATATGCTGCGAGAAGTGTATCGTCATTGTCGAGGGTAACTGTCTCTGTAAGGTCACTTGTAATATAAATTGCATCAATGTAATACGGTTTATATTCGGCATTTAAACCAAACTCAACGGTATGCCAGCCTTTGGTGAGACTCCAACTTCCATTTCCGTCTGCCGGTCCTGTGCCTTCGCTCCACACAAAAGATAAGGAATCGTTATATGCCGTCTGGTCGGCTACTCCATCAACATATACCTTTGCAGTTCTGCCATCATTTATTTTTCCGTTTTTACTCAATACCCACACTGCATAATTTCCTGTTTCCTCTACATAAAATACAGCCTTTGCTTTAGCATTGTTAGATTCAGTTCTGTAATCTCCAATGGTATTTGGAAATATGCTCTTACCTGTTAAAGATGAGGATGAATTGTAACCCCACTGCTCATATGATGAGCCGAAATCCGGCTTATAGAAGTTATTCCATGTAAGCATCCACTTATTTCTGGGTGCTGTAACGGTAAATGACTTTTCAGCCTTATTGCCCCACTTGTCATAAGCAGCAAGTGTTATTGTGCTTTCGCCTGCCGGAACATTTACAGAAACCGGCTGAGTAATATCTTCAATTGTTGCAGTTGTACCATTTAATGTATATTCATAAAATACCTTGTTGTTATCTGTCGCTGCAGGGAAGGTTATGCTGCATGAACCATTTTCAAATGATGTGGTTATATCTGCATTTGCAGCAAATACAGGAGCAGTTGTGTCATGATATTGGAGTAAATCATCATCTGTGTCAAATGTAGGTGTGTACTCTAAATTATCTGTGATGTATACTGCGTGAAGATAGTAAGGCTTCCACTCTCCTACTGTATTAACACTTATCGTATTGCGTCCGGCATCAAGCACCCATTGTTGGCTGTTCCATGTAAGGAATTGAGAATGGGCATAATCTTTTACTTCATTATCTATTGTGACTCTCGGACATCTGTCACCCTTTGTGTTTGATGAAGCGTATAACATCCATACATTGTATGTGCCGGACTGTTCAACATATATATTGGCAGTCGCCGGTGTTAATTTTTTTACATTAATATGATTTTTATCAAAAATTTGATTATCAAAAAATGTTGTAGTATCCTTAACAGTCTCGCCGCCTTCTATCAGGGTAAAATTATCTGCACTAAGCAAAATACTTTCATATCCATCTTCAGGCTCCGGGTCGGGTTCGGGCTCGGGTTCCGGTTCAGGTTCGGGTTCGGGCTCTGTTGCTACAAGTGCCAATATATCGGCATATGTAGTTGTTGCTTCCGGAGCATAGTTTGCATCGTCTGTAATAAGTAATCCCTGGAAGTTAGAACTATTTCCTGCACCTACACGAATTTTTATGATATGTTCTCCGGGAGTAAGCGAAAATCCGTTGTCGTACTTATTCCAAGCCATGCCGCCGTTTGTTGCCACGGATACAGCTGATTTTGAGAATGTCTCATTTTCGTCAAATGCAATATATATCGGACGAGCAGCATCACTTCTTCCTGCTGCCCAAACATAGTAGGTTTTTGCATTACCGTTATCACCATCAACATTTATTGTTGCTGTTGCATAGGCAGTGCTGTCATAGCCTTCAGTTGATGCAACAGTAGCTATTCCAGGAAGATTAGCTGTTCCGTCATTTAACATACTGTAATAATTATTCGCTGCTGCAGAATATGTCCATCCGGCATTATTTGTCGGAAGTGTTATTTCATCACAACAAACAAATATAGTCTCTGCACTTGCTGCCATCGAAACCACCGGCAGCATTCCAACCATCATAAGCACTGCAATAAGTAAGCTTAAAAATCTTTTCATAATTAATTCCACTCCTTTAATTTTTACCATTTATTTAAAACCTTGATATCATCAATAGCGCAGACACTGCCGTATCCGCCGCCGGTAAATTCCAGCTCGCTGAAGTAGTGGAAATTGCTGTCAAGCTGTAAATCTGCCTTCACGAGCTTGTCATTGAGATACAAGCTGAATTTATCGGTATCTGTATTGATTTCAAGGCGTACATCGTACCACTTATTACGCTCATATCTACCTATATTTACGTAATAGCCGCCGAAGTTCTTTACCTTAATCCTGCCATCCGAGCCAAACATTATCTCGGCGCCGAGGTTGCCATAGTTGTCTGTGAAGCTGTGCTCAAAGTTGCCTCGTTCGTCAACCTTGAATTTATACTCTACATTTACAGGGCCCTGCAGTGCTGCCACACGCTTCAATACACTGCCCTTGTTGTGAGAGCGCTGTCCGCGGAGCTCCATGTAGCTGTTTTCATCCTCTGTCTTAATCTGTGAGTCTACATCGTAGATACCCACTTCATCAAGGATATCTTCTTTAGAGAAATCGAGCTCCAGCTCCAACTGGTCTCCGAATCTCTCCATCTCGGGCTTGATAAGCTCTCTTACCTTTGGTCCGTAGTATTTCTCATAGAAGAAGGGGTCATCGCCCTTTTGCTCCCAAAGAGCTTCCAGCTCACGGAGGAATTTAACATAAGTGTTCTTGAAGTAGTCGTTACCAAGCTCTATTCTGCAGCGGCCGTTCTGCTCAAGTACTGCCAAAGGCCAGTAATCCTTGGAGAGTAATTCAAGCTCGCCGTTCGCATTATAATATTTCCAGTTATCACCCTTGGCGTATCCTACTATGTTTGATGTATTATACTGAGACACGGTATACTGCAATAGCGGTGGGGTCACATCAGCATACGCCAGTGACTCGGTCTTAAGTGTGCCGCTCCAGTAGGTATCTATTGCCGGTATATAGTGTCCCGGTGAAGAAAGCGGTGCACCGCCGTTAGCCGGAATACCTGTAGTATGGATTATCATAGTACCCTCATCAAACAGCTGTCTGAGCATTCTGGCGGCTTCGTATCCCGTAACCCACTGATGCTCAGAAGAGTTACCGTCGGAGTAGAGTCCGTCCAGACCATATCTCTCCTTGATACGTTTGACATCGGCAACATAGCTGTCGGGAGTATATTTATCGAAATAAAAATACTGTGGTTTATAGGTGATTACCTCCACACCTGCGTTATGAGCCAGCTCAATCTGACGAATGAAGTCCTTCTCATGTGCATTGTATGTATGGAATGGTGTCCACTCCGCTGCATAACCCGTATCCGATGCAGTGAATATATTTGCTACCTTTACATTGAAATCATTATAACGAGCAGCATAATCGTCCTCGGAGTCCCAGTTTTTATTCATATAAGTCATATTAAATGACTTTTTCCAGTCGTACTCTCTGGGTGGGAAGGTAGATATAGCCAGTCTCTCTCCCGGGGAGATGGTCCAGGCTATCTGCCAGCCGGGCTTGCAATTGGAAATCTCATTCCAGTGAGGGTGCATGTCTTTGCCATCTACCAGATTCCTGGTGTTGTCAAACGGGATATCAACAAAATCCAATCCCTCTGTAAGTATCTCGTAATTACACTTCTTGCCGGTACCCTCAGGCAAATCCGGTGTCACGGTAAAACCGCCGTAGTCATCGATACAGGTAAGGAAGCCCCAGTCAAATCGATTCCACAAGCCTGAAATCTGTGACGTGCACTCCAGGCGGATGTCTCTGCCGTGGGGTGTCAGGAACACCATACCGTCCATCTGTACACCGAAGGTGACCTCCGGACAACTGATGACGCACTCTGTATCTGTCTTGCTGCGTATCTTGAGGTCAGCAAAGGAAACATCGGACTTCCATGTAGAGACCTCACGCTTAAGGTTAATAAGCTGATTTGCAGATATGGTGCTGTTTTTCTTATCAAAAATATACTTGGTGCCCGTTGTGGTAACGGTGATTTCATTCTCCGTCTCCACAGCGTCAACCACCTTCATATCCAGTCCGCCGGAATTACCTCGGAAGGTGACTCCCTCGCCCTCTTTGTATATGGGGTAGTTGGTCTCTTCGGGGAGCTCCACTATAGAGAAGTCCGCTATACAAATCATATTGTCATCTACACCGTAGTCAAAATTCCATGATTGAAATATAGGGAAGAAGCCTCCGACCTCCATAAGACCCGGAGAGCAGATATATTCAAGTCGTATCCATCCGTCCGAATACGGGGGTACACCCATTCTCAAATCCACTCTTGCAGCACCCGGAGCTTCATCTCTATCTGATGCAGATAAGTTGATCAAGCACTCTCTGGTAGTACCATCGGACTCGGCAAGCGCAGTCCAGTCTGTCCATATGAGTACAGATACCAGGTAGTTCCTGTTTGGCTTCATATCAAACACTTCGCTTGTAGCCGGTCTGGTATATATTGATTGCGATGTTCTGCGGGTCTGAGATATATAATATCTGTGGCATCCGCTGCCGTCTCCCAGATTCATCCACTCCAGCTGCATTATGTCACGGTTTGAACCGTAATCCACGCCGCCCTCTCTGGAGAAGTCCCAGCTGCCTACATTGGGCTCCAGCTTAACACCACCTCGGGTATCAACCTCTTTCAGTTCTTCCGGAATGGGGGTCACCTTCCTGCCGGTATATACATGCTCTGTAACCCAGCTTACATCAAAGTCCGCCGATGATGTATCTACCTCCGGTGCCGGTGAAGTCCTGAGTATCTCCGGCAGATGTGATTGCTCATACTTACGCCACTCTTCATTCCACTCGGGGTACAGTACAAGCTCGTCTCCGCTGTCTGCTGTAGCCTCGGATTCCGAAGTGGGCGCAGGGATTTCTTCTGTGACTGTCTGAAGCAAATCGCTGTCTGCATTTTGAGCTGAAGCTACGCAATTTACGCAAACAGTCAGCATCAGGCACAATACCGCAATCCGGTATGTACCACGCTTAATCTTCATAGTATTACCACCTCCAATTGTAATTACAGTCCACTGTTTATATTAATATCATCTATACACACAGATGCATTGCCGTTGTTTTCAATTGATATCCTGCTGAGCTCTGCAGTCCTTATATGGAAGGCTTCATTCGCAAGCACAGGTGTACCGCTTACCGCTACACTGTACTTACCCGTTGCCGGGTCTGCAGATATCACTACATCTATGTAGGAGTCTGCATTCACCTTGCACAGCACTGCATAGCCGCCCCGTCTGTTTAAGTAACGGAGGGTATCTCCGCTTTGCAGCAGGGACACAGCTGCATTACCCTTTGAATCGGTTATATCTATCCTGCCCTGTGAATTTGCGGAGAACATAACCTTAAATGAAATCTCCGTCTGTCCATAGCTTGGCAGGAACTCTCCCTGTGAGCTTTGTGCTCCGGCTAACTTAAGGGCTTCACTCTCTATTGCCCCTGTGCCGGGCTGCCACTTGCTGTCTGCACCGAAGGTCTCACTGAGTACATTTGTCACAGGGTACCCGGTAGCGGTGCCTGCACTTACAAGAGCAGCATGCTCTTCTCTTACAAGACGTCTTACATATGGCAGGTAGCAGTCCTCGTAGTAGGTATCCGACCAACTGTTGGCAAGCCACTGACTCTTTGCCTTAGCAAGGATATTAATGTAGCCCTTGCTGTAATGTCCGTCATACCGTGCACGACCGTTATACAAAAGATGTATCAGCTGCTGCTCTGCGTCCGTAATTTTATTGCCATCCACATACCATGTATCGTATTTCTGGAGTCCAAATGCATTGGAAGCACCGTAGCCTGATGTTATATATCTGGGATATGCCCAATCCTTTGCAGTAGCGCTTACGCTTTCACCGCGAAGGGTAAAGGTAGTGTAGGCGTCTATGGCAGGTATATACACCTCGGGAGTTGCCAAGGGTGCACCGCCGTTGGCAGTCTGACCTGTAGTGTGGGCTATGATACCGCCCTCCGGGAACAATTCCCTTAAACGACGTATGCCCTCATATGCCTTAAGCCAGTCAATAGGAGGCACACCATCTGTATAAACACCGGTTATGCCATAGGTATCTCTGTGACGCTTTACTTCATCTATATATTCATCCGGGGTTCCGTCCCAGAAAAACATGGACATATACTCCAAGGGCTCAACTCCTGCAGTCTCTGCTGCCGAAATATGTGCCTTGAATTTATCCTCATCCTTGGGATTTAACTGTGTGCCGTAGCTTAATCCGTAGGCACCCTCGCATGCACTCCAGAGTACGCCGTATCTCATACCAAAGCTGTTTTTATAAGCTTGCCATACAGTCGTCTCCCTACTGAAATTCACATTCGCCACATTGGAGTCAAAGGAGTTTTCCCAGTCATACTCTCTGGGTGGGAAAGCAGTTACACCAAGGCGTTCACCGGAGCTTATGGTCCACTTAATGCTCCAGCCGGGCTCTGCACTGCTGAGAAATGTGGTGTCGCCACGTTCTCTCTCAAAGTCCACGCCGCTTAACGCCTCGCACCTTGCCAATCTGCCTGTTCCAAGAGGAATTGCAGGGTTCACCGTAAATCCGCCGGTGTCGTCCATGACAATGAGGTTACCGCTCAGGAGTCTGTTCCACTCGCCGCCTATCTCAGAGGTCAGTGTAACCTCGGCATCGGTACCGTGAGTGGATATGAGCATCATGCCGTCCATCTGGATTCCGAAGCTAATGCCACCCTCTCCCGTGGTGAGGATTGCTTCTTTATCTGTAGGTGTGCCCTGCACAGCCAAGCTCGCCAAGGATTTATTGAGCTTAAGCACTGCAAGGGTTCTGGGGTTGCCTATCCTCTGCTTTACGGTGATTGAAGCCGCTGTTTTATCGAATACATATTCGGCACCGTTGGTCTGCACTGTAATGCTGTTAGCTGATACTGCAGGGGTGCTTACCTTCATATCATACATACCGCTGCTGCCGCCGAAGGTGAGGCCCTCGCCGACTGCCAGAGGAGTAAGTGTCTCTGCAGGGAGCTCTGTTACCTCCATATCTGCTATACAGAAAACCTCATCGGTATTATAAAATCCATACCATGCACCGTAAAATCTGGCTTTCTCTGCTTCGGGCGGTGTGGTAACCGTGGTTTCAAACCTCAGCCATTGACCGTTGGTGTCGGCAGGGAGTCCGTGGAAGCCGTCAATAAGGGTTACGTACCCTTCACCGCCTTCATCATTTGCCGTGGTTACTCTCATGCCTATGTTTACCTCGCTGTTTGCTCTGTCAAAATCACAGTACACCAAGGCAGATACCAGGTAGTTTCTGTTTGGCAATACATCAAAAACCTCTTTCGTAGGGCTGAAAAAATACGAATTATCTCCGCTTATTTTACGGAATTTGTAGCAGCCGCTGCTCTGATAGTCGAAACACGTGTAGTCGTCATCCCATGCCATAGGCTTACTACCCAGGTTGGTATTGAGCTCATAATCGAGCTTAACCGTACCGCCGTCAGGTCTTGAGCCATCAAGCTGTGAAGCAGTTACCGCAGGGGGATTGCTGCCCAGAGCAAATGCCGTACCCAAGCAGCTAAAGCATGTCACTACGATTGATACTGCCAATAAAATTATAAACTTTTTCATATATTTCCACCTTTTAAATTTATACATTCACCCATTCATGGGGGTTAAGCATCGCCTTGATGCCTGCCTCACGAATAGCGATTACGTCTATAGTCTGTGCGTGGCTCACCGGGATTTCACCGGTTTCAAAGAATTTAATCATCTCTTTGATGAAGTTTTCAAAATAAGCCGATTTAATCTCCAGGTGGTCTGTGGTGCCGTCCTCATAGCCTACATTAGTAAGGAATGGTGTTCTTCTGGGATAGCAGGCAAGCTGAGCATGTCTGCCGTCCTTGTACTCTATGTACAGGCTCGGGAATTTGTCTGTTCCCATAAACATCACTCTCTTGGCACCGGGACCCATAAGAGATACAATGGGCTCTATCTGGTGGATAGCATAGTTGGAGAATGCGCCCTCGCCCCATGTACCCACTGTAGCTATACGGCTGCGGTCTATGTCTCTGTACTCCGAAGCGAAGTTAAGCGCAGAGCATGAGTAGCAGGGAGTGCCGTGCTTATCTGCAAAATCAAAGATTCTCTGTGCAGCTGCCTTATCGGGAGCGAAGGTCTTGTCTATATATACACGTTTGCCGCTCATAAGGGGGAGCTTGCAGAGCTCCTCATGACGTTCGGGGTTATCAGGCGAAAGTACAACTATGTAATCGCTCTTTTCTATAACCTCCTCGATCGATGACACCAGGGGTACTCCTGTCCTCTCGGACCACTGCAGATTGGTTGCCGCCTCGGGGTGGGGATTGTCCGTTTCACCGTAGGCATAGCACACCTCCATGGCGCCGCCGCTTAAATCCTTAATCATCTTAGGGTAATTATCTGCATGCCACTCTGCCAGATAATAGTCTATAAATCCTATCTTTTTCATATTATCACCGCCATGTGTTTTTTAGAGAGTTATCTCTTTGTGTTCCTCTGCGGAACGGTAAATTGCATCCATGAGCTTTGCGGTAACTATAACCGTATCTATATTTGAAGGGAGCTTCTCTCCGCTGTCTATGCAGTCAAGGAATGCATCTATTTCATTCTGGAACATATTCCTTGAGGAGAAGTTGTACTTGGTCTCGGTGAGCATACCGTCTATGGCACCGAACTTCACGAAGTCCTTACCGTACTGCAGACGGATACCGCCCTTATCGCCCATGAAGTCTATGTACATTTCATTTACGCCTATATTCTGAGCCCAGGCACCTTGGAAGCTCACTACCGGTCCCTCTGTACGTACCACACCTACTATAGATTCCTCCACGTCATAGGTACCGCCGGGTTTGTGGGGGCCTGCCCACATTGACACGTATGTATAGTTATCTATATCATTGCCTAGTTTGGAGAACTGCTCGGAGCTTACGCTTACTGGCTGAGGGTCTCCGCAGCAATACATGATTATATCCAGGAAGTGTACACCCCAGTCAATAAGGACACCGCCGCCTGCTACCGCCTTGGTGGTGAAGTCTCCGCCGAGACCCGGGATGCTCCTGTGAGAACGGAAGCTTGCATAAACATGGAAAATCTCCCCAAGCTCACCCTGCTCAATCATTGCCTTGATTTTGTTCACTGCATTGTTAAAACGGTTAACAACACCGATATTGAGCACCTTGCCGTATTTCTTCTGTGCCTCCTGCATACTCAGAGCCTCTTCATAGGTTCTTGCTGCAGGCTTCTCACACAATACATTCTTGCCTCTTTCGAGGGCATCTATTGTAATTGTGCTGTGGCAGTTGTTGGGGGTACATACCGAGATTGCTTCAATCTCGGGGTCGTTTAAAGCAATCATATAATCCTCAATTGCCTGTCCGCATCCGTATTTCTCCACAGCATTTTGCGCCCTTTCGGGGATTATATCACAAAAATACTTGATCTCTGCCTTTTCATTTGCCAAATAAGACGGAATGTGCGAATTGTTCGCTATAGTTCCGCATCCGATTACCGCTACTTTAATTTTACGCATTATTGTTTCCTCCCGGGTATGCTTGCAGTGCAGATACTCTGCACCGATATCATTTTCTTACTCTAAGTATAGCAATTTGGCTTTCTTTTGTAAATGAATTGTCGTGTTTAAAAAATGTCTTTTAGTGTTGCATTAAACAAATTTACCAAACAGCATATTTTTGACACAAAAATTCATTGACTATCGTTACGTCGGATGTTATCATACATTATATATAACATAAATAATATTGGGTCAGTTATGCGAAAGAAGGATTTATATGCATACAAAAAAATACGGCGTTGCACTCATAGGCTGCGGCAGCATAGGTGCAGCGCATATGGACGATATATATACCAAAAATAATGTCACCATACAGTGCGTGTGTGATTTAAAGGAAGACCTGGCACAGGAGTTCAAGGACAAATACAATGCCATAAGCTATGAGACAGACTGGAAGAAGGCAGTAGCCTCCAAAGAAACAGACATAGTAATCATAGCTACCTACCCGTCCTCACATCTGGAGATACTCACAGAGTGCATCCGTCATGGCAAGCATGTGGTATGCGAAAAACCCATCACGCCGGACAAAGAAAGCGGAGAGAAATTTGTAAACCTGGTAAAGGAGCACCCGGAGTGCAAGGTGCTGGTGGGGCATATATTACGCCACAACAAGACGTATCAGAAGGTAGCCCAAATGATACAAGACGACGCTATAGGCAAGCCCATAGTAATGCGTATGGCTCAGAATCACCACACCATGAACTGGGAAAAATACTTAAATCTCATATGTGACACCTCGCCCATAGTGGACTGCGGTGTACACTACATAGACGTAATGCGCTGGTTTACCGGTGCAGAGGTTAAGGATGTATACGGTATAGGCTTAAAGACAGAAGCCGATGTACCGGAGGGCAAATACAACTACGGACTTATGACAGCACGCATGTCAGACGGCTCTATAGCTTACTATGAAGCCGGCTGGAGCAACACCATGTCCTCTGATAATTTAAAGGAATTCGTAGGACCAAAGGGCAGGATTAAGATAGTGTATCAGAACCTGCGCCATGAAAATCAGGAGGAGGGCGACCTGATAGAATACTACACATACCCGGATAAGCACTACGAAAGCATCAATGTGCTGTGCAAACGCAAGCCCATGGGTGACCAGTTAGATGTACTTATTGAAATGATTGAAAACAACACATCTGGCTCTCCTACTATAGACGAGGTCTGGGAAAGCTTCCGCTGGGCAATTAAGGCTGATGAATTAATAAAACAAAATCTTTAATTATTGGAGGCAATATAAAATGAAATTAACATATTTAGGCACCGCAGCAGCCGAAGGATTTCCTGCGATTTTCTGCAACTGTAAGTACTGCACAGAAGCAAGACGTCTTGGTGGAAAAAATATAAGAACACGTTCCCAGGCTTTAATAAATGACGACCTACTGCTTGATTTGCCTGCGGATACATACAGTCATTTTTTAAGCAATGGTATTGAAGGACACAAAATTAAATATCTTCTTGTAACTCATTCACACAGCGATCATTTTTACCCTGCCGAGCTAGAAATGAGACATAACGGCTTTGCTCATAATATGGATACTAACCAGTTAAAATTATTCTGCGGAAAAGGTGCCTTTACTGCTTTTGAATCATTAAAAAGAGAGAATTGGAATATTGGCTCAAATTTGCTAAAGCCATTTGAAACTGTTAGTTTTGGAAATTATACTGTAACTGCGCTTCCTGCAAGACATTTTATTGGGGATGAACCATTGATTTATCTGATAGAAAGTGAAAAAACTCTTCTATACGCACATGATACGGGATATTTTTTAGATGAAGTGTTTGATTTTCTTAAAGAAAAATCTGTAAAGCTTGATTTTATAAGTCTAGATTGTACCTGTGTGGATATTCCCACAAAAGATGAAAGTTCCCATATGGGTATAGATAATATAGAGAGAGTTGTTAAAAAGCTTACTGAAATCGAAGTCATAACAAACAACACAATTAAAGTTCTTAATCATTTTTCCCATAATGCAAACCCACTTCATCATGTTTTGGAGCAACGGGTTTCATCAATGGGATACATCGTTTCATATGATGGTTTTTCAATAGAAATATAAAATATGAGGAGGATTTTCTATGTATCAATTTCCTATAGGTGTGATGCTTGACTCATTCAAGCTTGACACAAAAGAGGCTATCAAAAAGGCTGTGGAAATAGGAGCCAAAGGGCTACAAATGTATGCTACATCCGGACAATATGCGCCTGAGAATTTGAATACTTCTCAGCGCCATGAGCTTCTAGACATCGTAAAATCAAATGGGCTTGTATTTTCAGCACTTTGCGGTGATTTAGGTCATGGTTTTATAAACACGGAGCTAAACCCTTCGCTGATAGATAAATCAAAGAGAATACTTGACTTAGCTAAAGAGCTTGAAACTAATGTTGTAACCACACACATCGGAGTAATCCCCACCGACAAAAGTCACGAACGCTATAAAATAATGCAGGAAGCATGCTTTGAGCTTTCACGCTATGCAGACAGCTTAGATGCACATTTTGCAATAGAAACAGGTCCTGAGCTTGCTGTAACACTTAAATCGTTTCTTGACGATTTAGGCTCTACAGGCGTTGCAGTAAACCTTGACCCTGCAAATTTCGTAATGGTAACCGGAGATGACCCTGTACAAGCAGTTTATACACTGAAGGATTATATTGTACATACACATGCAAAGGACGGCAGAAAGCTGAGAGAATGTAATCCGGAAGTTATTTACAGAATTATAGACGAAGAAACCCACCAAGGAGATTCTTATATTGAGCTTCCTCTTGGTGAAGGTGATGTTGATTTTAACAGCTATCTTAAAGCACTAGACGAGATTGGATACAAAGGCTTCCTCACAATTGAAAGAGAAGTAGGAGATAATCCTGCAGCAGATATAGAAATCGCGGCTAAATTCCTTATGGAGAAATTATGTTTACAATAGACGAAACAAACAAAATTAAATCCTATCGTGACATAGCCATGGATAGGATAACTGCAAAACACATCAACTGCTTCAAAGGTCACACGAGGCCTGTTTTCCTTATATCGGAGCAGTATCCCGGTGTGTGGCTGGAGCACGTTTACGATTCGGTGTTTTTTGCAAGGCTGGACAGAAGCTATATTGATATCGCCAAAAATACATTGAATTTATTTCTGGACAATCAGAAAGAAAACGGACAGCTGCCATACAAGGTTGTGGATATGAATAAGTGTGAAGCACAGAGTGAATGCGGATATGCTCAGATTCAGGAATGTGTATCCTTTGCACGGCTTTGCTATGAATACTATGGAATGTCATCTGATACCGATTTCTTAAAGAAGGCTTATGACAAATGCATCAAATGGGTGCACTGGTACGAAAAGTGCCGCATGCCCTCAGGCAAGGGGCTGGCTGAGATGTTTTGCGGATATGATACAGGTCACGACAACTCCGGCAGACTGGAGGGTATGCTGTACAAGAAGGCTGCCAAGGACAACGATGCCACCTCTTACCCCACCGGTGACGAGGTACTGCCTGTAATAGCTCCGGATATCAATGCCGTGCTGTACGGCAATCTTACAGCTCTTTACAATATGGCAAAGGCTCTGGGCAACGGCGAAGAGAATTTCTGGATGCAAAAGGCAGAGCGTGTAAAGAAAAAACTTATGGAAATATGTTATGATGAGGATGACGCATTCTTTTACGATGTGGACAAAAACGGGAATATGAGACGGTATTTATCCATTTCCATAACAAATGTATTCTCCGAGCATATGCTCACCAAGGATGAATTTGATATAATATATGACAGACATATGAGAAACCCTGATGAATTCTATACCCCATACCCTTTCCCGTCAATGGCAGTATCCGACCCGAGCTTTAAACAAAACCTCAGCGGAAATTCATGGGGATTTTATTCACAGGCATTGACTATACTAAGATGCACCCGGTGGATGGATTACTACGGCAGAGGAGAGGACTTTGACAAAATCCTGGAAATATGGATTCGTCAGTGGACATTTGATAATGACATCATGTTTGGTCAGGAGCTAAATCCCTTAACGGGCAAAACCTCCGACTGTTCACAGTGGTATTCAAGCTGTATGCTGCTCTATATTTATGCTGTACAAAGACTGCTTTAAAAAATAAAGGGGCTGTTGTATTAAGCAAAAACAAATGTATAATTATTCATTTCGTAGGGGTCATTCACGAATGACCCGTGGGCGATTCGTGAATCGCCCCTACGATTCTGAATATTTATTCGTCTGAATTGTTTAATACAGCAGCCCCTTTGCGTGTTGTATTTTCAATTTATCCTTTAACTCCGGAGGACACCAGACCATTCATGAAGTACTTCTGTGCGAACAGATATACCACAAACAGCGGCAGCATAGTCAGCATTGATGCAGACATGAGCAATTCCAGATTTTCGGAATAATTTTGTCTTAAGTACAGCAGACCAACCGAGAGGGTATACTTTTCTCTATCCGTCAGATAGATAAGCGGTGCAAAGGTCTCATTCCATGTACCTATAAAGGTCTGTATAGCCAGTGTGGCGAGCATAGGCTTAACCAGGGGCAGATATATCCGGAAGAATATCCCGATGGGATGCAAACCATCCAGAGTTGCCGCCTCGTAGAACTGATTGGGCAGTGCCTTGAAGCTCTGACGCATCAGGAAGATACCGCCAATGCTTCCCAGGAACTTGGGCAATACCAGAGGTATGTAGGTATCGAGTGCTCCAACCTTTGTCCACATGGTATACTGCGGTACCGCCAAAATTGTAGACGGTATATACATAGTAGCCAACGCTACCAAAAACAGGATATTACTAAATTTAGTATCATATTTGGCGAAGCCGTATCCTGCAAAGGAATCCGCCAGGACCACGCCTATAATGCTAAGTGCAGTTACAATCACACTGTTAAATGTATATCCTGCAAAGTTACCCTCCTGCCACACTCTGAGATAGTTCTCAAAGTGAAACGGCGGTTTGAAGAACTCCGGCGGCAGCTGATATGCCTTTCCCGGACCTTGTATTGAGGTGGAGATGGTCCAAATGAAGGGACCAAGCATTATAGCTGCACCTACAAGCAGCAAAAACACCGAAAAGGCTTTACCTGAATATTTCTTAAGCTTACTCATAATGCACCCACCTTTTCTCTGTTTTCGTCTGAATAAGTGTTATCACAAATACAAATGCCACAGCAACCCAACACAATGCGGAAGCAGTACCAATCTTGTTGAACTGGAATGCATTGTTGTAAATGAGCATACTCATAACAGTGTATTCACTGGAGGTAACTCCGCCTGTGCCCAGCATAACCAAGAACGAGTCAAATACAGACAAGGAATTGGATAAGCCGAAAATCATAAGCATAAATATGGTAGGCGTTATCATAGGTATTATAATTCTGAAGAATTTGGTCACCGGTCCTGCTCCGTCTATGGAAGCCGCCTCCAGCACATCCTCGCTGATATTCTGCAGACCTGCCAGCACATAAAGCGAAGCATAGCCCACGCCCTTCCATACTGCCATGATTGCCATAGAGCTTACTACCTCTACCCAGGATTTACTGAATGTAAACTGAAGGGGTCCTATACCCAGCACAGCAAGGAACTGATTGATTATGCCGTATACGGGGTTGAACAACCCTGTAAATATCAAGCTCACAGCTACCCAGGGAAGCAGTGAAGGGACGAAATATATGGTCCTGAAAATCTTCATTCCCTTAAGCTTCTGATTAAGAGCTACTCCCAGCACACATGCCAGAAATACGTTTAAGCTTATGTATACCAGAGCATAGACACCCACATTTCTCAGTGCTCTCCATGTGTCCGGGCTTGTCAGCACGTCGGTATAATTTGCCAGTCCTACAAATCGCGGCGGATTAAACAAATTATACTCGGTAAATGAAAAGTATGCCAGGCATATAATGGGTATAATTGTATATACAAACAAGCTTATAGTATACGGAGCCAAAAAGAATATACCCCATTTTTTATCTTTCTTTAACACGATCTCACCTCTCGTTATTAGCTGCCACCGTCACCTTGTCAAAGGTGACGGTTATTAAATGTCATTATTTAGAAAGCAATGCTTTAACTTCTTTATGAATTCTGTCGGATGCTTCCTTTGCAGTGATTGCACCTGACTGCATTTCCATAATTGCCTGTTCAGCCTTGGGCTTCCATTCCTCCCATGAAGGGCACTCAAACAGGGTTATACCGTGTTTATCGAGACCTTTGTAGAAGGCTGCCTTGTTTGCAGGGATTGTATCAATCTTGTCTATAGCTTCCAGAGCTGATTTTCTTACCGGTATACCGATAGTGCTGAAGGATTCAGCTACAGCATTCTGAGATTTTTCACTAAGATAGTACTTTATAAACTTCCATGCAGCTTCCTGCTGGGGCTGCTTTGCTTTGGAGTAGATTACCCACTGATTGGGCACGTAGATGCAGTGACGTTCGCCCGTCCAGCCGATAGGCATCATCTGAGCATCGTATTCAAAGCCCTCGGGAGCATTGTCATTGATAGCATTTGTGGTACCCATAAGGCACACGAGCATAGCAACCTTACCGGTGTAGAACGCAGTTGTGGTGTTGCCGTTAGCGGTAACCCATGTTCTGTCCGGAGTTATCTTCATATCATTAACAGTAGCTCTGTATGTTTCCAGACCTTCCAAGGTTTTGGGGTCATTGAACATCGATTTGGTGAGTGTATCATCAAGTGGTGCACCACCCTTTGCAAGTATGAAGGGCAGCCATCCTGTAGTGATGTTTTCTCCGCTTGCCAGACCGTATATATCTGTCTTACCGTCGCCGTCTGTATCCTTGGTAAGCTTTTTGGCAATGTCGAGCATTTCTTCAAATGTCCAGTCCTCTTCGGGATACTCCACGCCGTATTTATCGAATATCGCTTTGTTATAAACTACTGCCGATGCAGCCAGAGAATGAGTTATACCAAATGTCTTGCCGCTGCCGTCCTGTATAACATCGAGTGCTGATGTATAGTCGTCTCTGTTTAAATCATTTTTGATTTTGTCACTCAAATCAACTGCAGCACCCATACCGCCAAGTGATGCGGCATAACCGGAATCTGTAAGGAATACATCCGGTGCATTTCCTGCGGAAATCTGCATCTTGAGCTTGGTCTTGAAGTCAGACCAGGGGGTCTCGTCAAGGACAACCTCTATATCGGGGTTTTCCTTTTTGAAGCCGTCTATAATCTCCATAGGTGTGAGGTCATCACCATTTGGCACACCTATCTTCAACACAACCTTATCACCTTTTTTGTCGGATGAACCGCATCCTGCGCAGCTTACCAACAAAACCACAATCATAAGTAATGCACAGATTTTTTTCATAAAAATTTCCTCCTTGGATTATATTTGGTTTAATTGCACAATTTATATGCAATTCTAACAGTTTAATTATACAACACCCTACAATTAGTGTATATATTTTTTAATATTCAAAACTTGAACTTTTGTGTGCTTTTGTATTTGCATCTTACTTATCTGTTTTTCGAACCTTGCCCGGAGTTACACCGAAACGCTTTTTAAACACCTTGGAAAAATAACTGTCCGAGCCAAATCCGGATAGATGCGCCACCTGAGATACAGTCATATTGGTCATCTTTAGCATACCATTGGCGTAATTGAGCCTTGTGTTAAGGAGATAATCCTGAAATGGTATGCCTACTAATTTGTGAAATTTCTTGCTGAAATGTGTGGGAGACATATACATAATGCTGGCAACTGTAGCACGGCTTAAATCTTCTTCGGAGAAATGGTCATTAATATACAGCAGAACCTTTGAAAAGTTTGACATGCTGTTTGAATTCTTCTGATGCTGCTCTGTAATAAAGGATAAGAAGACAAAAAGCCACTCTATGCTGGTTTTCATCATAAGTGCACATTCTGCAGGATTGCTGTCATACTTCTCTACCAGAAATTCACAAAGCTTCTTGACACACTCATAATCCTTACCGGTCAAGTGCACTACCTTGGTATCAGAGGACATCACAGACATAGCCTGTGGCGAGAGCAAGCCCAGTGAAAATGCAATGTTCATAAATTCAAGCCTTTGGTTTTCTCCGAGAATATAGTTGTGATGGTCCGACGGTGAGAGAAATACTATATCTCCCTCCGATAATTTATAATTCTCTCCGTTGATACAGCTGACACCCTCACCGCTTATCATAATATCAATCTCGAAAAAATCATGACGGTGCAATTCAAAAGTTTCACTGAGCACCGATTTATGGATATAATAAGGATTATCCAAGGAAAAAACCGATGCGGAATGTATCATATTAGGTGCAGGCTTCTTTTGCATAAAATCATCTCCCTCCACTAATTAATAGTATTAGTTTAATTATACAATATATCACGAAAATTAAAATACTTTTTTATGCGAAATCATTCCACTTTTGTGTCTTAATTACATTATTTACTAATTTTTAATAAAACATAGAGGTGCAAGGATTACGCCCCGCACCTCTATTAATGTCATTATTTAAGCTTTTTTATCTCCTTGTTAAATGCCTTCACAGCTTTTTCATATTTGTCCAGGAGCTTGTTATATTTTTTTATATATCCGGGATAGCTTCCGTTTTCACCTATTACGTAGCCGTAGCAGTCCGCATATGTATGATACACTTCATCGGCAAGCTTGTCTATCTTGCTGCCGGACAGCTCCTTTATCTGAGTACGCAGATGCTCTATGGGCTCTCTGTCGTCCTTAATATCGCCTATTTCCTCATCAAACTCCTCCATAAATGCCTTGGAGGTTTCCAGATGCATAATCCAGTCTCTGTCATATACATTGAATTCATACAGCTCGGCTATCTCGGTAATCTTCTCAAGTGTACCGTCAGATGAATCAGTATATTCCTCCGCAAGCGACACTATCTCTTCGTTTATAGCAGCTTGTTTACCGGAATAATAGATTACCGCTGCGGCGATTATTGCCACTATCACCACCGGCACGGCGATTTTAAATGCGAGGGGCAGTCTTTTTATCATATCCCAAGCAGTTTCCTCTACTTCATTGGCACGGGCTTCACGCTCTGCCAAAGCTTCCGACACATCGCAGCCGCACTTGGGACAGATGTCTTTAATAGACTTAAGTCTGGTCCAGCATTCGGGACAGCGGATTATATCCGGATTGACCTTTGCTTTGCAGTGGGGACACACCTTAGTGTCATTTGGTATTGTTCTGTTGCAGTTTAAGCATACCATAATATGCATTTCTCCTTCTATAGTAAGTCTTTTTTTGTATCATTAAATCTTTCCAGAAACGAATGTCTTTCGCCCCCGGTCTTGTATTCTATGAGAGTATCCAGGCTCACATTGTGCAGGCTCTTAAACAGATTGTGCTCAATGTCCGGGTTCACCTTGGCAAGGGAGCGTATCAGCTCCTTGGTCTCCTTGCGTTTGGACAGCTCCTCAAACTGTGCCTTGGCGGCATTCTCAGTGAATTTGCACGCACAGGCTATGAATTCCAGGGAATTGTACCTCGCCCAGGCTATGATGCTGTCCTCTCTTATACAAAACATAGGCCGTATGAGCTCCATGCCCTCAAAGTTAGTACTCTTAAGCCGGGGCAGCATACCCTGTATCTGGGAGCCGTACATCATACCCATGAGAGTGGTCTCTATGACGTCATTTAAGTGGTGCCCCAGGGCTATCTTATTGCAGCCCAGCTCCTTTGCCTTGGAGTACAGGTGCCCTCTGCGCATCCTGGCACACAGATAGCAGGGAGAGCTGTCCACCGAATCTGCCACTTCAAATATATCCGTCTCAAATATGGTTACGGGCACGCCAAGCAGTGCGGCATTATCCTCAATTCGCCTGCGGTTGGCTTCGTTGTAGCCCGGGTCCATCACCAGATATACAGCCTCAAAGGGTACCTCGCTTATACGCCAAAGCTGCTGTATGAGCTTTGCCATAAGCATGGAGTCCTTGCCGCCGGATATGCACACTGCAATCCTGTCCCCTTCCTGAATGAGACTATAGCGCTTCACCGCCGCTATGAAAGGATTCCATATATCCTTGCGGTACTTCTTTATTATACTTCTTTCTGCCAATTGTTTTTTGTCTAATTCTCTGGGCATATCCTGCTCCTATACAATAGTTCCTCCGCCAAGCACTCTGTCTTTGTCATATACTACTACCGCCTGCCCCTTGGCTATGGCTCTCTGCGGATTATCAAACACTATCCTTGCAGTGGTGCTCTCCTTAAGATATACTGTGGCATCCTGCTCTGTCTGATTGTAGCGGATTTTGGCTTTAGCCCTTACGATATCGCCAAGCTCCGAAAGCCAATTACAATTTACCGCCGTGAGTTCATTTGAAAACAGCGCCTCGTTGGTACACAATACTACTTCATTGGTATCTATGCGTTTTTCCTTCACGTACATGGGCTCTTTCAGTGCAAGTCCCAATCCCTTGCGCTGACCAACTGTATAGCGTATTATTCCCCTGTGGGTGCCCAGCACATTGCCGTCTTCATCAACGAAGCTCCCCTCGGGGTAAGTCCTGCCTGTGATAGAGGATATCACTTGTGGGTAGTCTCCGTCCGGCACGAAGCATATATCCTGACTGTCGCTCTTGCGTGCGGTGACAAATCCCTGCTCCTCAGCTATTGCCCTTGCCTCCGCCTTGGTATAATCCCCCAGTGGAAAAAACACATGGGGCAGCATCTCACGTTTCAGGGAATACAGCACATAGCTCTGGTCCTTTGACACATCTTTTGCTTTGCGAAGTATATAGCCCTCCGGGGTATCTTCGGTACGTGCATAGTGACCTGTAACTATTGTATCACATCCCATGGCGCGTGCTTTGTCGAAAAGCAGACCGAACTTTAAATATTTATTACATTCAATGCATGGATTGGGTGTCAGTCCCTTTTCATAATCCGAGGCAAACCTGTCCATGACATTTTCTTTGAATTCTTTGCTGAAATCAAACACATGGTGTTCTATACCCAGCTTAGCACACACCTTTGCCGCATCATCTGCATCGGTGGAGCTAAAATCCTTGTCACAAAGGCGCATGGTAGCACCGACACACTCATAGCCCGCCTTAATGGCAAGATAAGCACACACGCTGGAATCCACACCGCCGCTCATGGCTATTAATGCTTTTTTATTCATATGGCATCGTCCTTATTTATCAAATCCTTAATAATCTCCGAGGCTATGATAAGCCCTGCAACCGGAGGTACAAACGGGTTGGAGCCCGGTATGGAGTTTTTCACTGTGTCACCACTTTGAGCAAGGTACTCCTCCAGAGCCTCCCTGTCCTGAGGGTGGGGTGTTTCCTCTGAGTATACCACCTTAAGAGAGGTTACTTTGCGTTTTTTAAGTTCCGAACGCATCACCCTGGCGAGGGGACACACCTTGGTATCATAAATATCCGCCACCTTAAATGCGGTGGGGTCTGTCTTATTGCCGGTACCCATTGAGGATATGAGCCTTACTCCCGCAGCTGCACACTTAACCGCAATATCAATTTTGCCGGTAACGGTATCTATAGCATCTGCCACGTAATCATATACACTAAAATCAAAATCACACTCCGGCAGATAAAACATATCGTGCTTTACCACGTTGCATTGGGGATTGATATCCCTGATACGTGCCTCACACACATCCGTTTTCAGCATGCCCTCCGTAGAATGCAATGCTATGAGCTGGCGATTAATATTGGTGAGGTTTACCCTGTCGGCATCTATAATATCTATAGCACCCACACCTGCTCTGGCAAGCGCCTCCGCTATATAACTGCCCACACCTCCGATGCCGAAAACCGCCACTCTTGAATTTTTTAAGATTTCTGTTGACGATTTACCGAATATCAATTCACTTCTTGAAAACTGACTTAGCATAATCAATTCTGCTTCCTTACTATCTTATATTCATCATACATACTGAAATATGAACACTGAGAAAATGGCTGCCCCATATAACGGGCTATATCATCCTCATCGAGATTAATGGTACAGCATTCCTCATCAGGGTCATAGTATGCACACATCTCACACTGAGTTATTCTGTTATTTTTGTTCTCCATTTTTGTCCTCTTTTATTTTGCGTGTATATACACCGCTTATTCCTTTATTCTCCGAATCATTCATATAGACATCAGTTATCTTTATACGGGTATTGTTCTCCACCAAATCCAGTATCAGGAGTCTCTCATCCAAGGTGAAGAATGCCTGTGTCTTGTCATACTCCAGATACTCAAGGCACTTAAGGCTTAAGGTCTCCTCTTCAGAGCCGCCCGTCACATCATAGGTAAGCAATACAAAGCCCTCTTTGATACCGTAGAGTGTGATAGTCTGCCCCAGCTCTTCGCAGAAGTATTCACCGTTCCATATAGGATTACCGAATTCGGGGGCCTTCTCACCGTCGGGGAGTCTTTCATACTTAGCTGTCCAATTCTCTGTCCTCTGTGTTTTATCATCTGTCCACATATCATCTACAGTTATCTTGGTACCGTCAGTAGATAGTGATATCTTAAAACAGCTCGGACCCATGTTAACCACAATATATCTGCCGCTGGCACTTTTGAAGCTGCCTTCAAACTCCACGGTCTCTCTGGCGGACTTAAGGCTGAAGCTCACGGTTTCATCATCTATACCTTTGGCATCTATGATTTTGAATTCCTCGGTGTTCTCATCGGTCCACACATAGGTGCCGTTCCACTTGTCTGTTTTCACTATATTTTCACTCTCGTCTTTACCACAGGAAATGAGAGCAAACATAGTGCATATTATAATAATAACCGAAACAAATTTTTTTATCATAAGGTATGTACTCCTTTACATTGCAATTTGATATACTTAAATTATACATTTTTTGTCGCGGTTTGTCAATATGGGTAAATGGGTTAGTTGGTCAACTTGCTCAAATTATCACCATTTATTTTTACTTGACAAAATTCGACACAATTGATATGATAGGTATATACTAAAAAAGGATGGGATATATTTTGGCTAAAGAAGGCAGAAAAATCAAAACCTTGCCGCCGATGAATGTAGTGAGCACGTATTTCATGCCAAACAGGAACGGCGCATCGAACCAGTTTTCTACCAGGATTGACATAACAGAAACAGAAAAATACATACAGGAGAAGAGACGCGAAGGGCTCCCCGGGCTTGGGATAATGCATGTGCTGCTGGCTGCATATGTGCAGACTGTGGCGGCGTATCCGGGGATTAACCGCTTCATCAGAGGGCAGAGGATTTTCGCCAGAAACAACATAGAAATGTGCCTCACTATAAAGAAAGAAATGGCACTTGATGCTCAAGAAACCGTACTCAAAATCCCTGCAAATGCCGATGCTACACTGGAAAACATCTACACCACCATGGCAGGCATGATAGAGGAAAACCGCTGCGAGGGCGACGGCAACGGTATGGACAGTGCGGCGAGGATACTCACGTTCCTGCCCAGCATCATGCTTAAATTTACGGTGTGGTTTCTTAAAGTGCTGGACTACTTCGGACTTTTGCCCAGGTTCATCACAAAGCTGAGCCCCTTTCACAGCTCCATGTTTATCACCAATTTAGGGTCTTTGGGTATACCGCCGATTTTTCATCATCTGTACGACTTCGGCAATATACCGCTCTTTATATCCATGGGTATGAAGCGAACCGAGTATGTAACCAAAAAAGACGGCTCTACCGAAAAGCGGAAATTCGTTGACGTAACCATAGTATGTGACGAAAGGATATGTGACGGTCACTACTACGCCACAGCATTCAAAAAGCTCAAAAGGCTTGCAGAGAATGCATGGCTGCTGGAGAACCCTCCGGAGAAGGTCAATGCCGACATAAGATAATAAAATTGGTACATAAAACACCGAAAGGAATTTTGCAGACATGAAAAAAATATCAGCCTTAGTCCTTGCATTCATGATAATTATCAGTATAAACAGCTCTGTATCCGCAGATAAATTCAGCGATATCAGTGCTGAGCACTACTGCTTTGAAGCGGCTATATACCTCAAAAAAGCCGGAATATTAAGCGGTTATCCGGACGGCAGCTTCGCACCGGAGCAAGGTGTAACCCGAGCAGAGATGGCTGCCATAGTGTGCCGCATGGCGGGTGCTGCACCATCGGATAATAAGCAGATATTTGACGATGTGCCCTCCGAGCACTGGGCAGCAGCATATATAGCACGCGCCGCCGAGGATAAGATAATATCGGGAGACGGCAACGACATATACCGTCCCTCGGACAGTGTCAAGTACGAGGAAGCTGTCAAGATGACTCTCTCAGCAGCAGGGCTCGCAGGAAATATCACCCCCAATCCCGCCGACTGGTCAGCGGCATATCTGGCGATAGCGGAAGCGGTGAACATAACAGACAGCCTTAAGGGGCAAAAAGGCACCGATGCCTCCAGAGCCGATATAGCTGTGATGGTGTACAATGCCATCAGGGCAAGCCGATACAAAGAGATAATGGCTTATGCCAACACTCTGTACAACAAAGAAAACAAAATTCATACAGATGTGAGCTTCGCTGTAGATACAGACATATTTTTGAAAGATAATACAGCATTTAACAGAGAGCTTGCCAAGGCATCGTGCGCACTGGCAATGACCTCATACTCATATATATACCCGGAGGGTAGCTCCGGCGCTGACGGCATACTGCAGGGAATCGGCTTTGAAGATATAAAAAAGTACAACCTTAAGGACATCTATACCGATAACCACATCACAAGCATCACCGCAGGTCATAGACTGATAGGCGCACCGGGCTCCGAAGCCGAGCTGATATCGCTGACAATACGCGGTACCGACGGCTCTGTTAAGGAGTGGACATCAAACTTTGACATAGGCTCCGGTGAAATCTCAAACCCCGACCACACTGTGAGCGAAAACCACGAGGGCTATGACATAGCTGCCACCAGAGTGCTGAAGCTTTTGGATGAGTACATCGCCGCAAACACAGCCCCAGAAGCAAAGAAAATAATATGGATTACCGGGCACTCCAGAGGAGGCTCCATAGCCAATATTTGTGCATCAAGACTTGAGGACTACACCTGCTATGCATATACCTTCGGTGCTTCAAACTCCACCACGAACCAAAACGCCGACAAATACGGCTATATATTCAACATAGTAAACAAGGATGATTTGGTAACATACATTCCCATGACGGAGTGGGGATTTAATGTATACGGCAAAAGTGCCGGTATTTCCGTTGCTGACACTCTAAGCGAAAAGTGGATTGCAAAAACAGGACTTAAAAAATACAAATTCTATAACGGCAGTGTAGCGGAGGTATCATCACTTATGGCATCATGCTCCGCCGACAGGAAGGGCTGCTACACCTATCGTGACGACGGCAAAATCTATATAGGTCTGGAAAGCGAGGCAGAAGGCGCAGAGGTAACAGCCGCACTTAACGAGTCCTACGCCAAAGAGTCTCTCAATTACTGCACATTTGAAGTTACCAAAGCCCCCGAGGGAGTGGAATACCCGTATATGCTGGAGATTAATATGCAGCCGGCATTCCTCATGCAAAACATAGCCGCAGTGATGGCAGGCGATGTAAGCGCTATAGAATTTGTCACCATGATACTGCCGGAATATCTGGAAAACACCCGTACCGCAGTGGTGGCATCATATCTGGGAGGGCTTAAGCACCCCCACCTTACAGAGACGTATTATGTAATAACCGAAAACATACAAGAAAGCGACTTCAACTGAAGCCGCTTTCTGCATTTTATTTACCTATAAACATCTGTGTCCAGTAGTTGCCGGATTTCACATATCCCACACCTATATGAGTATAAGATGAATTCAGGATATTGGCTCTGTGACCGGAAGAATTCATCCATGCGTTTACCACAGCCTGAGGTGTGGATTGACCTTTGGCTATATTCTCTGCGGCACTTCTGTATGATATGCCGAAGCTCTTCATCATCTGAAAAGGTGACCCGTACACGGGGCTGGTGTGTGAGAAGTAGTTATTGTCCTTCATGTCCTGTGATTTATACCTGGCTACACGGCTCAGCTCCCAATTCTCCTCCAGAGGCTTGAGGCCGTTTTGTACACGTATTTCATTTACCAGGCGCACAACCTCACTCTCGTAGGCGGAAACCGTATAATCCTTGGAAGGAATATTTATGCTCTGTCCGGGGTATATGAGTGCCGGATTGGAAACCTGAGGATTGGCGTCTATAATCTCAGGGAGACCTGTAGTGTACTTTACCGATATCTTCCACATGGTGTCTCCGGACACAACTCTATGAACGGTTGCAGCAGTAGCACCTGTTGTAAGCATTGCTGTTGTAATAAGTGATGATATTATGATTTTCTTCATTGAAAATACCTCCTTTGCAACATAATACCTCACCATTATAACACAAATGGTTTACATAATCCAGTGTTAATATTTTCTAAATAGATAACATACGCATACTTACAAGATTTATCACCTTATTTTTCAGAAATTCGTATAAACCATATCCACTGTTTTACTTTATAATAAAGATGCTTTGTATTCTTCTACATCTATAACTTTGTTTTCAAGGCGTGAAGCTTCCGCTGCAAATGTGGCAAGATGATTTTCTACCGAAATCCCAATTTCACTAAGCCAAGCAGCATCATAACCTTCTGTAAGGTATTGGTGAAGGGTATCAAGGATGCCTTTGTCACCGCCACCATGTCCGCCTGCGAGAGAACCATCAACTCCACAAGAAGCCGGATTAATAACAGTATGTTCTCTTGTGCTAAAATCAAACAGATCGATTATATCATTTTCCATATCGCCATAAATTTCGCCTTTAGTTCCCATAACGCGAATGTTTCTGCCACCTTTGTTAAAGGCACACATATTAAAGGAAGCTGTGGCACCATTTTCAAATTCCATATTTACAACCTGGTGATCAACTACATCATTTTCACATTTAAACACGCATTTTCCGTACTGTGTATTTCGAAGAGCATTTTCAACCTCTTCATCGGATGGGGATACTTTCCTCGTTGCAGTATCACGGAACCAATCATACCAAGAATCATTTTCGCTTTCAAGATATAGCTTTACTGCGTTATAATAACATTGCTCACCATATGGACATCCGTCTATACAATAATCAGGAGCACCATCGGGTGCATTTTCTTTAGTAAAATAGCTTAGTGAGCCAAAGGATTGTGTTTTTGTGCACTTACTGTCAATAATCCATTGGATTATGTCGATATCGTGGCAAGATTTAGCAAGGAGCATGTTGGAGCTTTTTTCTGTGCTATGCCAATTTCCTCTGACATAGCTATGACTTTGATGTACATTACCAACACATTCATTATGATGTACTGAGATAACCTTTCCAAGCTTATCTTCAAGAATAAGTTCCTTAATCTTTGAAAAGAACGGTGTATATCTGAGAACGTGACAAACTAGAATTTTAACACCCTTTTCTTTTGCAGCTGAAGCAATGTCCAAGCATTCCTTCGCTGTGGGAGCTGCAGGCTTTTCAAGAAGAAGATTATAGCCTAAAGAAATTGCTTTCATTGCAGGTTCATAATGCATTCGATCTTGAGTTGAAATTATAGCTACATCAGCCAGTTTGGGCATAGATAAAAGCTCTTCCCAAGAATTAAAACACATTTCGTCAGAGATGTTATGTTTGGTTTTTATGTATTCTCGACGTTCTTTTAGGGGTTCTGCAACAGCAATAACCTTAAATTCATCACCAGTCATAAAATTAGTATAAGCTTGACCTCTTGAGCCTGCACCGATTAAAACGACATTCAAAGTTTTCATATTAATTCACCTCATATTTTAGTTGACTTTATCGTGGTTTTATTATACAATATATTTATGCGGGTTTCCTTAACAAGCTTGCTAAAAATTAGCACAAATTTGCGTTGCATATAGGGGTGTGTATTATGAAAAAAATTGAGCTTTACGAAAAAATTCCCGAATCGCCATCATTAATCAGAATTAATTTATATGATACTATGTGTAAACAATTATTTCCTATTCATTGGCATGAACATCTTGAAATCCACTACATAATAGAAGGAACCACCGTGGAAAGATGCGAGAACGATGTTTTTAGGGTCAATGCCGGGGAATTCATTATAATAAACAGCAATGAATTGCACGAGGGAATAGACGGTAATTGCAGGTATTTATGTATAATCGTCCCTCAACATTTTGCCAAAAACAATAATACTATTTTTAACAGGATAATTAAAGATTCTAAAATTGAAGAAATGGCAAAAAGTATTATTGAAGAATATAAGAACCACGAAAAAGCAGACGATATTGCAATAACAGGATATGTAGCTTTAATTTTATCAAAGCTATACAGAGATTATGTATTTAAAGAACTTAAAGAGGAAAATTACAAGGCATATTCTCAAAGGATGCTATTACTTAATGAAGTGATTAAGTTTATACACGAAAACTTTTCAGATGATATAGAACTTAGCGGTATAGCTGAAAGATTTAATATAAATATATATCATTTTTGCCATATATTTAAGGATTTTACAGGCAAAACATTTAAAGAGTATTTAAATAAAGTTAGGGTTGATAAGGCAGAGCAACTGCTCCTCAATACCGATGCTTCAATTAGTGAAATAGCATTTTTAAGCGGATTTAATGATTCAAATTATTTTTCTCGCAAATTTAAGCAAATTAAAGGTAAAACCCCAAGAGAAATACGAAAAGCTCTTATTGAAGAATAATGCGATATTCCGGCAGGGGTAGTAAGACTTTTCTGTTGCTTCGCAACAGCTTGTGTCCGCCGACCCAAAGCTAAAGCTTTCGGTACCCGTCGCACACGCCATTTTGGAGGTCGTATCAGATTAAAAAGACCATCCAAATTGTTCCCACTGTTGAGCCGTTTGTGCTACTTGCTCTTTTGAACCTTATGCCTTTTGATGCTTTATTGATGCTATCCGAAAATTTCATCAAATTTGATGCCCAACTACCAAAAATTCGACACTAGTAATTTTATTTCAGTATAACATACATTCAGCGAAATTGCAAATAGAACCAAACGGAATTGCCCGTGTAAGACGATAGAATGAATTAAGGCGAAATTACTCGACAATTATTTTTGTAAGCAACACAAGACATTTTTGAGCCAATTATGGCAGAATGATCAATAACAGCCATATTAAAAAATGATATACCTTAACCAAAGAAAAGACCTTAAGGAATTGGGTTACACGAAAACGAGATTAACATATATGCAATTTTACACGAAATCAAGATTATTGAACAAAAAATATTGGTTAAAGGGATATTGGTATAGAAAAACAAAAGTTTTATCCCCTTAACTCGTATTTATCTAAATATTACACAGAAAAAATTGTTCAAATACTGTCTGCACAATTTTCTGTATGGATTATTTCTTAAATTTCATATCGAATGCCAGTTCAAAACTGATGGCACTATCATTCTCACTTACACATAACGATAGATTTTCCCCTCAATTGTAAACTGAAATGCAATATACTAAAATCAAGCGAAGTCTTGATTTTTTTGTCGAACAGGTGTATAATTAATACATAAATTTTCGGAGGCTTATGCTATGGTAACATATCAAAGACTATGGGAAACATTGAAGAAAAGGAATATTCGCAAGCATGACCTAATGGAACTTGCAGATATATCCTCAACAACTTTAACAAAGCTTAATAAAAATGAGATAGTAGCATTGACCATTCTTATAAAGATTTGTAAAGCTCTTAACTGTCAGATTGAAGATGTTGTTGAGGTTAAAGATAAGACACTTGTATGATATACATATGCAAAAAATGCGGAATGGTATGACGGACTATGAGTGTACTTTACTTGTTGGAAGACCAAACGCACCGTCAGCATATTCGTTAAACAACAGATCTGACCTTGCAAAACAGCGACAGAAAAAAGTTATAGAATGTATGGTTGATGTTGAATACATAACGGAAGAAGAAGGAAGAGAAATATTAGGAGAGGAGTAAGTGAATATGAAATTAACATTTATAGGAGCAGCTCATGAGGTTACAGGCTCTTGTACCTTGCTTGAAGCTTGTGGAAAGCATATCCTTATTGACTGCGGTATGGAACAAGGCGGCGATACATATGAAAACTGCGAATTGCCTGTTGCTCCGTCAGATATTGATGCGATTTGCCTTACTCATGCACATATAGACCATTCAGGAATGATTCCGGCAATGGTTGCAAAAGGATACACAGGTCCCGTGTATTGTACAGAAGCAACACATAGGCTTTGTAATATAATGCTTCAGGATTCTGCTCACATTCAAGAACAGGAAGCAGAGTGGCAGAACAGAAAAGCAGAGCGTTCCGGCTATCAGCAATATGTGCCTGTGTATACTGTTGCAGATGCGTTGGAGTCCCTGAAATTATTTGAAGGACACGGATACAACAAACCAATAGAAATATTTGAAGGTGTAACGATAAATTTCTGTGATGCAGGACATTTGCTTGGTTCATCA